>JABMRF010000007.1 GCA_013202715.1 Candidatus Kuenenbacteria bacterium
GAGGGGATTTTTAATAACGCAAAGGCCGAAGAATATCACAATGACCCAAACGTATCGAAAAAAGTGTTGCCCTATGCATCTGATATGTACGAGGCAATGAAAAAGTATGTCACTGAAACAAACAAAAGAGAAGAAGTTAATCTTTTTTTGAGTGATACGTCGGCAAGCTTGAAACGACTTTTCTTGGGGGTCATGATCGCTTCTGTTTTGTCGTTGTTCATCGGCGTAGGTATGGGGGTCTTCCCCTGGATTAGGGCTTTGATGAATGGAATTGTAACGACTTTTTCAATTGTTCCTCCCGTGTCTTTGGTCCCAATTTTATTTGTACTGGCTGGTACGGGGGAGCCGGCGAAAATATTCTTGATTGTTTTTGGGACATGTTTCCTGAAATCTCGAGATGTCGCACGAGTAGTAAGTAGTCTTCCCAATGAACAATTGGTGACAACTCTTACTCTCGGTGGAAATCCTGCGTCATATATAATCAGGATTGTTTTGCCTCAGCTCTTACCTCGTTTTTTGGAAATGGTCAAAATTTACCTTGGCCCGGCCTGGATTTTTGTGATTGTTTCCGAGGGGCTTGGAGCTAGCAGTGGTCTTGCCCATCGGATGTATTTGCTCAGACGAAGTTACAATTTGGCTCTTATGTTTCCAATCGTAATGTGGATTACACTGGTAGCGATTTTACTCAATGTGATCTTGATCCTTTTTTCCCGTTGGAAATGCAAATGGTTTGCAACCAGCAATAACTTATAGGGAGGTGAAATCATGATTTTGAAATCGAGAAAATCTCCCGGTGACTATATCATTTACGCAGAGGATACCACCAAGTCTTATGGGAAAAAGGTTGTCCTCGGAGATGTTGACTTGGCGGTGGCTGAAGGTGAATTTGTAACGGTAGTCGGTCCGTCCGGTTGCGGGAAATCAACCTTGCTTCGCCTGATTCTCGGGCAGCAAAGACCGACTTCGGCTGTAAGATTTTTGATTCAGGGGAACGAGGTCAGGCGTCCTGATATAACCAGAGGTATTGTTTATCAGGAGTATAGTCTTTTTCCTCACTTGACAGCAATTGGTAATGTTCTTATCGGCAAGGAACTGAGCAAGGGTTGGTGGCAATATCGTAAAAATACGGAAAGGTATGTCCATGAAGCCAGAGAGCTTCTGAAGCGATTGGGGCTGATTACTCAAAAGGATGATAATTCGAAGAAAAGGATTTCTGATTTGTCCGGTGGTCAGCGTCAGCGAGTTGCTATTGCTCGGGCCCTGATCATGAAGCCCAAGATCCTGCTCATGGATGAACCCTTTGGTGCTCTTGATCCCATGAATCGTCTTTCTCTTCAGGAATTCATGCTTGAGATTTGGGAAGAGACGGGGATGACGATTTTCTTTGTTACTCATGAACCCAAAGAAGCTTTTTACTTGGGGTCAAGGATTATTGGGCTTTCTCAGCACTTTGTTGAAGGTGTGATTGACAAGCCCAATCAAAATGTTGGCGCCAGGATTGTTTATGACATGGATTGTAGTCATCTGACCAATAAAGCAACTGCGGCCTTTGGTGAGGCTGAAGAGCATTTGATGACTGAATGCTATGATCCTGATCAGATTCAGCACGTCAAGGAACTGTTCCTCCGACACCCGGACAGTTTTTCGACCCTGACGGAAGTTCAAAAGGGTGATTAGTAGTTCAATTGAAAATAAATGTCCCGCTCCACGAGTGGGACCTTTTTTATTAATAATGCGAATGTCGCTAATAATCGCTAATAGAAAAAACTGGAAAAGTTTAAGTTTATCTGATATGCTTAGAACAGATTAACAAATTAACTTAATTTCCGCCATAGGCGGATCAGCCCATGGCTGAAACTTTTATTTATGTCTACTAAATGCAAAAAGTGTAAAGCACCAATAACTGGATTTTTAGCAAAGATTGCTGGGTTGGCCGGTGTGAAACAGTCAACAAAAAATCCTGATTATTGTAATAAATGTGAAAAAGACGCCCCTCAGGCCCCAGCTCCAGCGGAAGTAAAAAAAGAAGAGCCAAAGGATTTGTACGAAGCTGCAGAAGAGAAAAAAGAGGAAGCTCCTCAAGTTGAAACCAAAGAGCCTGTAAAAGAAGAAACAAAAGAAGCTCCTAAGCCAGAAAATAAAGAAGAGGACTGGGCAGAAGAGCTTAGAGCGAAGCAAGAGGTCGTACTTGATGAGAAGAAAAGTTCAGATGAGAGTTAGGTCCCTCGACTCGCTCGCTCCGACTCACTTGCTCGGGATGACACACAATAAGAATATAAAGCGCTGGGTTTGACTGGCGCTTTTTTGTTTATAAAATGTATAAATGGTGTAATTTAAGTAAAAATATGTACAAAAAATATTTGAACTATTGACCCCGCCGATGGCGGGGTTGACAAAATAATGATTATATAGTATGCTACTCAGTAGTTTGTTCGTTAAATTGTGTTAACAAAGCCATTCTTCGCACCCGTGTGTACGGGGAGCTTCGAGTGGCACAGGAGGTCAAGATGACGATTGTGATGAATACAAAGAAGAAGTTTGAGTTTTCTCTCAGCTGTTTGATTGCGTATGGCCTTTGTCTCTTGATTTGTGGCGGTGCGATTGGTTTGCTCGTTGGAGGAAATTGCAACACTTCGACTTCGGTTTGTGAAGAGAAAGCTGAAGCAACTCGCTACAACACAAGCATCAACGACCAAATCATTTATTTTGCGCCCAATGGTAAGGATTTACCGGCGGATGTTGATAGCCGGGAATTTGATAACGCCATCATGCAGTTGATCGTGGATCCAGATACAATGCTGCATATGGCTAGCTATAACGATCCTCTGCGTTATCAAAAGGAGCGTAGTGCCGGTGCAAGTAACGAAACATTGTCTCGCATTTCTGCTGCCAGCAAGCATTCCGCTATGCACAGAGCGGATATGGTAATTGAGAGGATCATCACTCGGGCAAGGAATCAGTTCAATTATGATCTACCCAAAGCTCGGTTCATGATTTCAAGTTATCCTGTTGATGCCTATTCTCCTCGTCCGAACAACGAGGAAGAGTGGAATCACGGTCGGCGGGTTGAATTCCAGGTTGCTCATATCGGCCCATCTTCGCATGTGACGGTTAGCGAGCTCAATGAAAATCCAGATGACGACACAGTATTCTTTACTCCGAATTGCAGAGAGTTGGATGTGAGTGTCGCTTTCCAGGAGTTTGATGAAGCTCTGATTCTCCTCGCAAGTGATGAGGATTCCTTTATGGTCGTTTCCGGGTTCAGTGGAAATCTGGCTTACCACAAGGCGAAGAAACAAGGCGAGTCTCCTGAAAAGTTGAGGGAAGAATTTATTGGAGCCAAGGGTCTGGCCTTTGACCGGGCGATTGCTCTACGTGAAGAAATGATCGACTACGCGAAAACAGAGTATGGATTTGATCTTGCTCAGGATCGTTTTGCTGTTTCCGGCTTTCCTCCTGACCTCGATAGTCCTCCTCCGAAAAGTCAAAAAGAGTGGCTGAAAAGTTTGCGAGTCGAATTTCAGGTTTTGAAACTCAGGCTGGCCGGTAAACCCCCTTTGTTTGATGAACTGTATTCGGGCCAGACAGGTGGCAGTTAGAATTTTCAACATAGAGCTTTGCGAAACGCAAGGGGCTTGCCCTGAAGTCATGCGAGAATACGCATGTACTTCAGGGCTTTTTTGTTTGATAAAAACAGTAATGTTTGGTAAACTAATTAGGCTACGAATTACGAATCCGTTACTAATTTACGAATGACTACGAATATTAGTAGCTATATGTAGATTCGTAGTAAATTAGTAATTCGTAACCTATGGCCGAGTTAACCCCCATGCTGAAACAATACAAAGAAATCAAAGACAATCACCCAAACGAGTTGTTGTTTTTTCGATTGGGCGATTTTTATGAGCTGTTTGGCGATGATGCCAAGGAAGCGTCAGTTATTCTCAATATCGTTTTGACGGCTCGGCACAAAGGCACCGCCAGTGAAATGCCAATGTGCGGAGTTCCGCATCACGCGTTGGAAAATTATCTGGCCAAACTTTTGAAGGCCGGTAAAAGAGTTGCCATCTGCGATCAAGTCAGCGATCCCACTCTGCCGGGAATTGTGAAGCGCGCAGTGACTCAAGTTGTGACACCTGGCACAACTTTGGTAAATTCAACTTTGAATAACAAATCCAATAACTATATTGCCAGCCTAGTCTTACAAAAAAATCGCTGGGGACTTTCAATTGCGGATTTAACAACCGGCGAATTCAAAACTGCCGAGATAAATGATTTTAATTTATTGAAAAATGAAATTTACCGGTTTAATTTTTCAGAAGTTGTTGTTACAAAGGAATTGTACAATGATACTCGCTATCAAGAATTTATAGGCAATCTAAATAATGTAAATATATTTCAGCTGTCCGCGTTTGAAAAACCGTACAACATTCTGATTAGACAATTCAAATCAAAAAACCTGCAGAGCTTTGGAATCGAAAACATGGAACTTGGAATTGAAGCGGCCGGCCTCTTGATGGCATATTTGAAAGACACTCAGAAGTCGGATCTCAGTCACATTACGAAAATTTCAACTTATAATTTTGCGGACTACATGGTGCTCGATGAAGCGACCATTCGAAACTTGGAGCTGTTTCAAAATAATTACACCGGCGAAATTCAGGGCAGTTTACTGGGCGTCATTGACAAGACGGTGACAAGTCTAGGTGGGCGAATGCTTCGTCGCTGGTTGATTTTGCCGCTCATAAATGCGGACTTGATCAATCAGCGCTCTAAATCCGTTCAGGAAATAAAAAAAGATTTGATTTTAATCAAAAATTTGGTTGAAAAATTAAAATCAATGCCGGATCTGGAAAGACTGATGGGAAGAATCGGTTGCGGACGGGGGAGCGCGCGTGACTGTGTTGGCCTCAAAAAAGGACTGCAGTTAATTCCCGAGCTGAAGTCATTATTAAAAAATAAAAACGCAGAGTTGCTCAAAAAAACTCAGACAGAATTAAATGAGCATGCAGATTTAATTAAACTATTGGACAATACATTTGTGGATGAACCACCTGCGTTAATTACTGAAGGCGGAATGATCAAAGATGGTTATAATGTGGAGCTAGATGACCTTCGAAAAGTTTCCACTGGTGGAAAAGAATGGTTGCTCGAATTTCAGGCCAAAGAAGTTGAACGTACCAAAATAAATTCCATGAAGGTGAAGTTCAATAGAGTTCACGGCTACTATATCGAAATTAGCAATACAAATCTGGGCCAAGTGCCAGAAGATTATATTCGCAAACAAACTCTTGTAAATGCAGAGCGCTACATTACTCCGGAATTAAAAGAGCATGAAGAAAAGATTTTGAATGCTGAAGACCGGATGAACAGCTTGGAGCAACAGATATTTGTTGAAGCGGTTGAAAAAATTGTTGGATACTTTGGGGATCTACAAAAAACAGCAGATCTAATTGCCCGGCTGGACTGTCTGCTCGGCTTTGCGATTTTAGCAAATGAAAATAACTATGCTTTTCCGGTTGTAAATAATGGGGGAGAGATTGAAATTCAAAATGGCCGGCATCCGGTGATCGAAAAATTTCAAAGTGAGCGTTATGTTCCGAACGATTTGCAAATGGATCACAAGAAAAATGAATTTCTTTTGCTGACCGGCCCAAATATGAGTGGTAAGTCTTCATTTTTGCGGCAAACTGCACTCATTAGCTTAATTGCTCAGCTGGGAAGTTTTGTTCCAGCGGAAAAAGCGGAGCTTGGTGTTGTTGACCGAATCTTTACTCGTGTTGGCGCGTCTGACAATTTGACTCAGGGCGTTTCAACTTTTATGGCGGAAATGCAAGAAGCGGCCAACATTTTGAATAATGCAACAAAAAATTCACTTATAATTCTTGACGAGCTTGGCCGTGGCACTTCCACTTACGATGGTGTTTCCATAGCCTGGGCGATAATGGAACATATTCACAACAATCTGGGTTCGAAAACTATTTTTGCCACTCATTATCATGAATTAACTGATGTCGTTGAAAGACTTGACCGCGCAGAAAACTATTGCGTGGCAGTGAGCGAAGACAAGGGCAAGGTAGTCTTCCTTCATAAAATTGTAAAGGGCTCAACTTCAGAGAGCTATGGAATCGAAGTTGCAAAAATTGCCGGCTTGCCGGAAGCGTTAACAAAGCGAGCAACTGACATCCTTGGCGGACTGGAAACCAAAGGTGATATTACAGTTACAAAAAAGGCTGAGCAGGGGAGCCTGCCTTTGCCAATCACACCTGAAGAAAAAAAGGTTTCACGCGAGTTGGTTGAACTCAAAGTTGAAGAGATGACTCCGCTAGAGGCTCTGCAGAAGATTTCAGAGCTGAAGGGAAAATTAGGTCAAAGTTAAAATGTAAAAGTATTTTAAAATACACCTGTTGACAAGTTCAAATAATAGTACTAAGATAAAGCGAAACATGTCATTTGACAATTAATCAAGGGGGCTAAAATGTTTGGTGAGCTTTTCTTTTGGGTGTTCGTTACCGTATTTGTCTTATTTTTGTTTGCCGTCTTCATGGCGCGAGTAATAAAGAGATGGCGCATCCGACGTGCAGCGGCAAGAGGTGAAAATATGTATAGTTGCCGTTGATGATTTTATTGGCTACGCAGTTTGAAGAAATTTTTAGTTAAACACATAGCGCTCCGCAACGCGGGGTGCTTTTTTTGCAATAATTTTTATTTATGCTAACATGTAGGGACAGAATAACACACAGCCAGGCGAGACGCCGGCGTCTCGCCTGACTGAAAAATAATATGAAAATAAAAATTCTACCCCAAGAGTTAATCAACCAAATAGCCGCTGGAGAAGTTGTGGAGCGCCCGGCCTCAGTTGTAAAAGAACTTGTCGAAAATTCACTTGATGCTGGAGCGGGAAATATTGTGATTGAAATTGAAAATGGGGGAATTAACCTTATTAAAGTTACAGACGACGGGATTGGCATGAATAAAGAGGACGCTACGCTTTGTATCCAACAACATGCGACCAGCAAAATAAATTCGCAGGAAGATTTGTTCAAAATTGTGACCCTTGGTTTCCGCGGAGAAGCACTGGCCAGTATTTCTTCAGTAAGCCAATTTTGTTTAACAACAAAGAACAAAAATTCAGTTTCCGGAACTTGCGTCAAAATCGAAGATGGACAACTTGATATTAGCGAAGCGGGTTCAGCCGATGGCACCAATATTGAAGTTAAAAATCTATTTTATAATGTCCCAGCCCGCCAAAAATATCTAAAAACCGCAGTTACCGAGTTCAACCATGTTGTTGACCTTTTTTTAAACTATTGTTTAGCTTTTCCGAAGATCGATTGGAAATTAGTTCATAATAATAAAACAGTTTATCAATTCCCGGCTGCAAAAAGGTTGGTTCGAATCGCGGACTGTCTTGGTGATGAAGTTGCTAACCATCTGATTGAAGTTGATCTGAAGCTGAACGACATCGTTGTTACAGGATTTGTCGGCAAACCGCAGATCGCGCGGCACAATCGGAAGTTGCAGTATTTATTTATAAATTATCGCCCGGTTAATGAATATATTATTTCGAAGCAAATCAAACAGGCTTTTGGAACTTTGCTGGGGAAGGAATTGCATCCAGTTTACATTTTGAATTTTCAAATCGATAATGAGAAGATTGATGTTAATGTTCATCCTCGCAAATTGGAAGTACGTTTTTCCGAACCTCAAATTGTTTATCGCACCGCATACAATGTTGTTAGTCGAATTTTGGATGATAATGATTTGAATCGGCAAGTGCCGGAGGTTGAAATGAAAAAATTTGTACCGATTGCGGATGTTTTGGGGAATAAATTCAAAACCCAAAACCCAAATTCCAAAGGAAATTTGAAATATAAAATTGAAAGCCCAAAGCAACCCTCAGTTGAATTTCAAAAGGCAGTTATGGATTTTGATAAGTATATGGAGAGGGGAAAGAAGGGAGCAGAAGGGATCAGAAGCGCGGAATTGGAAAAGGAATTGGAAGATAGTGAAAAATTCATTCCAGAATACAAAATCCTTGGTCAGTCACAAAATTCATACATTATTGTCGAAACTGAAGAGGCGATTAAAATTTACGATCAACATGCCAGCTCGGAGCGCGTTCAATATGAAAAAATAAAACGTGAATGGCAGATCGGAAAACTTGCCAGTCAAAAAATGTTAATTCCGCAGAACATTGAATTGACTGCATCCGAAGCGCGATTGATTAATGACAATTCCGATTTGTTTGAACGCCTTGGATTTGAAATCGAAAACTTTGGTGGAAACAGTTTTGCAATTTCCGCTGTGCCACAATTTTTAGCAAAACAAGAATTAAAACAAATCGTATTACAGCTTTTAGATGAATTGACTGAAACTGTTGTTGTTGAAGATCGGATCAGCGAACCGATTGATAAAATTTTCAAAATGATGGCCTGCAAGAGTGCAATTAAGTTTGGTGACGAACTGTCATTTGATGGAATGGAGGCCCTGATTAATGATTTGGAAAAACTGGATAACCAATATACATGCGTGCACGGACGTCCGTGTGTGGTGGAATTTAAGTTCCAGGAATTGAATAAAATGTTTAAACGCATCTAACTGTGAATAGATCATTTGACAAAATGTTAAATTTTAGCTAAAATAGTTAAGTAAATTAAGAAATAATATTGTCCTCAGAAATTATTAAATATTAAGATAATTTCGCTAAAATTAGATAAATTTTATTAAACTATGTCAAACGATAGCTTGATATTAAGTTTTGTGTTGACATATTTTTTAAAACCATTATAATTAAATTACTTTAATTCATGGCAAAAAAAGACATCATTGAAATGCGGGGTGTGGTTGATGAACTATTACCTGCAGCAGCTTTCATCGTAACTCTGGAAAATGGGCATACGATTACAGCTCATCTAGCAGGAAAAATGCGAATGAACAGAATCAGAATTCTGGTCGGAGATAAGATAAAGGTGGAATTAACGCCTTATGACTTGTCTCGCGGTCGGATAACATATCGCTTTTAGCAAAACTGATCAAAATTTAAAATCCAAGAAAACTTTTTATTTTTTTAGTATCGTATTTTGAAATATATATGAAAGTAAGAGCTTCAGTAAAAAAAATGTGTAAAGATTGCAAGGTTGTCCGTCGCGAACGGAGAGTCCATGTGATTTGTAAAAACCCTAAGCACAAACAGCGTCAGGGCTAAATTTTTATGGCTAGAATTGCAGGTGTAAACATTCCAAACGATAAAAGAATAGTCATTGCTCTGACTTATATTTTTGGAATTGGATTAACAACTTCAGGAAAAATTTTAGATACATTGAAGATTGATACGAATATTCGAACAAAAGATTTGAGTGAAGACCAGGTAAATACCATCCGAATAGAAGTTGAAAAAAAGAAAGTTGAGGGAGCATTGAAGAGAGATGTGATGTCAAACGTAAAAAGAATGAAGGAAATTAAATCATATAGAGGTTCACGGCACGACAAAAATTTACCATGCCGTGGCCAAAGAACAAAAACGAATAGCAGAAGTGTTCGTGGTAATACTAAAAAAACAGTAGGAAGTGGCCGAAAGGCGTCAGCGCAAAAAACTTAGTTGATTAAGTTGATTAGTTAATTAAGTTAATTTAAACGTTTACTATGGCAGACGAAAAAACAACAACAAATGAAAAAAAGCCAAAAGAAATTGTAGAGCCTGTACCAGCAGCTGCTCCTGTTGATGATGCATATGATTCAATTGTGAATTCTGCAGCAAGCGTTGATGATGCTTTTGCTTCAATAACTTCTGGTGGCGATGACAAGAAGGAAGAGGGAGGTCTCGAGTTTTCTGAAGAACCTGTTGAATTGGCAAAAAAGAAAAAAGAAGGGAAAAAGGGAGCAAAACCAAAAAAAGGGAAAAAGAAAAAAGTATATAGACAAGTAACAGTTGGTGCTGCTTATATAAAGGCGACTTACAACAACACAATCGTTTCTTTGACTGATCAGGCTGGAAATGTGATATCTTTTTCAAGCGCTGGCGCAAATGGATTTCGAGGACCGAAAAAAGCTACACCTTATGCTGCAACTGTAATTGTTCGCGATGCTGCTGAAAAAGCAAAACCATATGGCCTCAAAGATGTAAATGTCTTTGTTCGTGGTGTGGGTATGGGCCGCGAGTCAGCAGTAAGAGCATTGAATGCAAATGGACTAAATGTATTATCAATAAAAGACGTAACTCCAATTCCGCACAATGGTTGCCGGAAAAGGAAACCTCGTCGAGTTTAAATATGGGAAGAGATTTAACCCAAAAATGTAAACAATGTCGCAGAGAAGGCGTGAAGCTAATGCTGAAAGGCGAACGTTGTGAAAGTACGAAGTGCGCTCTTGTAAAAAGGAACTATATTCCTGGCGTACATGGTTTGAAATTGGGCCGAGGTGGTCGCATGTCAGGTTATGGAATTCAGCTTCGTGAAAAACAAAAGGCCAAGAGAACTTATCGACTCATGGAAAAACAGTTTAGAAATTATTTTGATAAAGCGATTAATACAAAAGCTGGAGAAACCGGTGAAAACTTATTCAATCTTTTGGAAATGAGAATGGATAATGTAGTATATAAAGCTGGATTTTGTGGAAGTAGAGATTTTGCAAAACAAGCTATTGGCCATGGAGCTTTTCAAGTCAATGGAAAAAAACTGGACATCCCATCATATCAAATGAAAGTAAAAGACAAGATAACTATTCGACCGAAAAATCTAAAGATGCCGCAATTTATCGATTTGGCTGAGAAATTAAAAAAGAGACAACTTCCAGAATGGTTAGCAGTTGATTTGAAGACATTAGAGATCACCGTAATCGGAGTTCCTAATTTACAAAAAGACATTCCGAGTTTCGATCTAAAGGCAATTATTGAGTTCTATTCTAAATAAAGATAATTAATCAATATCTGTCGCAGGACAACATAAGTCCGAAGGCAGTATAAACACAAAAAAAATATGGAAAAGCTACTTTTACCGTCAAAGATCTCTTTTGAAAAATCAAAAGAAGCAAACAAATCTGTTTTTACCGTTGAGCCATGCTATTTTGGCTACGGAACAACACTGGGTAATGCACTTAGACGCGTATTGCTCTCATCACTTCCTGGCGCAGCAGTTACAGCTGTGAAAATCAAGGGCGCAGACCAAGAATTTTCATCTATGGAAAATGTAAAGGAAGATGTTTTGAATATTTGTTTGAACCTAAAAGCTTTGAATCTAAAAGTTTTTAGCTCAGAGCCAGTGAAGTTAACTTTGAAAACTAAAGGAGTAAAAGACGTAACTGCCGCTGATTTTGACAAGAACAGTGATGTTGAAATCATTAATACCGACTTAGTACTAGCAACTCTTACTGATAAAAACGCTGAAATGGAAATGGAAATTACAGTTGAACAGGGAAGAGGATATAGTCCGACCGAAGAGAGAAGTAAGGATGAAATTGAGATTGGAACAATTTTGATCGACGCCTTGTTCTCACCAGTTCAAAAAGTTGGTTATAAAGTTATTCCAGTTCGAGTTGGTGATATCACTAACTATGATAAATTAACAATGGAAATTGAAACTGATGGAACGATTACTCCTGAGGAAGCCGTAGATCAGACAGTAAAAATATTAATTGACCATTTTTCTCTATTAACAACTACTAAAGAAGAAGAAAAAGCCGCGGAATAAAGCGGATCCAACCCTTCGATAAACTCAGGGCAGGCGCGGATATAGCGGAAAGTGCACAACACATGTTAGCACGATCCGTATTAATCCGCGTATAATCCGTTAAATCCGCGTTTACATATGAGACACCATAAAACAACACCAAGTTTAAGCCGAAAAGTAGGCCCAAGAAAAGCATTGCTAAGAGGATTAGCAACAAGTTTGGTGTTGAATGGAAAAATGAAAACCACTCTGCCAAAGGCAAAAGCAATTCAGCCGATTGTCGAAAAATATGTAACGACCAGCAAGAAGAAAAATCTTGCCAATCGAAGACAGTTATTGAAATATTTTTATGAAGAAAAAGCTGTGAATATATTGCTTGATGAATTGGGACCAAAATACAAAGAACGTCCAGGTGGTTACACCAGAATTGCAAAACTTGGTAAAAGAAAAGGTGATGACGCTGAAATGGCGCTAATCGAATTCGTGTAAATCACGAATAGCACGAATTAGCGCGAATAAGCACGAACATCATTAGCGAAATTAAATAATGTATTTATTGGCGAATATTCGAGTGAATTCGCGAAATTAGTGATTATATATGGAAAGAAAATTACACAAAATTGATGCAAATGGTAAAGTCTTGGGGCGTTTAGCTTCAGAGATTGCAATTATATTACATGGAAAACACAAGGTTGAGTATCAAGCAAATACAGATATTGGTGATATTGTTGAAGTGACCAACTATGATAAAGTAAAAGTGACCGGTAATAAAGTTAATGATAAATTATACCACCATCATTCAGGTTATATTGGAGGATTGAAAACCACCAATTTTAAAAAGAAAATGGAAAAAGATCCAAAGTTTATTTTACACAATGCAGTTTTCCATATGTTGCCAAAGAATAAGCTGAGAGCGCACATGATTAAACGACTTAAATTTATTGAAACTAAATAAATATGGCCACAGAAAAGAAAACAACTACTAAGACTGAAAAAAAACCCCAGCCAAAGACTGATTCGCCTGTGGCGAAGGCAGTTAAAAAACCGGCAGCACCGAAAAAAATAACAAAGAAAAAAGCTGAGCCTAAAACAGCCGCCGTTAAAGTTGAAAAAAAAGAACCGGTAAAGCCAGCAGAAGTAAAAGAAAAAGTTGTAAAAAAGACAGGTGGTGAATATTTATATGGTGTCGGACGAAGAAAAACCGGCATTGCGCAGGTTAGAGTTTACAAAAAAGGTACAGGAAAAGTTACTGTTAATGAAAAAGATTCCTTGCATTATTTTCCAACCGCAGAGCAGCAAGAGCGGATAATGTCTCCTCTGAAAATTGTTGGGCAGGTTGGTAAGCTCGATGTAACCGTGAAAGTTAGTGGTGGTGGGCCGATCGCTCAGGCCGGTGCAATTCGTCATGGAATATCTCGCGCACTGTTGCAGCTAAATCCTAATTTCAAAAAACCATTGAAAAAAGCCGGCTATCTGACTCGTGATCCGAGAAAGAAAGAAAGAAAGAAACCGGGTTTGAAGAGAGCCAGAAAAGCTCCACAGTGGAAGAAACGTTAAATATAAGAATCAGATACTATATAAAAAACCGCTCCTTTGGGGCGGTTTTTGGATTGAGGTCTTAGGAAACATTGCAATTTTAGTATATTTTAGTTATAATTCTTTTATATGGCTACGGAAACCGTAACAAAAAACACAACTTATCTGACCAGTTCCTATATTTGGCAAAAACTTTTGTCGTTTTTTTATTTTGTAATGGTGGCTCGATTTATCGGTGTGGAAAATCTTGGTAAATATGCATTTGCAATTTCATTTGTAACGCTGTTCGCAGTTTTTGTTGATCTGGGCCTAAATCAGGCTCTGATTCGGGAGTCAGCAAAATTTCAGGAAAAATCAAAAAATTACTTGTCTTCAATTTTGTCGGTCAAAGTTTTGGGATCATTTATCGTCTATATAATTGTGGTCGTTTTAATTAATCTCCTCAACTATCCAACTCTCACAAAAACTCTGGTTTATCTGGCCGGAATTCCAATGATTTTTGACCAGTTTGCAAATACTTTCTGGGCAGTTTTTCGTGGTCATCAAAATCTAAAATGGGAAGCAATCAGTATTGCCATTAATCAGGTGATAATTTTAGTGATTGGATTGACCGTACTGTATTTGCGTTTGCCTCTGGTCTGGTTAATGCTTCCGTTTATCTGCGCCAGCTTATTCAGTTTCTTGTTTGCCGGCTATAGCGTTAGAAAGATTTTGAAAGTAAAATATTTATTAAGATTTGACAAAAAGATCTTGCTGTTTCTGTTTTCAATCGCGGTCCCGTTTGCCCTGATCGCAGTTTTCAGTCGCGTGTATGGATATATTGATACAGTAATGCTCTCTAAAATGATTGGCGACAAAGCGGTTGGCTGGTATCAGGTGGCCATGAAAATTCCGTTTGCTTTGCAATTTATCCCAGCCGCACTCGCCGCAGCGATCTTTCCGGCCTTTAGTCATCATTTTTTACATAATAAAGGACAGCTCAAATTTACTTTTGACCGCGTCATGAAGTTTTTGATGATTATTGTTGTACCGATCTCAGTCGGGGTGGCGGTTTTGGCAAGGCCAATTATCATGTTCTTTTATGGGCCCGAATATGAGCCTTCGATTCTGCCATTGCAAATCCTAATGGCAGGATTGATTTTTGTGTTTTTGAATTTTCCACTTGGTTCACTGCTAAATGCTTGCAATAAACACGTTACGAATATGATTTTGGTTGGGGTGATTATGGTTATAAATATCGGGTTAAATATATATTTGATTCCTGAATATAGTTTTGTTGGAGCAGCTTTTTCATTTTTAGTAAGCCATTGTTTATTATTTATCGTCAGTTTATTTGTTGCAAATAAAATTATTCCGTACAGCAAATTCAACTTATTGTCCGTTATTTTGAAAACAATGATCAGCGTTTTGGCAATGGGCGTTGTTTTGACGTATTTAATTAGCACGTTGCATTTTATAGTTTTAATTGCAATTGGCGCCTTGATTTACCTTGGTGTCATGTTTATTATCAGAGGCTTTACCACAAATGATTTAAAATATTTTTGGCAGGTTTTGATAAAAAGAAAGAAGGTGGGGGATTCCTAATTTGATTGACAATTCGTCAGATAAAGGATAAGAAGGGAGTGAACAGTTATTCTGATTTATGAAAAGAACACTATTGGTCACAATTGATTTTCCGCCAATGTTTGGAGGAGTGGCAAATTATTGGGCAAATTTATGTCGCTGCATGCCAAGCGATAGTTTTGTAGTATTGGCGCAGGAATATGACAATTCCCTAGATTTTGATATCAAGCAAAATTATTTAATATATCGAAAAAATTTAATTTCAAATAATAAATGGCTGTGGCCGAAATGGCTACCGCTTTTGTATCAAACTTACAAATTAATTCGAAGTGAAAATATAAAGAAACTGGTTGTCGGACATGTCTTGCCAACCGGAACGGTAGCATATATATTAAAAAAATTATTACGTGTCCCGTATCTGGTTTCGATTCATGGACTGGACATTGCCATTGCGCAACAGAACAAAAGAAAAAAATGGCTTATGCGAAAAGTGTTTAGTCAGGCGGAAAAAATTATTACAAATAGTAATTATACAAAAGAACAACTTCTCAAATTGGATTGTTGTGTGAAAGATGATGTTGTTGTTGTCTATCCTTGTCCGAATAAAACCCTTGGAAAGGGAAGTGAGGAATTTAAACAAAGAGTGTTTCAGAATAATAATTTGCAGAATAAAAAGATCATCTTAACGGTCGGTCGACTGGTTGAAAGAAAGGGCCATGATAAAGTAATTGAAGCTATGCCTGAGATTTTGGAGAAGATTCCAAATGCAGTTTATATTATTGTTGGTCAGGGGAAGCAACTTTCAGATTTAAAAACAAAAGCCGAAGAGATACAGGTAAAAGACAAAGTTTTATTTTTTACAGACATGATGGACAATGAGTTACCTACGTTTTACGAGCTGGCTGATGTGTTTATCATGCCGTCACGTCAACTTGCCAATGGCGATGTGGAGGGGTTTGGTATAGTCTATTTAGAAGCAAATATCTACGCTAAGCCTGCTATTGCCGGAAAGTCCGGTGGAGCAGTTGAGGCGGTAGAGCATAATTTAAATGGATTGTTAGTTGATCCGTTAAATATCAATGAAATCAGCCAGGCAATTGTTTCAGTTCTTGAAAATCAGACCAAAGCAAAAGAATTGGGGGAGAGAGGGCGTGAGCGCGTAATCGAAAAATTCAATTGGGAAAAACAAGCGGCTGAGTTAGTGAAGATATTGAGTTAATTAATCATAAATATGAAAAAATTCGTTCTTGATCTCGGCGGATCAATTGTGGCGCCGGAAAAGTTTGATACTGAGTTTTTGCAGAAAATGCGAAGTTTGCTGTTGCGTCACATTACAGATAGTCAGTTTTTTGTTGTAATTGGCGGCGGTTATGTTTGCCGAAAATACCTTCAGGGTGCGAAAAGTGTAACATCCCTTGAGCCAAGTGATTTGGATTGGCTCGGAATTCAGGCCACCAGATTAAATGCCAAATTTTTCCAAACAATAATAGGCGATGCTGCTTGTTCAGAGATTTTCTTGGATCCAAATGAAATGCCAAAAACTGACAAGAAAATAATTGTTGGTGGGGGATGGGAACCTGGAAATTCAACTGACTATGTGGCCACCGTCATTGCCAAGAATCAGCAGGTTGATACTTTGGTTGTCCTTACAAATGTGACGCACGTTTACGACAAGGATCCAAACAAATTCGATGATGCTGAGCAGTTTGATGATATGACATGGTCCGAGCTCAAGGCCATTATTGGCGATGAGTGGATTCCAGGCGCAAAGTTGCCACTTGACCCATTGGCTTGCCAATTGGCTGAAAAGGCTGGCTTGAAAGTTGTCGTCATGCACGGAGAAAATATCGACAATTTTGAAAAGTTTTTGAATGGTGAGGATTTTGTAGGTACAACAATCAGCTAGTTAATAAATATAAGCGCCATGAATTTAAATATATAAATTGCGTTTTTGTTTAATTTTAGCAAATAAATACCTCTTGACGCATGTTTTATTTTCTAGTATACTAATAACAACAATAAAACTCCATAGACAGCAGGTGTTCTTTTCAAGAGCTTAATTTCCTGTCGAGGAATAAGTCAACTTAATTAACTCAATTAACTTAATTAACTTGAGTTCATGTCTGTGGATGTTTTCACAGATTTTTTTAATTTCGAATTATGGATTTATGTAGATTTTACGGATTAGTTATATCCGCTCAATCCGCGTTTGATCCGCAATATCCGCGTTATATTATATGCCTAAGACAAAAGAACAAAAAGAGAAAATTGTAAAAGATTTATCAGATATTATATCTTCTGCTAAGTCTGTTATAATTGCCAATCATGAAGGGCTGACTGTGAACGATGCACAATTGCTCCGCGAAAATTGCAAAGAGCAAAATGTTCAATTCGTTTCAGTCAAGAAATCTTTATTAAAATTGGCATTCGCTTCTGCTGGACTAAAAGATGTTGATACAAAAGCAATGGAAGGTAGTTTGGCTGTAGCTATTAGTAAAGAAGACGAAGTTGCTCCGGCAAAGATTCTAAAAGAATTTGCCAAAAAGCACGAGCAGGTAGTTTTCAACGGCGGAGTTTTGGAAGGCGAGATGGTCTCAGTTGAGCAAATTGAAAAGTTGGCTGAATTACCAAGCAAACAAGAACTTTATGCCAAGATCGTGGGGTCAATCAAGGCGCCAGTTTCCGGATTTGTTAATGTTTTGAGAGGAAACCTAAGTGGATTAATTAATGTATTGAATTCTATTAAAGAAACAAAGTGAAAAGCAAGACGAGCAAGACAAGCAAGAAAAGCAAGACGAGTAAATTTGGATACTTGTCTGGCTGGTCTCGCTGGTTTCACTTGTCTCGCTAAAATAATATGACAGACGAAAAAACAACAGCTCCAGTAGAGGAGAAGAAAGAAGCAGCTCCAGTAGCTGAGGAAAAAGTATCCACCTCCGCTGAAGCTACGGCGGACAAGGAAGAAACAAAGGATGTAGAAGTTCCAGCAAAGTTCAAATCTCTAGTTGAAGAAATTGAAAAAATGTCAGTTATGGATTTGGCAGAGCTTGTAAAAATCCTTGAAGAAAAATTTGGTGTCAGCGCTGCTGCTCCAATGATGGCTATGGCTGCCGGACCTGGCGCTGCAGCTGAAATAGAAGAAAAATCAGAATTCGATGTAGAATTAGTTGCCTGTGGTGAAAACAAAATCGCAGTTATCAAGGTTGTAAAAGAAATCTCAGGCCTTGGTCTAAAAGATGCAAAAGATCTAGTTGACGCAGCTCCAAAGGTTTTGAAAGAAGCCGTGAAAAAAGAAGAAGCTGAAGAAATGAAGAAAAAGATCGAAGAAGCTGGTGGTACTGTAAATTTGAAATAAGATTTATACTTCAAAATAAGCAAAAAATCCCGCTTTAACCGGGATTTTTTGTTTGACTTTTCGTCTTTGCTCAGGGTCCTTGACATTGTTTTGTGAATTTGTTAATATTAAAAGTCCGGTGTTCATCAAAAGAATTGAAGTTACAATCAATAAGGAGAAGGAAATGGAAAAAGTGAAGCTTGAAAGAAGGGCCACGATAGGAATTAGCGCATTGATAGACATAATGAAGCGTGGTTTCTTTGGACAATTTGAAGCGTTTCGACCCGTTGAATGGGAAATAGAAGAAGCACCGAGTAGCGAAAACAAGTTCAAGGTTGATCTCTTGTTGCGTTGCCGTTTGGAAGATATTGATTTCAATGAAGTTCTATCATAGCCGTCTGACTGGATCAGCAACTATTCAGGTTTGGGTGAAGACAAGTAATGGCTTGATTCACGGTGATGTTTTTATGGTTCTGAGGTCTGGTGAAACCATAAAACTCGAGGGCGTGATGGTTCCTCCCGAACCAAGACCACAACTGGCTTTTGACTAAACAGCAAAGCGCTCCGATATCAATCGGGGCGCCTTTTTATTATCCTAATCTAATTTGATTATTTACTTTATGTCAGCCTCGTAAACTTTATTTCCGGAAATCAGATACATTTTGTTTCCACTAATTACAAAGTCTGCAATCGGGGCTTCTAGAGATTCAAATAAATATTGCTTGGCAAAGTCGCCGTTTTTGTTAGTTAAAATAATGCGTTTACTTCCGGCTTCGGAAATGTAAATATAGGGAAGCTCTGCTGTAGTGTAAATTTTATTGGCTTCAGCAAGAGCCGGCTCGATCAGCTTCAAGTCAAATTCCTGCAACTCTCCGGTATAAAATTTATAAACCTTGCCATCACTTGTCAAGACATAAATATCACCGTCAATAGTGAGGCTGGTTGCTTTGGAAAGATCAGCGTCTTTTTTGTCTTTGATCCAGATTTGTCCGCTACCATAGTTATTACCGCTGGCGCTGTATTTTATAATCTGCTGTCCGTTTGCATCAAGAGCGTAAATGCGCCTGTTGTAGAGCTCAGCGTGAGTGATCTTCGCGTTATCCGGCCAGGAAATTGATTTGTTTGTGAAGTTCTTTTGATCTGAACTATATGCCACCAGCTTGTTTTGATTTGTGATGAATGACAGGTTGCCGTCCTCTTCCATGCTTATTGCCAGATCGCCGTGTTCTGAATTTCCGATCGCACTTGAGGTTTTGTCTTCTGGATTAACTTCGTAAAGAGTTAAGTCTTTGCTGTGAGTGAAAAGTTTGTCGCCAATCTTTTCAAGTTTCAGAAGATTGATTGGAATATCGTCCGGCCCCACCTTTGTAATTAATAGCGGGACTATTTTTTCAATATTCAAAAGCTTGTTTTTTATCGTTACGGACTGTTTTTCTAATTCTTCGAAGTTTGCCTTTTGGTTTGCAGTGGCTTGCGGTAAGTATTTAATAATGTCCTCAGCCTTTTTGATCAGTTCCAGACTCTTGCTGTCGTTTTTGTAAATTAAATTTATTTGAGCATCATTAATAAGATCTTTTGCTTGCTGAATCTGAACGGCATAGATGGCTTGTTCCTCTTTTACTTGCTTGCGGTGCTTGACCCAGAAAATACTTGAGACCAATATTATCCCAACAATTAACAAAGCAATTAGAATTGTTTTATTTAGCTTGCGCAGAGAAAATAGTTTGTCTTTTGATCGCACAACGGATGTTTCTGGGTGGGTTAGTGATTCTTTGGCTCGAAATAATTTGAGCTTTTTCTTGCCGGTGATTATTTTGAAAATGACCTTCAGTGCTTTGCCGATCGAAGTGAAGATTATTTTTATGGCATTAAAAAAATATTTAAGAATACCGAATTTCAATCTAACTGATTTATTTGGCCCTGCTAGCTGGCTTTTATCCACCTTTGATTTTTTGAAGAATTTTCGAAGGTGGGCTCTGATATTTAAGGCAAATGTTGGCGTGAGGAATTTTTCAGTTGTTTCTTTGGTTGAAATCAGTCGGGCAATTGACTTTTGGGAGACTGGCTTTTCATCAATTGACCGCTTTTCCTGCATTTTGATGAAAATCGCGCTGTATGTAAGGTGAGAATTATTTTTAACATTGTTAATCAGGCTTTTGAAATATTCAATGCCGTCACCAAATTCGTTACTGGAAAGGATTTTGTTTACTTTGTGCGGAGGAATATAGTTACTGAAAATTTCTGAACATATGAAGATAGTGTCATGGTAAAATATTTTTCCGCTGACGGTAGAAGAGAATATTTTTAATTTGCTTCCTTGCTCTTCTTTTAGTTTCGGTGTGTTATCAACAACGTTAATGACTTTGAAATTGTTCTGTTTTGTTTTGTGAAGAAGATAGGCATTGATTAATCCTTGTTGAGCAAAATAAAAATCAATATCCTTGGTTTGCAAGTTTGGTTTAGCCACGGCGATTAAAAAGTTTAGGTTTTCTAAAACTAAACTGATGTGCCCAATCTGGATCATTTCTGTTAATGCAGTGTTGGTCTTTTGAAGAGCATGTTCAAAAACGGTTTCCAAATTTAATTTTTGAGGTTCGGGCGAAGAGTTGATCTGATCATAATAATTATCCTTCAGAGTATTGATCAGAGTCTGAATAATCTTTTCACTCTCTGCAATTGGTGTGGCTCTAATTTCTACGATACCGATCAGGTAGCCGCCATTTTTTTCCTTTCCTTCTGGATAGATTATAAAATCCTCACAAAGGTAGGTGTCTTTGGCATGTTTTGATGGGATATAGATCTCTTCTAGTGAAATGTCGTGGTTTACTTCCATGAAAATTAAGAATCAAGAATGAATAATGAAGAATGCAGAATTAAGGCTGTGCGCTACTGTAGTCGCTTATTAATTCTATATTCTTCATTGTTAATTTGACTAAAAGTAAGTATCTATATTATACTATACATATAAACAATTAATCAACTCAAAACGCCACAATAGGGGGGAAACGGCAAATGCTAAAATTATGTTTGAACAACTATTTGGTTCAAAAACTAGAGTGAAATTAATGAGGGTTTTTTTGGATAATCCTGAAAAAAGATATTTTGTCAGGGAACTGACTCGTGAAACGGACTGTCTTATAAATTCAGTACGGCGTGAATTGGATAATTTGATCAATTTGAAGCTAATTAACGTTCAAGAACGTCGAGGCAAGGATGGGGATAAAAAGGCCCAAAATGTAAAAAAGTATTATCATTTAAATCAGAAAAATCTATTTCAACAGGATTTAATCAATTTATTTGCCAAAGGAAAGATATTACTTGAAAAAAAGTTGATTGAAAAAATAAAACGTCTGGGTGACGTTATCTATATTTCATTTGGTGGAACTTTTATTGATGACGCAAAAGCGACCACAGACTTATTGATCATTGGTGAATTGGATAAACAAAAAGCCTCAGCAAGTATGAAAAAATTTGAAAAAGAGATGGGCCGCTCTATTCGTTATACCATTTTAGAAGAAGAAGAGTATATTCTAAGAAGAGATATTGCAGACCGATTTTTGCTTGATATTATAGAAAATGAAAACAATATTGTGGTTGTAGATAGACTTTCCAGAAAGCTAAAATCTAATTTGAATACAGAAATTGTTCAGTTATAGAGCTGAGGCCGCGCCTCTCCCTACGTCTGGACTTGTATAATTATGTTTAACAAGAGAATAATTGTTGTCGCGATTGCCTTTGTAGCGGGGGGGATTTTTTTATTTATCCCGCCACCGGCGGGATTAGCAAATTTTTGTTTAGCTGCAGAAAATGAGCAGGTTGATTTCAAGGTATATTCAGACCAGCTCAAGCTTGAAAAAGATTTGGACCTGATTCCGGATGATTTTCAGGGTTCAGCGCGCATGAAGCTTATTGATCTCGGCGGGGACGGACAAAAAGAAGTTGTTGTCAGCTACGGAAACTTTGAAAACCCTATGATCAAGCTGTTTCGCCTGGACGGGAGCCTTATCAACGTTTGGAAACCATACGTAGAGGGGTTCACAGGTGAGATTTCAATTGCTGTGGCTGATTTGGATAATGATGGAAAGGAAGAGATTATTGCCGGACCTGGGGCCGGTGGCGGACCACAAGTTAGAGTTTTTAATGGATACGGAGCACCGCTCTTTACTTTTGGGTTTTGGGCTCACGATCAAGATTATCGTAATGGAGTAGAAGTCGCAGCAGGGGATATTGACGGCGATGGGTTCAAAGAAATTATTGTGAGTGTGATTAAAGATGATAAAGCATTGGTCAAATTTTTCAATCGTTTTGGCGAACAGTTAGGTGTGCCAATTGAAATCGAACTTGAAAATAATTTTGAGCCGGTTAAGATTTCTTCTATAGATATTGATAATGATGGTGTTGACGAAATTATTGTCGGTATGGGATCCGGCAATCAGCCCAAGGTTAAAATTTTCAAAAAAGATGGAACTGTGCTCGAAGAGTTTTTTGCTTATGGTGAAAACTTTGAGGGCGGAGTGAATTTTTCTATTGTCAATGTAGATTCTAATAATATAATTGTAACTGGCGCTGGATTTAGCGGTGGGCCCCATGTTCGATTTTTTAATTCAAATGGAGATCCTCTGAAAAAATCAAATTTTTTCAGTTACACGGAAAGTTTTCGTGGTGGAGTAAATGTTGATTATGCAGATATTGATAATGATGGTGAATTGGAATTAGTAACTTTGCCGCAAATAATTAATAATATCAGTGGTAAGTATTTACATAAGTATATTGATATTGATATTTCCGAACAAAAGCTTCGTTATTATCAAAATGGAAAACAGGTTGATGAGTTTATAATTTCCAGCGGAAAGGTAAACATGCCTACACCGCTTGGCGAATACAAGATTTTCCAGAAAAATCCTCGCGCTTATTCAAGTACTTATGGCTTATATATGCCGTGGTGGATGTCGTTCAAACCAAAATACGGACTGCACGAACTTCCGGAATGGCCAAATGGATACAAGGAGGGCCAAGATCACTTGGGTATGCGTGTTTCTCACGGGTGTGTTCGACTAGGTGTTGGTCCGGCTGAATCTTTGTACAACTGGACGCCGATTGGAACTGCGGTGATTATACATGAATAAATAAAATGTAAAATGAAAAATGTAAAACCACAATCAAAATTAAAAAAAGAAAAAATAGTTTTAATTTCAACTCCGCAAAATTCACATTTTTCTGTAGCAATCGGTGATGATCAGATTGAAAAGTTTAAGATTGTAAATAAGCCATACAAGCAATCAGAGTTGCTGTTGCAAACAATTGACGAGCTAGTCAAGAGTCAAAAGTCAAAAGTCAAAAGTCTGTTTGTTGTGAAGGGGCCGGGACAGTTTTCTGCGTTAAGGATTGGAATTTCAACCGCTAACGCCCTGGCTTACGGATGGGGGATCCCGGTTGTGGGAATAGAACTGAAAAAGAGCTGGGAAAAGTTGGAACCAAAAGAAAAGCTCGAAAAAGTTTGGCAAGTTGGAGTTAAAAAATTAAAAAAGACAAAGCCTGGCGTGATTGTTTTGCCGAAGTACGGTAAAGAACCAAACATAACGTAACGTAATTATGTAAGAATCAAGGAAAAACAGGAATACAAGTAACAGGAAAAAATGCTCGATTAAGCTTGAGTATTTTTTAATTTAAAATATAAAAGCGCTCCGATAGTTGTCGGAACGCTGTTTTTTTAACGAAGTCTTTTGCCTGAAGGTTCTTTCTCGGTCGGAGGAGACAATTTAGCAATTAACTGTTCAAGTAAGTTCTTGAAAGGATCTGGTATATCTTGAGCTGGTATCATTTGCTCAGTTGCCATATCCTTGCGAGCTGAAATCCTTATTTTTGGTCTAGTAGCAACAATGTTTCCAGCCACTGCAGTTACTGTGCGTTTTTGGCTGGCATTCAAATAACCTGACTCATCTAGGTTGTGAATACCAATAACTGCTCGACTACAAATTTGTGGAATTTGCGCAAATGATGGATTGCTATCAATACTTTCTGACTTGGGTGGTTCATTTCTAGAAAGAATGTCCACGAACTGTTTAAGTAGGTATTCAGCAATACCACTAGCCATAAGTTTATTATTAGCCAGTACAGTCAAAGCTTCAATTGCTAGATCGTCTAGCCAAACCTTTTGTAAGGTGGCTTTGTTAAAAGCAAGCATGTACTTATTATAGATCGTACTATTGATTATAGGTGAACTCATAAGAGCAACAAAGGCTTGAACGATTTCATCCAGAGTTTCTCGCTCGTTAGTGGAATCTATGATTGCAATGTATTCATGCAAAAGCAAATCCAGTGCTTCAGCTAGTTCGATTTTAGCAGGCTGATCAAGTTGATCATGCTTAATAGCTGAGAATTTAGCTTTGGCAATGTTTATCCACGTTGTATTACTATATGAGTTTGTTTGGCTAACTACAAAGCCAATCAAGTTTACCAAGAATAGATCACCGGTATTGATGAATCTGTCCAAAAATTCCGCATTTTGTTGCAAGATTGCTAGGTTTGGCTGTAGTGCTGGCCAGAATTTTTCTTTGTAAGCTCTATTTCTTTTTTCACCCAAAATAAAGGTGGTTAGCAAAACTGCTCTTTGTGTGGCAGTACTTGACGGTTGACGTGCATTTAACAAGTAGAATTTTGCAATTTTTTTAACAATTTCACCTGGTAACTTACGTTCTTGATAGATTTTGTCCATCAAGTTGATGAAATGAACTT
The DNA here is from genome assembly GCA_013202715.1 of Candidatus Kuenenbacteria bacterium. Taxonomy (GTDB): domain Bacteria; phylum Patescibacteriota; class Patescibacteriia; order UBA11705; family JABHMO01; genus JABMRF01. The sequence goes on from JABMRF010000007.1 coordinate 24,835, forward strand.
GTGCACCAGCTGTCCATTTTTGGAAGAAAGTCAAAGCCAGATCAAAAGCTTGATCAATTCGACTAACAAACTGGTTAACAAATTCCAGGGTTATAACTGCTTGAACTTCTGATTTGTCTTGGTTTTTACTTAGTGCATGACTGAAATAGTCAGCCCAAAGTTGCTCTTCCTGTAAAGCTTTTTGTCGTGGATCAGTTTCTAAGTGGAAAAGCACATGTTTGAAAGTGAAAAGTACTTGATCGTCATCGGTTAAATCAATATATTGGAGTAGTGGCTCAGTAATAAGTTCTGGTGCCAGTTGTTGGCCAAATTTCACCAAACAAGTTTCAATAGTCTGTCTGTAGATTTTAGGATCTTCTACAAGAATTGTTCTGAGTTGGGCAACTAACCTAGTTTCTTGAACGAAATTTGGTAGTCTTCGACAGATCAACTCAGCATTGGCTGTCAGGCAATTGATTACATGTAGCCTGACTTGACTTTTGGTGTCAACTTCTAGTAACTTTGCCAGAGTAATAACTGAAACGTTTAGTTCAACTTCAGTTTTATTTCTGTCCAGGTAGCCAACAATAATGTTGACTGCTTCGATTTGTAGTTTTGCTGAGCGTCCAGATTCGCACAAAAAGCTGATATTTTCCATTAATGTTGAATTACATCCATGGTCAGATAAAGCTTTTGCCACAATGCCTCGAGATCTAGTCGGACGATTGTGCAAGTTTGTGGTGATTGCGGTAACAAAAGTTTCTTCCATTTTACCAAACATAGCTGGGCTGAGGGCATTGACAGTATTTTCAAATTCCTGAGGATCAACCATCATAGGTAAAGTAAACAGTTTTCTGCCCCACAGAGTAGCTTCTTCCAGCAAGCCTTCTTGCATTCTTTCTTGTACGGCTGGCAAAGCAAAAATGCCATCCTTGCCAGGAGCAGTCAAAGACTGTTCTTGTTCCCTTACCGCTAGAGCCATTGTGCTTGAAGTAGCGTCAATCTCATCTTGCAAGGCAAGAATGATTTTGGGGTTGTTTAGTCCAGCGGGAATTTCCATTTCTGGTTTGGTGTCTTCTTCTTCAATTTCAAACTCAGCGTCAATAATGTTAGAAGATTGTTCTGGCTCAGGAGTAGAGGAGACTACTCTTAATTGCCAATAAATTTGCAAAGCTCGCAAACATTCTTCAGTTGCGGTTTTAGGCGTTAGATTTCTGTATTTTAGTTTGCGTTTAAAAAGAGAAAACAAGGCTTTGTTGATCAGGGCATCAAGATGGAATTGCGTCAGTATAGGCGAGGTTTTAAATTCTGGGAACATGAGTAAGGTTTCTATGATTTTTTTTGAGTCGTCAGGTTGATCAGTTTCCAGTAGCTCGATAATGCCTTCACTAATGTGAATGTTGTGCGCTGACAAAGCAATAATTCTTCTAGTTAGACGTTTATTTTTGATCCTTGCTTCAACTTGTTCTTGCCCAAGTGTAATAGCTGTGGAAATTTCCATTTGGAGCCTCCAGTTTGTGTTTATATGTTAATGAACATTATATTTAATCTTAGAGAATTTTACCAAAAAAGTCAACAGTAGACAGTGAGGTAATCACTTAAACATATAAACAAAGAAATAAAGTACTTATAATTGTTTTTTGTTTAATTTAATTAGAAAAGATATCCACAACTAAAGTGTTGATGTATGTATTGAGGTGGGGTATAATGTAGGCAGAGTGAAGAAAAGTGGGGAATTGTGGAAGACCCTTTCATGTTTCTTATTTTCTTCATTTTTAAAATATACTGATTACGGATCAAATACGGATGTACAGATTCGTAACTGTAATCCCAAATCCGTACATCTGTACTAATCGGTAATCCGTAAACTATTATGTTTATCGGGCAATACAATTATTCAGTAGATTCAAAAGGCAGGTTAGCTATTCCGGCCAAGTTTCGGTCTGCTTTGAAATCCGGAGCAGTTGTCACAAAAGGATTGGATAACTGTCTTTTCGTTTACACTAAAACTGAATGGAATACTTATGCCAAAAAATTAGCAGCATTACCAACAAGCCAGGCCAATAGCCGGGCTTTTTCTAGATTGATGCTCGCTGGAGCCATGGATGTGAAATTGGATTCACAGGGAAGAATTATGTTGCCTGATTATCTAAGAGCATATTCAAGTGTAAAGAAAAAGGTTGTCATTGCCGGCTTGTTTAACCGATTGGAAATCTGGGACGAAGCGAAGTGGAATCTTTACAAGAATAGAACGGAAAAAGATGGGAATGAAATTGCCGAGCAGTTAGGTGAGCTCGGAGTATGACGCGAATAATGCGAATATATACGCGAATGACACGAATCGCGAATATCGCAAATAGGACCTCTATGAATATTATTCGCGATTCGCGACATTAGCGTTATATATAAATAAAATAAAAACAAAAGTATGTTTAAACAATTGTTAAAAGTTCTTGAATTAATATTTATTTGGTAAAAATGTGCTAACTATCCACAAGCCGGTTCTAATTAATGAAGTGATTGAGTTTTTGTCTCCCAAGAAAAACCAGAATTTTGTTGACTGCACCATCGGTGGCGGGGGACACGCAGAAAAAATATTAGAACTTACCGGGCCAAATGGAAGGCTTCTCGGGATGGATTGGGATCCGGGAGCAATCAAACTTTCTCGGCATCGGTTAGAAAAATTCAAAAAGCGGCTTGTCTTAGTTAACCATTCTTACATAGAATTAAAAAAAGTAGTGTATGATGAAAGATTTTTTCACATTAACGGTATTCTTCTTGACCTTGGCTTATCTTCAGATCAGCTACAAGCTTCAGGACGTGGATTTTCTTTTCAGGTAAATGAACCGCTCGATATGCGGTATTCACCGGAAGAAAATGAATTTACCGCAGCAGACATTATAAATAAGTGGCCGGAAGAAAAAATTAAAAAAATGCTAAAAGAAAACGCAGAAGAAGGGCATGCCGGCAGAATCGCAAAGGCGATTATTGAAAGACGTAAAGAAGAGGAGATTAAAACAACATTGGAATTAGTGGCGGTAGTTATCAAAAATGTTCCTAGAAAAAGATCCAGAATCCATCCGGCGACAAAAACTTTTCAAGCTTTGCGAATGGAAGTTAATAACGAATTAACAAATGTCCGTTTGCTATTAAAAGATGTATTGGAAATAATGGAACCTGGTTGTCGCCTGGGAATAATCACATTCCATTCTTTGGAAGACCGGATCGTAAAGCAGTTTTTTAAACATGAAAGTATTGACTGTCACTGTCCGACTGAAATTCCTGTTTGTAGATGCGAGCACAAAGCGCAGTTGAAATTAATTACGAAAAAGCCGGTGGGGCCAAGTGACGACGAAATATCTGAGAATTTTCGTTCTCGAAGTGCAAAATTAAGGGTAGTTGAAAAGCTATAAGTTACGCGAATATGCATGTATGCGAATATCGCGAATCGCGAATAAGACGATTATTATTCGCATCATTCGCAATTTGCATCATTCGTATTAATATTCGCGACATTCGCGTCATATGACAAGATTCACAAAATCATTGAGACCAGAAAAAAATTCTAACCTAAAGCGAAAGGTTAGAAAGCTATCGAAGCCAATTCTTTTGGTGGTTTTGGGGATATTTTTTGTGGGAGCGATTGGTATTTATTTATTTCAAATAAATTACATTGCGGCAACAGGATTCCAGATTCGCGATTATGAAAAACAAATTTCTGAATTAACATATGAAAACGAGAAGATTCAAATGCAAATAATTGAAATGAAATCTATGACAGATTTGTCAGCCAAGGTTGCTGAATTAAATATGGAACCTGTTGGCCAGATTACTTATTATGATACCAGTGGTCAGGTTGTGGCGCGGAAGTAGTGACTAGCGAATAGCGAATAGGGATTAGTGATTAGTTAAAAGCCTGTAGAAGGGGCTTTTTTGTTTGTCTTGACAAATAATTAAAATTCGAGTAAGATGAATTGTTGAATGGTTCTTTTGACTGATCTCTCGACTGCGCCTTTTCGAGGGCTTCGCTCGAGATCTAGGAGGAGGTGAACATGTCTGAAAAATGGTTATTTGTGACCAGGCATATGTACGCACTTGTAAATGGTAAATTGAAATCTCGTCCCCGCATGACATCTTTTGGTACGGTTAGTGGTGAAGAATTGGAAGCAATTTTCGAAGAGCATGGTCTGGAAAAAGAGTCATCGGCATCTGATCCTGATACGGGAGAGCCGTTGTATTTACCCGAAGGAACCAAGCTCGAAGAAGTGGATGGGAAATTGGTCATCACACTGGGCAGCGATGTGACAATGAAAGAAGGCGCTTGTATTTACGGGTTCAAAATCACTGAAGTTGACGGTCCTGAAGAAGATTAAACTTGTTGATTGAAATAATCCTCGCCACGCGGGGATTTTTTTGTGGAACAAATTAGAGCCGTAGTAGGTTTTCTAAACGGGGGCTCCATAGTCCCTTTGAAGCTAGACCCGTCCTTTGAAATCGGGATAGGAAGAATGAATAGCGAAGAAGGGCTGTGGAGTCCTTTTTGGGATGTTATAAAAGCGACTTGGAAGTTTTTTAAATATCTCCAACAGGACTCCACAGCCTGTTCTTCGTTTCACTTCGAACAGGACTATGGAGCCCTCATTAAAGTAATTCTCCGTTTAGTATTATCGGCCCCTTTTAGTAGATGAGGACTTGATAAATATACAGTTTTGTAGTACCATTGACTAGAAAAGCATATGTATAAACTAAACGCAAAAAAATCAAATTCTCGCCGTGGCGAGTTGACCACTAGAAAAGGGGTAATTCAAACCCCTTGTTTTATGCCGATTGCGACCAAGGGAGCAATTAAAACTATTACTGCAGATGAGGTTCGCGAGTTGAGTCCGGACGTTATCCTTGGCAATACCTATCATTTGATGCTGAGACCTGGCTCAGATGAGATCAAGGACCTCGGAGGTCTGCATCGGTTTATGGACTGGGAAAAGCCGATTTTGACCGACTCAGGTGGCTTTCAGGTTTTTTCATTGGCCAAAATACGAAAAATCACTGCCGAAGGCGTTAAATTCAACTCACATATTAGCGGTAAAGAATTTTTTATGTCGCCGGAAGACTCAATAAAGATTCAAATGAATATCGGCTCAGACATTATGATGGTTTTGGACGAATGTGTGGAATTGCCCGCTGAGCGTTCATATTTAGAAAAATCAGTTGATTTGACCACAGTTTGGGCGAAGCGTTGCAAGGATTTTCTTCTCAATCAACCAATCAACCAGTCAACCAATAAACCTTTGCTGTTCGGAATCGTACAAGGGGGACTGGAATCGGATTTGCGAAAGAAGAGCGCCAAAGATCTGGTTGAAATCGGATTTGACGGCTATGCGATTGGCGGACTTTCGGTCGGCGAAAGTGAACAAGAAATGTGTTCAACTTTGGATTTTACTTGTCCTGAACTGCCAGAAAACAGACCGCGATATCTAATGGGAGTTGGCTATCCTCATCAAATTGTTGAGGCTGTTAAACGTGGAATTGACATGTTTGATTGTGTGATCCCTACCCGCGAAGCGCGGCACGGCCGTCTTTATCTCTGGAATGATTTATTTCTTGAATCTGATAGAAACATCCTTGATCTGGGCGAATTTAGCAAGGAATTCTACAACACTATTAATATCAAAAATGAAGAGTATAAATTTGATTTAAAACCAATAAACTCAAACAGTAAATTCCCTGAACTGCAAAAATATTCCAAAGCTTATTTGCGGCATCTGTTTGTTACGGAAGATCCATTGGCGCAGCGATTGTCAACTTTGAATAATTTGGAATTTTATTTGGGCTTAATGGAGAAAATCAGAAAAGATATTCAATAATAAAATTATTCAGCAAAAATACGTAATAAGCGTATTTTTTATTTGAGTGGTTTGACAAATAGCCTCAAATTGCTTAAGATCTATTATTAGTATAAATTGTTCTTTTCAGGAGGATTAAATGGCTATTTATCTATATATGGCTTTGGGAGTTGCTTTACTGCTGATACTCTTAGCAATAGTGTTTCGGAATTCAATAAAAAAACAATTGAATAGTGGAAAAGACAAAGAAGCAAAGGCTGAGCTTGCGCGGATGGCAGCCATTATTCAGGGATTGTGCCAAAAGGATCCCAAGTGGAAAAAAAAATGGCCAGCAGCTGGTCGTCTTCACACTTTTATCAATACCAGTATTTTGGAAAAATATAGAGCCAGCAAGGCCTATGTCCGTGACAAAGTAGCCAATAGATATGGCTTGGAACATCATAAAGCCAAGATCATGCTGAACTATTATCGTAGTCGCTATCTCCCAGAAGCTGGACGGCTCTATGAAAAAGAAAAAGCCAAACAAGAAAGGTTAGCGCAAAGAGCTAAAGAAAGAGGAAAAAAGAAGTAAACAATTGTTAGGGAGGATAGCATGAGTTTTAAATTCAAGGGCTTAGAGGGTTTTCAGGAAGAGATTCTCAATTACTTGAACGGAAAAGATTGGTGTTTATTGACTGATATTGTGAATACTGTTTTCAAAGACATTCACATAACAGCAGCATTAGTAACTGCAGAAAAGCGTCTTGAAGAATTGTGTGACAGGGGATTGGTAAGAAAGAGCGGAAAAGATAAATATATGATTTGTATTGATCATGCTCGTCGGCTTGAGGTCAGAGTTGAACCGCAAGTAGTGAGATATCAGAATGATCCTCTTTCTCCAACCATAACAGCTCATCATGTTCTGGTTGAAGATGATCTCGGCCTTTTGCGCGAAATGCTGGCCAGGGAAAATGAAGTTGAGGCGTTCAAGCGTGGCTGTCAGGCAATGGCAAGTTTTTCCGGTGTGCAGTTGATTTTTGATCCGGAAACCTTTGATTATAAACAGATTTATGTTGCGCCAAAATGTGAAAAAGTTGAACTGCAAGTTGGGACCAAAATATTGGGTTCGCCTGAACTTGATTGTTTTCCGGAAATTGAAATTTATTTGGTTACAGTTTGCGATGATAATGGAGAATGGCAGGAAACATTTGGCTGTAGAAATGAGCTGAATGCCTTTGTCCGCGGCTGCAAAGCTGTATGCTCATTTGCAGAAGTTCGCTTGGAAATAACACCGGAGTTTGAACGCTAAGGAGGAAAAAATGGCTATCAGTCCATCAGATGTAAATCCCCTGTCCCCGGAAGATTTGGCGATTGTGCTTCGTTGGGAGAGCGTTATTGACGCTGAGCTTTACAACGAAGAAGATCGCAGGAATAGTGGAACTGCTCGAATAAAGATTTTATACGAAGAAGGCGAGGAAATACAAGGAACATATATGGACAGATTCACGGAGTTGGAGCGCAGATATCGCAGGGCCGGTTGGCATGTTGAACGATCTGCTCGAGACTCTGGGCCGGCTTTGGCTATTTGCGTCAACGAACATTGGAAAGCAAATTGGTAAAATGGTAATGCAGTTCAATGAGCTGCATTTTTTAATTGAAAAAATTGACATTTGCCAAATCAAGCGGATTTGCTATACTGGAAAAAGTAAGCATCTTAGCTAATTATCTAGTTACCTAAATCTATGCAAGATGATAAATGGCATGATATTTTAGACAGAGTCAAAGAGCAGTTTGAGATTCAGATGCAGGAGACTGAGCCTCATTCTAATATAGAACGCGGCCAGGTTGAAACCGTGATTTTTGAGTCGCCTATTGGTAGAATTAAACTGGTCAGAACGACTACGCCGAGAGTTCTTGATAAGAAAACAATCTATTCAGCTCGCGCAGGTAGCGACATGAACGTTCAATATGAATATTCTAAAACAGAATATGTGCACGATTTAAAAATATTCAAATGGGATGATGTCCGGGACGACTGGGTAAATGCTCGTTTTGAAATATAATGAATACGTGATCTACTGATTTTCTACGTGATCTACTGATGCTAACTGTTTTTAACTCATGTAGATCAGTAGTAAATCACGTAGATCAAGTATTATTCAATATACTTATGAACAGAATTTTAAAAGCAGGAGGAACAATTTTAATTTGTATGGCCGTGTTGCTTGCAATTACGGGTTGTACACCAAAACCAGAAAAGGTTTTACAGAAAATGATTAAAAAAATGGCCGAGGTAAATTCATACGATCTCAATGTAAAGTTGGGGGTACATGGACAGTTCCCACAGCTAACAACTTTAAATCTCGAGGGAGCAAAACTTTTGCCAGGTGCAATAATTTTTGATCTTATGGGGCCGGTTGATTTAACAAAAGATTTAGCATACAAATTGAGTGGTAGTGCGAAATATCGTCTCCAAGATTCAGAGATCAAGTTTGTCGGCGATTTGCTATATCAAGGCAATACGCTCTTTCTAAAATTATCTGAAATCCCGGATTTAAAAATGGCTGACTTGACTGATTTAAAAAATAATTGGTACAAATTTGATTTTGATTCTTTTGCGCTTGCAAAACAAATAACTGACCCGAAAGAAACCAAGGTTGATGAGCAGAAAAATAAAAAGCTTAGAAAATTAGTTCAGAAAATTAATTTTTTCGAGATTGTTTCTGATAATGGTATTGATAATCTTGACGGGATAAGAACTTATCATTACAGCATAAAAGTAAATAAAGATGCAATGGATAAATTTTTTCACGAGGCAACAGAAATATTTGAAGAAAGAAAATTAACCGCCCTTGAAGAAAAAGAGCTTGATAAAAACTTGGAAAATTGGAGTCAGATAACCGGTCAGGTTTGGGTTGGAGAAAAGGATTATTATTTATACCGAATTGAGCTTGGTACACAAGTGGAAAGTGAAGACTCAGGTACCACTCGATACGATATGGCATTAGATCTTCGGGATTTTAATAAAAAGTTTGAAATAAATGAACCGGAGAATGTGCGTGAATTTAACATGGCAGAAATCTTTATGCCTGGACTTGATTTAGCCTTGCCAGAAGCTGGAAGTGGGGACATTAACAGTGTTGAAGAAATGCTAAAAGGTATTGAGGGTGTAAGTGACGAAGAACTACAGAAAAAATTAGATGAATTGAAAATTGAATTAGATAAAGTTAAATAAATTGTTAAATTGTTAGATTGTTATATTGTTAAAACAATTTAGCAATATGGCAATTTAGCAATATAATTTTATGTGGATTTACATTATCGGTGCGATCGTTTTTGTGATCGTCATCAGTCTTCGTCAGATCAATGCTTACCAGCGTGGCGTCATGTTTACCATGGGTCGATTTACTGGTATCAAAAAAGCGGGTTGGCGAATCGTGTTCCCAGTTTTTCAGCAAATGACAAAGGTGGATATGCGTACCAAAGCTGTGGACGTGCCAGACCAGAAAGCAATTACAAAAGATAATATTTCAGTTGGCGTGAATGCCGTGATTTATTACAAAGTAGTTGATGCGGACAAAGCAGTTTTAGAAGTAGAAAATTTTTATTACGCGACTTCTCAATTGGCTCAGACAACAATGAGAAATGTTGTCGGTGAAGTTGAGCTCGATGACCTATTGAGTCAGAGGGAAAAGATTTCCGAGAAAATTAAACTGATTGTTGATAAAGCAACGGATCCATGGGGGATTAGAGTCGAAAATGTAGAACTAAAAGACGTATCTTTGCCAGAAAATATGGAGCGAACAATCGCCAAGCAGGCAGAGGCGGAAAGAGAAAAAAGAGCTGTCATTATCAAGGCTGAAGGTGAAGTTCAGGCAGCATCAAATATGGCTGCAGCTGCGAAAACATTAGCTGGATCGGTTGGAGCTCTTCATCTTCGAACTTTACAATCTCTAAACGATTTAAGTTCAGATCAGTCCAATACAGTTGTATTCGCCTTACCGATTGAGATATTGCGAGCGTTTGAAGGATTTGCAGGTAAGATGAAAAAGGATATTGGTGAGTAAATTGAAATTTTATAGAAATAGGAAAGCGGGCTGGATGTTGTCCGCTTTTCAGTTTGAAAAATGATGAAATTTTGCTATACTATTACAGCATGTCGATCCTAATTAAACAAAAAAAACGAGTCAGAATTCATTCTGGCTTTTCCATGGCTTCAACAAAAAATAGACGAGATTATCGCCTGGCTTTATTGATGTTGTTTTTTATTGTATTTGCTTTACTAATGCTTGGTCGACTATTCAAATTACAAATAATTGATCGTGATTATTATCTAGCCCTAGCTTCTGGTCAGCATGAAATTTTCAAACAGTTGTATCCAGATAGGGGCACTATTTACGTAAAAGATAAGGAGGGAGATTTTACTAAGGGCGCTCAGAGTGTTTATCCTGTGGCAATCAATAAGAGTATGTATTTATTGTACGCAGTGCCACAAGATATTAGAGATCCAGAAACCGTACTTGGCGCCTTGAAAGAGGTTTTTGAGATAAAGGATGAAGTTTCAGCTGACGAAGTTGTACCTACGGAAGAAGTAGCAACTGAGGAGCAGACTGAAGAGGCAAAGCAATTGGAAGATATTGAGGGATTAAATCCGTTAACGGTTGATGAAGAAAATCAGTTGTTGGCTGAAGGATGGAAATATAAATTAAACAAAACAGATGACCCTTATGAGCCATTGAAGCATCTAGTCGACGAAAAGGAAATTGAAAAAATTAAAGCCTATAATCTGGAGGGAATATATTGGACAAAGGAGGTTTCCAGATATTATCCGGAAAAGAATATTGGTAGTCAGCTGATTGGTTTTGTCGGCAAACAGGCGGAAAATAACATGCTCAAGGGATATTATGGACTTGAGGGTTGCTATAACAAGGAATTAGGAGGAGATGCTGGATTTTTGCGTTCAGAATTGGACACTTTTGGACGCTGGATTGCCGTAGCTGGCAAAGATTTTAGGAAAGCTGAAGATGGTTACAGTTTAGTTTTGACAATAGATAAGTCGATTCAATATTATGCTTGTGATCAATTGAACAAATTTGTTGTTCAGTTTGATGCTGAGGGCGGTAGTTTAATCGCCATGGATCCGATAACTGGCGAAATTATGGCCATGTGTAATAATCCTGATTTTGATCCCAATCTTTATAATAAAGTTGAAGATATCAGTGTTTTTAATAATTCCAGCCTATTGGCAAATTATGAACCCGGCTCAGTGTTTAAACCTCTCACTATGGCTGCGGCGCTTGACACTGGCAAGGTTGATCCATTTACAGGATTTCAGGATACCGGTGAAGTGAAAATCGGACCACACACAATTAGAAATTCAGATTTCAAAGCCAATGGTTGGCAGACTATGACTGAGGTATTGGAAAAATCATTAAATACGGGCGCAGTATTTGCTGCGCGACAAGTGGGACTTTCAGAATTCAAAAGATATATAGAAGGGTTTGGTTTTGGAGAAAAAACCAATGCTGGATTGTGTAATGAGGGAAGCGGTGATCTTCGTTCATTGGATGAAAAAGGAGATATTTATTTGGCAACCGCCTCATTTGGTCAGGGAATAACAACAACCCCAATTCAATTAGTTCGCGCCTATGCGGCAATTGCCAATGAAGGAAAACTTGTAGAACCCTACGTTGTTGATTCAATTGTAGATGACAAAGGAAATGTGATTCAAAAAACAGAACCAAAAGTTATTGGCCAGGTTATTTCACCTCAAACTGCAAGATTACTTGGCAGTATGTTGGTTTCAGTTGTAAAGTCCGGGCATGCGAAAAAAGCGGGAATCCCAGGATATCTAGCTGCCGGAAAAACCGGAACAGCGCAGGTGCCTGATCCAATAAAGGGAGGCTATAGCGACAAAACAATTCACACCTTCCTTGGTTTTGCACCGTATAATCAGCCCAAGTTTGCAATGATTGTTAAACTGGATAATCCAACTGCCGTAGAATTTGCTGCAGATTCTGCAACTCCACTATTTAGTAAAGTAGGGAAGTTTATTCTTGATTATTATGAAGTTCCAACAGAAGTAAAGTAAAGATCAAGGAGCAAAGATCAAAGAGCAAAGTAGGCGTAAAGCATAAAGATAAAAGCATAAAGAAGTGGCTCATAGGAATCCTTCTTTAGTCTTTTTCCTTGCTCTTTTATCTTCCTTTGATCTTAGCCCCTTGATCTTTGCCCTTAAAACTGCTATACTTACGAAATATGAAACAAATCCTAGAAAAATTATTAGCAATACTGGCTCGAGCGATTATTCGGAAATATAAACCGAAAGTAATTGGAATTACCGGGTCAATGGGGAAGACTTCTGCCAAGGAGGCTGTTTTTTCGGTTCTAGAGAGCAAGTTTAATGTGCGCAAGAATATTAAAAACTATAATAATGAAATTGGAGTTCCTCTCACTATTATCGGATTGGAAAGCGGTGGAAAATCCCCGATCAAATGGGGGATAGTCTTTGCAAGCGCACTGAAACAAATTTTAATTAAAAATAAGAAATATCCAGAGATGCTTGTTTTGGAAATGGGGGCGGACAAGCCGGGAGATATTGAATACTTAGTGAAGATTTCTCCTTGTGATATCGGTGTTGTAACATCGATTGGCCCAGCTCATTTAGAGGAATTCAAAACTATAGAAAATATTGCTAAGGAAAAACAAAAGATTGTTACGCATTTGAATAAAAATAATACTGCAATTCTAAATCGTGATGATGAATTGGTCAAGAAAATGCATCAGAGAGTCAAAGCAAATATAATATATTTTGGTTATGATGAGGCTGCTAATATCCGCGCAATAGATATGCATCACCATGGAGAAGGGCTTGATCTCTCTGGAATAAAATTCAAAATAGCATTTGGTGGAAGTACAGTCCCGGTCATGGTACCAGGAGTCGTTGGTGCTCATCAGATCAATTCCGCTCTCATTGGCGCTGCGGTAGGTGTCGCTGTCGGGATGAATTTGATAGAAGTTTCTGAAGGACTGAAGAATTACAAGTCCCCTAATGGCCGAATGAGTTTGGTTCCGGGCGCGAATAACACCCTTATCATTGATGACACTTATAATTCATCACCTCGCGCGGCTCATGCGGCTCTGGATACGCTTGATAAGCTCAATATTGAGCAGGTAGAGCGGAAGGTTGCTATTTTGGGGGATATGCTCGAGCTTGGCGATTATTCAGACGAGGCGCACATTGAGCTTGGTAAAAAGGCGGTAGAGTCTGGAGTTGATCTTCTGATTTCTGTCGGAAAGTTCAGAGACTTAGTTTTACAGGGCGCAAAGGCTGCTGGGTTAAGTGAACAAAATATGTGTTCATTTGAAGATTCAATAAAAGCAACTGAACAAATAAATGAACTGATTAAAGCTAATGATTTGATACTTGTAAAAGGCTCTCAAGGGTCTCGAATGGAGCGAGTTGTGAAGAAATTGATGAAAGAGCCAGAAAAAGCTGAACAATTGCTGGTGCGGCAAGATGATAGCTGGAAATAAGGCCCCATCGTCTAGTGGTTAGGACGCATGGTTCTCATCCATGTAACCGGAGTTCGATTCTCCGTGGGGTCACCACTTTAAAAATGAACAATGAATAATGAATAATTCGCTCAATAGGTAGAAATATGGTGTAAAATTTGCCAGTTAAATGTTTTATGTTATAATGAATTTATATGCAGGACAATAATAACAATGAAATTACCTTAGAAAAAATCTGGCAGTATCTTCAGGAACACATGGTAACCAAAAAAGAACATGCGCAGTTAAGTGGCAAGGTTGATGTTATCAATGAGGAAGTTGGAAGATTAAGAGAGGATGTTACTGTTCTTAAGGCGGATGTTTCGGTTTTAAAAGAAGATGTTGGTATTTTGAAAGAAGATATGGCTGATATAAAACCGCGGGTTGGCCATTTGCAAAATCAAATGGTAACCAAAGAGTATCTTGATAAAAAAACAGCAATTATTTTAGCGGAATCTGGCGCCAGACTAATGCGGCACGCAGAAAAAGATAAAACTTTTCGGCAAAAACTGGTTGATATATTCCGCAGTAAAACTTTTCCAAGTGAAGAGGGTGTGCGACAGTTGGAAGATTTGGCTAAGCAGTAACAATCTGTCTAAAATTTGTTTTGAAGGAAATCTCCACGGTTGGTGGGGCTTTTTTATTTTTCTTTTAATAAAAAATCTCCCCCGCGATGCGGGGGAGAATGAGGAGACCATGGTCTCCTCGCGTTCGTTTATTTCTTTGTCTTCATGGCCGTCTCGATCCGGACGATGTTGGCAATGCCGATATCTTTGACTGAACCGAGAAGGTCTTCTCGGACAGCCTCATAGGGAATATCATGCTTTGCCATCAATTTGAGAAGTCCGCCGATATTGCCCTCCATGGCATAGAGCACGACCAGGGATGTGGCTGTATGTCTTACCGCGTCCGCGCAAACCTTGTATTTGTCATGCAAGGACAGAACGGTCCAGTTTGAGTAGATGCTGGTTTCCGTTTGGAAATACTCGCAGCGTCTCTCGGCGACAGGAACTCTGAGGTTCATAGGGAGGTTGTACTTCTCCCCAAGGGTGAATTTGTCTTCGTCGTTGGTTTCTTCGTCATTGAATGCTTCGAGTGCCAGCGGGACAATCATCCTCTCATAATCCAGAGAAAATGCCACGCTAATCGAAAGCCTGCTTTCATAGCTTCTCTCGGGATCATTGAAGAGCTTCATGACCAGTGGCAAGACTTTTTTATCGCGGTCCATACCGGAGTTGTTGGCAACGATGGCAGCCTCTTGCCAACGCTTACGGCTGACCAAGTAATCATAATAATCGTTGGCAATCTGGAGTTTGGCTTCGGGTGAAAACGAGTCAATAAGATATTCACTACAGGTTGCAATGTAAATAGCGCTTGGGCTACTCATACTGATTTTTTCCAGGGAGTCTTTGACTTCCTCTTTTATCAGCAGTTGCAAGTAGGCTCTGGCAGCTTCGACTGCATATTTATTCCCGTCCCGACTGAACCCATTATCTACTGGCCAGTTTTTCTCTCCATAGGTAGTACTCGCATACAGCATCGCATTCCAGTACATCCCATCTTCCATGAGCTCATCGTAGTGTGTCTGCCCTTCTGATTGGCAGCCGGCAAAAGCCAGCATTCCAACAACAATCAACGTCAGCTTGATACACAGATTTTTCATACCTTTACTCCTTGTTTGATTTGTCAAAAAACTTCTAACCTGAACAAATCATTATAGCAGAAAAACAAAATTCTGTCAAGGGATGTGCAATTTTAGACAAAATATATGGATATTTTGGCTTCTTCATTTTTTATTTTTTTGACTTTCACCCCACAAACAGTTAAGCTAGAATATAATATGTTATTTAACAATATAAGAGGTGCACCATGCTGGAATTTGAATTTTTGGACTCAGAAAAACTTGAAAGCAGATATTTTCAGCTAGAAGACGCGGAGATCATGATTGATCGCGGTCTGAAAGGTGAAAATTGCGGATTGGTTTATCCAACTGGAATTGGAAAAACTATTGTCGCTTTTTTTGTTATGGATCATTATCTGCGTAGCGGCAAAAAGGTCCTTTTTCTGGCTCATACCACAGCGCTGATAAATCAGCACATGGAATCAGCCAGATCCTTGTTCAAGTTGCCGGACGAGAAGATCAATAAGATTACCGGCCGGATTTCAGAGAAAAAGCGGGTCAAGCTTTGGGGAGAAAGCAGAATTATTTTTGCCACTCCGCAAACCATTGATAATGAAATTAAAAAGGGAACAATTGACTTTGATAATGTCGGCTTTGTAGTTTTCGATGAAATGCACATGGCTGACAAAAAGTATGCTTATGTCGCACTAGCCAAGTTGGCAAAAGAAAAGGACATTCGAACAATTGGACTTACCGCATCGAGTGGTCGAGCAAAACGGATTGAAGTTCTGGAAGACAATTATAATATCAAATGGTGGGTCTATCGATCGGCTGAAGAATTAAAAAAGTTTGTTTTCCCGAAGCAACATCTGCCGATCATTATTGACTATCCTCGATTGCACCGACACGCCATGAAGTTCCTGCGAAGTAAAATTGTTTTAATCCATAACGAACTGGCCTCAACTGGCTTGATTGATCGGATTGAGGCAACTGAAGATACTGATAGGCGCTTTCCGTTTTATCGTTTGACCGAATTGAACAAGTTGTACCCACCATTAAAGCGTTGGCTGGATAACCAAAAAAAGGAAAAACCATATTTTACAGATCCTATTAATGGCAAGAGAAGTTCCTGGCAGCATTTCATGGTGATGTATATTGCTTATTACAAGCTGATGCATCTTCTTCACGTTTTTGTGACGGAAGGCTATGAAGTGTCACTGGAATACGTTGAAAAGATTCGATGTGAATTGGTAAATAAAGGCACTCCAGAGCGACCGCACTACAGATATAATGCCGCTTTTGTGATTTTGTTTGATTACAATACCGAGCGTTTCATAAAGGGGCTCCATTATTTCATTGATAATGAGATTGCCCATCCGAAGATTGCCAGGATTTTGGAATTGATTGAGGAATATAAAGATAGAAATTATCGGATGTTGGTTTTTTCAAATTTTGAAAGCACAGTGAAGGCTCTCAAAGAGTATCTAACGAAAATGGGCTATACGGTTGAAACTATTGCTGGCTCTAAGTTCATGAAGCCAAAAGAACAGCAAGCTGTTTTGGCCAGATTCAAAGAGCGCGAATTTCAAATTTTGTTGTCAACAACTGTGGTAGAGGCCGGCATTGATGTACCCAAGATCGATGTGGTGATTAACTATTCAATGCCACTTACCGGTATTGCTCGGATTCAGCGAGGCGGTCGAGCCGGCAGAACTGCAGTTGGTTTGGTTTACTATTTGATCATGGAAAATTCAAATGACAGCAGTTTGTACTATGCTGCCCGGTCAGATAATGTGGCTATGGTAAAGGAACTCAAAAAGCGTTTGACGATTCAAGCGCTCAGAGAGCAGGGACATTTCTACCCAATCAGAGTGGTTCAGCACACATTACTGTTTGCTTCTGGATTTGAAGAAAGGGAAGAGTTGACTACTCGGCAAAGAGAGTCAAAAGGGCGTCGAGCACCAAGCAAGAAAAAGATTGTGAATCCCAAATTGCTATAATAATAATACATGATTTAAAATTAACAAGATTAAGGCCTTCTTCGCTTTGTACTTTGTCGGAGCTTCGAAGGCCGCAGGAGGAAAAATGGAAGAAAAAACTTCACTATTTTCCGGTATACATAAGCATGACGGAACTTGGGTCAAGGATTTGCCAGATCGAGTTGGCGAAACGATTTTTGAGCGGTTCATGGTCTATGAGCCACCTGAAATTCGAGAGTCAAAGAACGATACGTTCTTTTTGTCAGTTGTGATCGGAGACAAAACCGGTCGCATCAAACTGACTATGTGGCAAGTTCCCATCTTTGACAAAGCAAAAGCACTGGCTATGTTTGAAGTTGAAAAGGTCTACACCCTTGAGGCCAGAGTTCGTCTATATCGAGGTCAGATCAACTTGAGCTTGAGCTATGCTGGCAAGGAATCCAAGCTTTGGCTTTGTGAACATTCAGATGACGAAAGTAAATCTGATTATCAATTTGCGGATTACTGTCAGGTCCCAAATGACTGGACAGTTGTCCCTGTTCAGGAAATGATTGAATTTGTGACAGATGTGATTCAGAATGTCGAACATGATGCATACAACAGGATTCTTCGGTCCCTTTGGGAAGATGAAGAATGGCGTGCTCAGTTCATAAAATGGCCGGCTGCCAAGTGGTATCATCATGCCTATTACGGCGGATTACTTGAACACGTTTACGAAATGCTTCAGGGAGTGAACACATTTATTGTTCATTATCCGAACTTGAATCTGGACCTACTCCGAACCGCAATCATTCTCCATGATGTAGGGAAGTTCAAGGAGTATCGTGTAGGAGTTCAGATTGAAACCGTGAAAAGAGCCTATAGAATCGGCCACATGGTATATATTCTTTTGCAAGTCGATCGGCTTGTTCGTAAAAAGGAAATTGAAATTACTGAGGAAGATTTGGAAGATCTGATTCATTTGATTATTTCTCATCACGGCGAAGTCGAGCTTGGCTTTGGCTCAGCTGTAAGCCCAGACCTACCGGAGGCAAAGATCCTTTACCAATTGGATCAGCTGTCCTCAAAAACCAATCAAGAGTACTTGAAATCAAGGCGCGAAGCGCTTTAGACAAGTTAAGTCCCCCCCGCATTGCGGGGGGGACTTTTAAAATCCAAAATGCAAAATGCCGTTCGGCCTCGAGCTCACGGCCGAGAGGTAAAACCACAGTTAAAATTCAGAATAAAAAATATTTTTTAAATTTATTATTTAAGGTATGTGGTTTTACATTTTTCATTTTACATTCTGCAGCTCTTGCATTATTTATAAAAATATACTACAATAATACAAGATAAATAATCGGAGAGAATTAATAAATATGTTTGGATTTGAACAACTAGGATTTAAAAGAGATAAGGAGGTTGCGCTTGGTAACCCTGTTTCTGCTTTAATTAAGGAGTTAGAGACCATTCCTGACGGAGAAAGAGTAGAGGCTGGCCAGATTATTCATGGATTAAATAGTGATGTAGCTAGCTTTTTATTTGAAAATAAAGATTCTTTATGAACGATACTCAAGTAGCTCAAATCGAAGGGCTTTTGAAAAATTCAGAATTAGATAATCGCTCGCAGGAGTTGATGCGGCAGTTTTTTAATTCTATTGCCGAACAGCCACAATATCCTAAGATCGTCAGTTTGCTGGAAAGATTTCCTTCTGTTTTTGAAAACTTTTGCAACTGCTTTCAGGTGAAGCGAGATTTTCTTAAACAAGGAAAAAGTGAAGAAGAATGGAATACTTTTGTTGCAAAGGAAGATGAGATGTTTGAGCAGATGGAGAAGGAAGAATAGGTAATAGGTAATAGGTAATAGGTAATAGCTTATAGACTGAAGGGCTAAAAGGTCCTTTTTTTGTTTTTAAATAGTTATCCACAGGTGATCCTTGCTGTTCGTATTTTGTTCGGTTATAATAAATATATACGAACAGAAACCGAACTGGAGAATAAAATTTTCAATTTCCAATTTCTAGTTTACAATAAATTTTCAATGACAAAATTTTCAAATATGAGTAGTAATAATAACAAATATGATTTAGAAGAAAGGACCGCCAAGTTTGGTGAGGATATTATTGATTTGTGTCAAAAGATAGAGAAAGATTTCATTAATCGTCCAATACTAAATCAATTACTTCGTTCAGGAACCTCTATTGGGGCGAACTATATGGAAGCAAATGGTGCCAGTTCAAAAAAAGATTTTCGTAATAAGATTTTTATTTGCAAAAAAGAAGCTCAAGAGACAAAGCATTGGCTGCGTATGACTAAAAAGGCTATTTCAATTGAAAATCAAAAAGTAGAATATTTGGCAAATGAAGGACAAGAATTGATATTCATTTTTCAAAAGATAACGAGTTCCTTGGACAGTAAAAAGGTTTGAAAATTAAAAATTGTAAATTTAATGAAAATTGTAAAATTGAAAATTATAAATTAACCATCATATCGTATGACTCTCACAAAACGTCAAAGTGAAGTACTCAAATTTGTAAAAACATTTATCAAAGATTATGACTATTCGCCGAGCTATCGGGAGGTCGCAGATGGCCTAGGATTGTCCTCTCCAGCAACTGTGCATCAGCATTTGCAGACTTTGAAGAGTAAAGGATATTTAAATATGGATCCGGAGTCAGCTCGTGGACTTGAGCTGACAAGTAAAGTAATGAGGCTGGCGAAATCAATTGAACTGCCTCTGGTTGGTTTGATCACTGCGGGTGCTCCAATTGAAGCGGTTGAAGAAAATGAAACTATGGCTGTGCCGGCTGATCTTGTTCCAGATGAAAATGCCTTTGTGCTGAAAGTCAGTGGAGAGTCAATGATCGAAGAAGGAATTTTGGACGGCGACTTCGTCGTAGTCGAACGTAATCATTCTCCTCAAAATGGAGATGTCGTGGTGGCTTTGCTAAATAATGCCTTTGCAACTTTGAAAAAATTCTACCGTGAAACAAATCGTATTCGTCTGCAACCGGCTAATTCTGCCATGAAACCGATTTATTGCAGAGATGTAGCGATTCGCGGAGTTGTGCGAGCTATAATTCGTAAGTTCAACTAATATGTGCGCAGGAATTACATTCCCAATCGATACAATAGATGCTTTTGAGCTGGATCAGTTTTTTACACCGGAAGAATTCAGAAAACAAAGAAAAGGGGATTCAATTCAAACGTTCTTTTGGCAAAATAAACCCTTTTTACCGGCAGAGGATGAATCAGGAAATATTCATCTCTATCCTTGGGGCAATCGAGACAAGCTCTTGAAAATGCCAAAAACTGGTTGGGCCAGACTGGAATCAATTCAGGATGGCCGGTGGGACTACTTAGCGCCAAAAGCTGTCTGGATTCCAAGTCTGATGGGTTATGAAAAACGCAAATGGTTCAAAACCCCGGGAGGCCTCAAGGGCGTCCGCGTTCGTCTCCATAATACAACGCGGGTTTACATGTTAACAACAAAGGCCAATCAAGAATTTAGAGAATATACGGGGCATGATAGGATGCCGGTTGGAAAAATAGTTTATTTGAAATAATTAATAAAATATGGCAAGGGAGTTGAATATTTACAAGCCCCGAACCACTTACGTACTTTGTTCGTTTGGGTTCAGGGCAAGCATGGATATTTAACTCCGCTCTTGCCGGAAAAAAAGTATGTCTAAAAGAAAAATAAAAAAAGCTTACAGAGAAGTCAAATGTTTTTGGCAAGATTTAACAATTAACATCTAAATTTATGAAACAAGTTACTTTCGTTCCGCTAACTCCGGATTTAATTATTAAGATTAAAGTTTAATTATGACAAACGAGGAGCTTAAAAAGTCGATTCTTACGTTTTTGAGGAGATTGGTGGAATAAAAAAATTTCTGCCCCACTTTAGTGGTTTCAACTCCCTCTCATTGTGTTTTTGCTATGGGCTATAAATATTACCCTAACAACATGTATTTTATTACTTATAAAACCTTCATGGGAAAAAAGTTTTTTGATACAGATGAGAAAAAGGGGATAATTACAGGGCAAATCAAAAAAGCTCAAGAAAAATTAGAATTGGATGTAAGAGCTTTTGCTGTGATGTCTAATCACTATACTATCATCTTCTAGTTAAATGTATTTATGGATTAAATATTACAAAGTCTTTACAATTGATAAATGGCGGCGGATCCTTTTTGCTTAAAAAAATAACAGGAATTCATCAAAGTTTATGGGGAGAAGAAAAATTTAGCAAACTTCTCTATGATGAAGATTCTTATTGGCGAGTTTTTGTATATATTATTGGTAATCCATTGAAACATAATTTAGTGAAGGATTTAAACGAATTAGAAAATTATAAACATTGTAATTATGGAGAACGCCTAAAAGAGTCTGATAAGGAGTCTTTGCATAATTTAATTTTGGAAAATCAGAAATTTGATTTTGAAACAGACGAGGCCTGGAAGAAGTTATATGGTAGTGCGGAAGAAACCACTAAAGTGGGGCAGAAATTGTTTAATTAGGATTGGTGTGGAAGAAACCACTAAAGTGGGGCAGAAATTTATTTATATGCTCGAACAAATCAACCAACAAATTGAAGTTTTAGTTGCATTTATGAAGGGCAAGGTCCTCCCCTTGTCTTTTTGTTGGAATGATAAAAAGTACAGCATCAACAAAGTCAATTTAGTTCACAGTGAAAGAATTGGCCGTGATAAATATTATTATTTTTCAGTGAGCGCAGGCGAGGATTATTTTAAATTACAATTTAATACCGAAAACAACAAATGGTTGCTAGCCGAAGCGTATTATGCCAGCTAGAATTATTTTCCACATCGACATGGACTCTTATTTCGCGACCGTTGAACAGCAAGCCCGACCCTATCTTCGAGGCAAGCCAATTGTGGTCAGTGGAAAGGAGGGATCTCGGAGCGTGATTGTTGCTTCTTCAAAAGAAGCAAAAAAGTTGGGCGTCAAAACTGCCATGCTGCATCACGAAGCTAGAAAGCTTTGTCCGAACTTAACTTTTGTAGAAGGCGATGGTGTGAAATACGGATATTTATCTGGGCAAATGATTGAGGTTTTCAAGAATTATACAGATAAGGTTGAGGTTTTTAGTATAGACGAAGCTTTTCTTGATATGACTGGCCATTGTCAAAGTTTCAAACAGGCAATCGATAAAGCAAAGCAAATAAAAGCACACGTCAAACAGAAACTTGGAGAGTGGGTAACTGCCTCGGTTGGAATAGCGAATAATAAACTGCTCGCCAAATTAGCATCAGGACTAGATAAGCCGGACGGCTTATTTTTGATTGACCAAAATAATTTGGATCAAGTCTTAAAAAAAATAAAACTAACTGACTTTTGTGGCATCGGAAAGAGAACTGAAAGTAATTTAGCGCAGTTAGGAATTGATAGCATTGAAAAATTGCAATCGTGGAAGCTCGACCCCTTGGTCAAAGTTTTTGGGCCGTCTTATGGAAATAAGCTTTATAATATGGCGCGCGGGATTTGTCATGATCCGGTTGTGTCTTATTTGAACCGACCTGAAGCGAAATCAGTCGGCCGGTCATATACTCTATCAAAAAATACTTATGATAAACAAGAAATACTGACAGTTTTGTTACATTTGTGTGAAAAGGTGGGTCGCGAGCTTCGCCGAAAAAAATTGGCCGGCAAAACCGTAGTTGTTTACTGGCGATATGAGGATTTTACTCATGCCGGAGCTCGGAAAACTTTTTTGGGTTACTTGAATGATAGCCAAGCCTTTTTTAATCTTGGAGAAGATCGAATTAAGAAATATATATTTCCCAAGGCCGTTCGCTTGGTCGGTATTCATGTCAGTAACCTGATCAAGGATTATAAACAGCTCCCGCTCTGGCTCGGCGAGAGAAAACAAATTGAACTTTTGCCAGCACTGGACAAAATAAATGATACTTATGGTGAATTGACAATCAAGCCGGCATATTTATTGAAATTAAAAAGGTTGAAGAAAAAAGTGGGTGGATTTAAGCTGCCTGATTAAATATGCTATAATGTGGTCAGATAACACATAACTTTTTGTCCTATGAAATGCAAAAAATGTAGATGTCAGACGTGTAAATGCAAATCCAAATGCACAGATTGTGACTGTAAACCCTGTAAGTGTAAATAACGGTATTTGAAGGAGTGACTTAACCACAATTCGCTCCTTTTGTTTTACAAAGAATTTTGCTATAATCTGACTATATGAAACAACCTGAAATTAACAAATTTTTAGCCAAATTGCTTGGTCAGGGTTTAGTTTACGCTCCAGTGAGAAAAGGGCCGGTTGTTTTGGTTGAACAAGTCGACTCGATTGATAGAATTGATTGGTCGGGCGATATACCGATTACAACTTTTAAATCTGTTTTTCTTCCACCAAAGGAAGTTCTGTTTGATAATAATAAAGCGGAGTTTGCAGACAAAATAAAAAAATTCGCCTGGGGTATGAATGTTCTTGACCTTCAGGCTTTTAGTTTATTTGAACAGGTTTTTGAAAAAGATATCTATTATCAGAAGCGACGACAAAATATTTTCATTATTGGATTTACAAATGGAATTGAAGACGATTTTCGAAAGTATAAAGTCTTCCATCAAAAGTATGAGGAGAATGTCCTTGAGCATTTGATTTTTGATGTCTTCATCGAGCGACAGAAAAATGGCAACATGATTGTGTTTTCTGGTTCTGAAAAAGGACAACAGTTGCTCGAACAAAACGGAATCAAGGATTATGAAAATATCGAGTTTGCCGGATTAGTTCCTGAACAAGGAATTAATCCCATAATTACTCGAAATCGTCAGGCAGTTGAGCTTGGTCGTGATAATCCAATTTGGGATGAGCTGGCAGAAATCTGTTTAGCTTGCGGGAAATGTTCAATCCACTGCCCAACCTGTTTTTGTTTTGATGAGAAGGATCAGGCTGAGTTTGATTCTGTAAAAAAGGTCCGACAGTGGGGATCTTGCTTTTACCCTGAATTTTCAAAGACTGCCGGTGGAAACAAGGACTTGGATTCAGTGAAAAAGAAATTATATTTTTGGTACGAACATAAATTTGTGAGGATTCCTGATGAATTTAGTTATTATGGCTGTGTGAGTTGTATGAGATGTTTCAAGGTTTGTCCTGTGGAAATAAATATTGCCAAGAATCTGCAAGCATTAAATAAATAAAAAAAATCGCGCCCAAGATTGAGCGCGAAGTGGTTGTAGGTTATGGAAGCTGTTTTGATAGATCCTGATAGAACTTGTCTAACAGTTCATCCTCACTTTCAAATCCGGCAACAGCATTGCCATGGTCTAGTTGCCAAGAAACATCAAACATACCGTTGTGAAAAATAAATCCAAGTTCGAACTCAGCAGTGTCCGGTTCACAACAGTACCAGGCTTGAAGACTTTTTCTGTTTTCTTGAAAGGCTTTTAAGATGTCCTCTCTTGTTTCAGAAGAGTTTGTCAATAGTTGTTTTGCCCTTTCCAGCAGTTTCATTCCCAAACATTCAACGATACTTTTTTGGTCATTCATGTTCGCCTCTCCAACTAGAGTAAGTTTAGTATTATATCATATAAATTGACCATTAGTGAATTATATCACATAAAATTTATTTTGTCAATGGAGGATTATCTCGTTGTCTAATTTTACCAAAAAATGAAGAATATTTACGAATTAAAACCGGCCCATGTTACAAAAGTAATTAAAGAAAATTCGATTACTAATACTTTTAATTTTAAATTAAAGAATCAAAATGAGTTCAAATTTTTAGCTGGCCAGTTTATGATGATTGGTGTGCCGGGATTTGGCGAGTGTCCGATTTCTATTTCATCCAATCCAAAGGACTCTACAAGGCATTTTAGTTTAACAATCCGAAGTGTTGGGGAATTGAGCGGTAAGTTAAATTCCCTTAAAGTTGGCGATAACGTTCTTGTGCGTGGTCCATTTGGAAATGGCTTTCCAGAAGTTACCAAAAATTTGATTCTGATTGGTGGCGGGTGTGGATTTATTCCACTTAGAAGTGTGTTTGAAGAAAATCGAAACCGTAAAGACATTAAACTTCAGGTTTTAGTTGGTTGTGCGACTCAGGATTCATTAGTATTTAAAAGAGAATATTTAAAAATAAAAAATAAACACGATTTTGGATTAATTTTGGAACATGAAACAATGCCGGGATTTGCCAGACAAAAAGGATTTGTGACGGATCTAATTAAGAAGAAAAAGCTGTTAAAAGATGCGCAAATCTTTGTTTGCGGGCCAGAGGTAATGTACAAGTTTGTTGCCAAGGAATTACTGGCAAAAAAAGTTGATCCAGCCAATATGTTTTTTTCACTTGAAAAAAGAATGCACTGCGGAGTTGGCGTTTGTCAACATTGCGCCATAGGAACAAAGTATGTTTGCAAGGATGGTCCTGTATTTTCGTATGATTTTTTGAAATTAAGTAAGTATTTATAACTCTGAATTATTATGAACATCATTTATAAGGAAAAAGTTCCAACTTATGTTTTTGTAACGGCAATTTTACTCATTACCTGTATTATTTTATTAATTATTTTAATGTCACAGCTCACCAGCAAGCCGATTGTGCTGGATCTGGGCGGAAAAGTTATTTTGTTGATTGTTTTGATTTTTAATATCGTAGTTTTGTTTTATTTTCGTGAACTGGTTATTATTGTTACTGAGAGCAGAATTCTGTTTGGTTTTGGGAAGTTTAGAAAAAAGTTTTATACCGGAAATATTGAAAGTATTGAGATTGACGATTATAAATTTTCAAATTATCTTGGCTATGGTATTCGATATGGTCGTGATAAATCAATCGGCTATGTTCCCCGTGGTGGCAAAGGACTGAGAATGAAATTCAAAAATGAAAAGCGGATTTATTTTTTCTCAACTGACAGACCTGATGAACTGAAGTTGCTTTTGGAAAAATATATTAAATAATTATGAAAAAAAGTAAAGTCAAAATCGGAATTTTTCCACTTACTGGCTGTGAAGGATGCTGTGTGGCGATTTTAGATTTGCCGGGAAAACTTTTAGAATTGCAAAGTAAGATTGAAATTGTTAACTTTCGTTTAATGGAAGAGGAAAGTCATTTGGAAACAGAATCGTATGATATTGTTTTTGTCGAGGGTAGTCCGCTGACAGTGCATGACATTCAACTCTTGAAGCGTGTTCGAAAGCATTCAAAATATGTTATTTCAATCGGCTCTTGTGCTCACATAGGTGGAATTTATCATATGAAGCAGTATCATGATACAGATAAGATTCATAATTATGTTTATCGTGGAAAAAAAGGAATTGAAAATATTGATGTAAAACCACTAAGTGCATACGTTAAAGTCGATTTTGCACTGCCAGGATGTCCAATTACCGGCGAAGAGTTTTACGATTTTGTTTATCAACTCTTAATTGGTAAAGCGCCAAGTATTACTCAAAATCCGGTTTGCTATGAATGTCAAATCCAGGGCAATCAATGTTTATTGCAGCATGGCGATGTTTGCCTGGGTCCAATAACGCAGGGAGGCTGCTCAGCAATTTGTCTCAAATCAAAACAAGGCTGTTGGGGGTGTCGAGGCTTGGTTGAAGATGCAGAAGTGAGTAACTTAGTAAAAAAATTAAGAGAAAAATATTCGGATAAAGAAATTGCAAAGTTTTTTGAGGTGTTTGGGGTAAAAGAAATGATAAATAAAAAATGATTTATGGATAAAAAATTTCCAAAGGTGGGAATGGGGGTTATGATAATGCGTGATAATAAAGTTTTACTTGGTCTGCGTCAGGGTTCACATGGGGCAGGTGAATGGTCATTTCCTGGTGGGCATTTAGACTTTGGTGAATCTCTATTTACAGGTATCAAACGTGAGGCGATGGAAGAGACCGGATTAGAAATTGATGATTTGGAAGTAGTATCAGTTTCTGATGATTTTCGATACATTAAATCTGATGGAAAGCATCATTTAACGGTTGGAGTAAGAGCTAATTCGGTTGAAGGTGAATCCAGAATCATGGAGCCTAATAAATGTCAGGAATGGCGCTGGTTTGGCTTGGAGGAATTACCAGAAGACTTGTTCGAAGCAACAGAAACAATGATTAATAATTACAAAAATAACCGACTTTATAAAGAAAATATTGATAATTATGAAAACCATTAAAATAAATCACATCGCTAAAACTGAAGGCCACCTAAGTTTTGTCGGCGCTATGCTGGACAATAATTTTGCGCAGGCACATATTGAAACTGAGGAAGGCGCGCGCTTGATTGAAGGAATCTTGCTGGGCCGGAAATATTACGAGGCACCGATCATAACTTCCAGAATTTGCGGAGTTTGTCCGATTGTGCACAATCTAACTTCAATCAAAGCAATGGAAAGTGCTTTGAATGTCAAGGTCACACCGGAAATAATATTGCTCAGAAAAATTCTAGAAAATGCGCAGATAATTCACAGCCATGCTATCCATGCTTACTTTTTTTCCTTTCCGGATATTATTGGCGTTTCTAATAATTTCAATTTGATAAATAAATTTCCCAAGGAGTCGAAAATTGCGCTCGAAGTACGAGATTGGGGCGTGCAATTGGCTCGAATTATCGGTGGCAGAACTGTGCATCCGATCAATAGCGTGATTGGTGGGTTCAACGTTGAGCCGGATTTGAAAGAGCTTGATGAATTTATGGCTATGAAAGATGAAGTTTTGAAAAAGGCGGCTCAGATCTACAATTTTGTAATTAAGTACAAGCTTCCTAAATTTCAGCGACCGACAAATTATGTTAGCCTGAAATCAAATAGTGAGTACGCTGTTTATGATGGCAAAATATATTTTTCAGACAACAAGAGCTATGATTCAGCGGAAACATTTTTGAGGGATGTGCAGGAAATAGTTTTACCTCATGAAAAGGTAAAGCGAACGCAACATTTGGAGCGTGCCTTTATGGTCGGCGCACTGGCGCGACTGAATAACAGTTTTGACCAATTAAATCCAGAAGCCAAGAAGGCTTGGAACAAATTGAAAATTAAACTGCCATGTTACAATTCATTTTATAATATTTTGGCGCAGGTGGTTGAAATTGTAAATTGTATTGAGGAACTCGAGAAGGATTATAAGCTATATAAGAAAATCAGCGACAAGAAATTGTTGGTTGAAGTCAAACCGCGATCCGGAAAGGGATACGCAGTGATGGAAGCTCCTCGTGGACTTTTGTATCATGAATATGAATTAAATGCGCAGGGAAATATTTTGCACTGCAATGTGATTACACCAACTGCCATGTTTTTGGCCAACTTGGAAAAGGATCTGGAACAGTTATTGCCACAAATCAAAAATTATTCTGACAAAAAACAAAAAGATTTGATCAAAACCTTAATTCGCGCCTATGATCCTTGCATCAGTTGCGCAACCCATTAGTCATGAATCCTGAAACATGAAACATAAATCATAGGGCTTGAGGTTTGAAACATGAAGCAATTACTTATATGATTGAAACATATCACCAAGCATTAAGGAAAAAAATGAATGATTATGCTCATTTGGTTTATAAGATCACAAGGGACTTTCCAAGAGAGGAATTGTACGGTGTTACAAGTCAGTTGAGAAGAGCTTCTCTTTCGGTAATTTTAAATTATATTGAGGGATATGCTCGGATTAAGGATAAAGTGCATAAGAATTTTTTAGAGATATCCTATGGTTCCTTGAAAGAATCTGATTATTTGTTGGAATTTTCAAAAGACGAAAAGTATATCAATAGCGACCAAGATTATATAGTAGCCAGAAAGCTAGCAGATGAAATTGGCGCTATGCTTTGGTCTACAATAAAAGGACTCGATTAAAGACATAAAATGTGAATCGTTGTTAACATTTATGATTCAAGTTTTATGCTTCATGTTCCAAGACTAATATGCATGATTTACATGTTGCTGACAAAATTCACAAACTTGTTATTGAACAAGCACAAAAAAATAACCTTAAACAAGTTAAAAGTGTTATAATTGA
This sequence comes from Candidatus Kuenenbacteria bacterium, assembly GCA_013202715.1. Classification (GTDB taxonomy): domain Bacteria; phylum Patescibacteriota; class Patescibacteriia; order UBA11705; family JABHMO01; genus JABMRF01. The sequence continues at coordinate 53,749 of JABMRF010000007.1, forward strand.
TTTAGGTTCAGTAATTGAGCACGGTGCTGATATTAGTTCGGAAAATTTGGAATTCAATTTAAAAATGCTCAGCAAAAATACGATTGCCGAAAACGTGAAAGTTAAGATAAATCGAGTGGACGGCAATTCATGGAAGTTAATTTCAATAACTGGCGATGAAAAATAAATTGAGAACAATCAAGAGCGTAAATTTGAAAAACAAGCATATTGTACTGCGGGTAGATTTTAATGTTCCTGTGAAAAATGGGAAAGTCCTAGATGATACAAAAATTGAACGGGCCCTGCCAACCATTAAATATTTACTTAAACAAAGATGCAAGTTGGCAATTGTTTCTCACTTTGGACGGCCGGAAGGACGACAAGTCAAGAAATTAAGTTTAGAGCCGGTTTACGCAGTTTTAAAAAATAAACTGCCAAAGGCAGCGATACAATTTAAAAATGGAATTCCCAAGTTGGCCTCTTCAGTTCTTGCTCAAAATGATATCGTTCTTCTTGAGAATATTCGTTTTGACAAGAGAGAAGATGAGAACTCAGTTGTCCTGGCAAAAGAATTAGCAAAGATGGGAGAAGTATTTGTAAACGAAGCATTCGCTTTTGCGCATAGAAAGACAGCTTCTACAGTTGCAATTACAAAATTGCTGCCAAGCTATGCCGGGTTAAACTTTGCAGATGAAGTTAAGTTTCTGACAAAGGCGCTAACTCCAAAAAAACCGGCAGTAGCTCTGATTGGTGGAGCAAAAGTAAAAACAAAATTTGAAGTTGTGGAGAATTTCTTGAAAATATATTCAAAAGTGATGGTGGCTGGTGGCGTAGCGAATACATTTTTGGCGGCCCAGGGATATGATATTGGCGATTCAATATCTGATCCATCAAAAATTTCTAAAGCAAAAAAATTATTAAAATCCACGAAGATGTTATTGCCGCGTGACGTCTTAGTTAGCAATAAAAATCAACGAAAAGTAAGGGTTGTTAAAATTGAAAAGCAAAAAGTTTTGTGTAAAAAGGGCGAGCAGATTATGGATATTGGACCGGAAACAATAAAATACTATTCGCAGCAAATCAAAAAAGCGAAAACAATAGTTTGGGGTGGTCCGCTTGGCATGTTTGAAAAACCAAAGTTTAGTCATGGAACACTTGCAATAGCAAAACTAATTGGTTCACGCGGTTCAAAACATGCGATTGTTATCGCCGGTGGCGGAGAAACAACACTCGCAATTGAAATGTCAAAGATGGAGAAGTATTATGATTTTATTTCTACCGGTGGAGGTGCAATGTTAGAATTTCTAAGTGGAAATATTTTGCCCGGAATTAAATCATTATTAAAATAATTTTATGAGGATTAAGAAGATTTTTGCCAGAGAAATTTTAGATTCTCGTGGCAACCCAACAGTGCAAGCAACCGTGGAATTAGTTAATGGAATAATGGCAACTGCTTCAGTTCCGTCAGGTGCGTCAACAGGAATTCATGAAGCATTGGAGTTGAGAGATGGAAATAAAAAAAGGTATGGTGGAAAAGGTGTTTTGAAGGCAATAAACAATGTCAATAATAAAATTGCCCCAAAATTGAAAGGCATGAACGTTACTCAACAAGAAAAGATTGATCAATTTATGCTTGATCTTGATGGCACACCAAACAAAGCCAAATTTGGAGCTAATGCGATATTGTCCGTTTCTTTGGCTTGTGCCAGAGCTGGAGCTCTCACCTCAAAAATGCCGCTGTATAAATATATTCGAAAAACCTACAAGCTCCGAGAAAAAGGTTGGAAGATGCCTTTGCCCACCATGAATATTATTAACGGAGGAAAACACGCTGATAATTCAGTTACTGTTCAGGAGTTTATGGTTGTGCCAAAAGCCAGGACAATCGCCAAGCGTGTGCGAATTGGAACTGAAATTTTTCACGCTTTGGAAGAGTTGTTACAGGTTGCTGGCTATCAAACTTTAGTTGGTGACGAGGGTGGATTTGCGCCAAATCTGAAATCCAATGAGGAAGCCTTTGAATTCATTATAAAAGCGATAAAAAAGGCAGGTTATAAGCCAGGCAAAGATGCGTTTTTAGCATCAGATTTAGCATTGTCAGAATATTTCGATAAAAAATCCGGTAAGTACTCGCTCAATGACAAAACAGGGAAAAAGAAAGTTACTGCAGATGAAGTTATCAAAACGTTAGACAAGTGGGTGAAAAAATATCCGATCATTTCCCTTGAAGATCCATTGGACGAAGATGACTGGCTGAACTGGATGAAGGCTACCGGATTTCTGGGCTCTGGGGTTACTTTGATTGGCGATGATTTGTTTGTAACTAATGTGGAGCGATTGCAAAAGGGAATTGATATGGGAGTTGGTAATGGAATCTTGATTAAACTAAATCAGATCGGAAGTTTGACTGAAACTATTGCTGCGATTTATTTAGCAAAGAAAAATAAATATAAAGTAAGTATTTCTCATCGCTCTGGAGAAACCAGTGATACCTTTATCGCAGACCTCGCTGTTGCTGTAAATGCCGACTTTATAAAGACCGGTTCTCTGTCTCGCTCTGAGAGAGTAGCAAAGTATAATCGGCTAATGTCAATAGAGGAGGATTTGAAGTAAGTTGTTACATTGTTTTATGAATCCAATAGTTTTATTAATCCTAGACGGGTGGGGAATTGCACCCAAAAGTAAAGGAAATGCAATTGAATTGGCAAAAAAGCCGAACTTTGATTTGCTTTGGAAAAAATATCCTCATGCACTATTAAATGCACACGGATTAAATGTTGGTTTGCCAAAATATTATGTTGGAAATTCTGAGGCCGGGCATATTAATATTGGCGCCGGCAGGATTGTTAAGGATGATGCAGTTGAAATTTCTGAAGATATTTTAAATGGGAAGTTCAAGAAAAACTTGGCTCTAGTTCAAACAATTGAATCAGTAGCAAAAAACAAGTCAGCTTTGCATTTGATGGGAATGGTTTCGGACGGAGAAAGTCCTCATTCCTCACTGGATCATTTATATTCATTAGTTGATTTGGCATATAATAAAGGACTTAGAAAAATTTACTTACATTTATTTACGGACGGGAGAGATGCTCCTCAATTTCACGCGCTTAAAATTGTGGATGAGGTTTTGAAAAATGTTTATGGAAAAGCTGTGATTGTCAGTTTAATCGGTCGATATTATGCCATGGATCGTGGAAAAAACTGGAAGCGAACTCAAAAGGCATATGAATGCATGGCGAGTGGCAAAGGCGTATTTTTTCGAGATTATCGAGATGCGATTATTCATTCATACAATAAAAAAGTAACTGATGAATTTATTGAGCCGTCAATTATTGGAAAAGATAAAAAGCAGGCGACTGAAGCTAGAATAAAAGACGGTGACGGCGTAATATTTTTTAACGCTCGATCTGATCGCGCGCGTCAACTTGCAAAATGTTTTGTACAAAAAGAGTTTAATAAGTTAAATCCTGGTGCGTTTAAACGAAGCAAAGTTTACAATAAGTTATCGTTTTGCGCTTTAACAGATTTCGGCCCGGACTTGGACCATATTCTTACTGCTTATCCTTCGGCCGATCTTGATTTTACATTACCAAAAGTTCTGAAGGACACGAAACAGCTCTATCTCGCAGAAACGGAAAAATATGCTCATGTGACTTACTTTATGAATGGTGGAAGTGCGGATCCGGTTAATGGAGAAAAAAGAGTTCGAATTGATTCTCCTAGAGTAAAAAGTTATGCTCAAAAACCGGAAATGAGTGTTTATAAGATTACCAATACTTTGAAGCGCGCACTTGAGCAAAAGAAATATGATTTTGTCGCTGTAAATTTTGCAAATCCGGATATGCTGGGGCATACTGGAAATATAAAAGCAACTATTGATGCGATTCAGCACGTGGATAAATGTGTTAAAGAGTTGGCCGATTTGATCATAAAACAAAAAGGAACATTAATTATAACAGCAGATCATGGAAATGCTGAGAAAATGATTAATCTCGAGAATAATGAGATATGGACCGGCCACACAACAAATCCTGTACCCTTTGTTTTGGTTGCCGATGAATTCAAGGGGGCAAGATTGAAAACTGGTGTCCTCGGAGATATTGCGCCGACAATTTATCAAATACTAAACATGAAAAAATTACCTAAAAAAATAAATAAAGGATTAATTAAATAATATGAAGTCAATACCAAAGCCAGTAGCATTAATTGTTTTGGACGGATGGGGCGTTGCTCCGGAGTCGGAAGGAAATGGAGTCACTCTAGCGAAAACTCCGAACTATGATAAGTATGTTTCCAGTTACCCGGCAATGACCTTGCTTGCGTCAGGTGAAGCCGTTGGTTTGTCTTGGGGTGAAATGGGGAATTCAGAAGTAGGTCATTTGAATCTGGGAGTTGGGAAAATATTTTATCAGAATTTACCGCGAATTGATAAAGCAATTGAGGATAACAGTTTTTTTGAAAATGAAGTTTTGAAAAAAGCGATTGAGCATACCAAGAAACATAATTCAAAATTACACTTATTGGGTATAATTAGTCAAGGAAAGGTACATGGTGTGAATACTCACTGCTATGCACTGTTGGAATTGGCAAAAAAACAGGGAGTAAAAGACGTTTTTGTCCACGCGTTTCTAGACGGTCGAGATTCAAAGTTTGACAGCGGAAAAACTTTTATCAAGGAACTGGAAGAGAAAATAAAAGAAATTAAAGTTGGTGAAATTGCTTCTTTGCACGGACGGCTCTATGCAATGGATCGTGATAATCGTTGGGAGCGTGTTGAAAAAACATTTAAAGTTTTAGTTGAAGGCAAAAGTGAAGAATATGATAAAAATCCGGTTAGTTCGATTGAAAAGTCCTACAAGGACAAGGTTTACGATGAAGAATTTGTTCCGGTTGTGATTGGAAAGGAAGGTGCTCCTACCGCCGTAATTGAAGATAATGACGCTGTGATTTGTTTCAATTACAGAGCTGATCGAGCCAGGCAATTAGCACATGCGTTTGTTCTAGATAAGTTTGATAAATTTGATCGTGGAGAAAAGATAAAGAATCTATTTTTTGCATCAATGACTGAATATGAAAAAGGTTTACCTGTGGAAGTTATTTTTCCAAAAGAAGAAATTAAAACTTCACTACCGAAAGTAATCAGTGAAAAAGGGTTTAAACAACTTCATATTGCTGAGACTGAAAAATATGCTCATATTACCTTCTTTTTTGCTGGTGGAGTGGAAGATCCATATGAAGGAGAAGATCGGATTGTGATTCCATCACCAAAAGTAGCTTCTTATGATGAAAAACCAGAAATGTCTGCGCGAAAAGTTACAGATGATTTGCTAAAAGAAATATTAAGTGAAAAACATGATTTCATTATTTTGAATTATGCTAATCCGGACATGGTCGGGCACACCGGACAAATTAAGGAAACGGTAAAATCCATTGAAACCATTGATAAATACTTGGGGGAAGTTGTTGAAATGATTTTATCAAAAAACGGTTTGGCGATTATTGTTGCTGATCATGGAAATGCTGAGGAGCTGACAAATTTGCAGACCGGTGAAAAAGACAAAGAGCACAGTACGAATCCTGTTCCTTGTTTGATAATAGGAAAAGATTATGAAGGCAAAACAATTGAAGATGTTCAAACGGTTGGTAATGATTTGAGTTTAGTTCAACCAACTGGATTGCTGTCCGATGTTGCGCCAACAATTTTGAAAATAATGGGAATTGATGCACCAGATGATATGACCGGTCGACCTCTAATTTAATTATATTTAAAAAAAGAAAATTTCTCCACTGCAGGAGAAATTTTCTTGATTTGTGAATTGCTAAAAAATTAAAATATACGATACTACAATTACTGCTCCGACTAAAGAACCAAAGAAAAGCTCCAGTGGTGTATGGCCCATTCGCTCTTTCAAGTGGGGGTATTTGTAGGATTCAGTTGATTTGAGATTGTGAATCAGCTGGTTCAATTCCTGTGCATGCCTGCCTAATACCTGACGAAAACCACCAGCATCACGGATAACGATGATTCCCAGGATCAGGGCCAGGGCAGCTGCTGCCGAGTCCCATCCCTCAAAATAACCGGCCATTGCAAACAAGGCGGTCACTAACGCCGCATGAGACGATGGCATTCCTCCATAACTGTTTAGGTCTTTCCAGGTAAACTGGCCTTTGATTCCGTTAATAATCAATTTAATAATCTGAGCAATGATCGCCGCGATGAGCGGGATTAAAATTAGTTGATAACTCATATTAAGAGCAGTTAAAAGGTAAAATGTCCCGCGTGACGGGATCCCGCTACGCGGGATAAAAGTTAAAAGTAATCGATTTATTGTCTTTGTACTATTAACTTTGAACTTTGAGCTTTTAACTAATGTATGTTATATATTTATTCGTTAATTCTTGGAATTGTCCAGGGCATAACTGAGTTTGTACCAGTTTCAAGTTCTGGGCATCTTGTAGTTCTTCACGACATTATTAATTTCAATGTCGTGGATAGCCTGGCTTTTGATGTTGCGCTTCATTTAGGTACTGTTCTCGCTGTGATTATCTTTTTTAGAATTGAGATACTTCGTTATATTGTTGCGATTTTGGAAATATTTATTCCAAAGCGAAAAGTTAATCGCCAGGATTTGAGTGAAGTCCTTTTGATAATTTACGCTACAATCCCGGCGGCCATAATTGGTTTTTTGTTTGAAGATGCAATCAAGAAATTGTTTAGAAATACAATCACTGTGATTATTACGTTGGTACTCGGGGCTATGTTATTTTTCTTGGTTGAAAAATATGCAAAGCATTATAAAAATTTTTCCGGGATGGGGATTGGCAGAGCACTTTATATTGGTTTGGCGCAAGCTCTAGCTTTGATCCCAGGAGTTTCCCGATCCGGCATAACCATTGTAGCAGGAATGAGTGTAAAATTAAAGCGCAGTGAAGCAGCTCGTTTCTCTTTTTTACTTAGCGCCCCGATCATCCTTGGTGCAGGTGTTCTTAAATTAAGGGAAATTGAGTGGTCTCTTTTGCCCGCGGAAGAAATTGGAATGTTTATAATTGGATTCATTAGCTCATTTATTGTTGGATTTTTTGTTATTAAATATTTTCTTAAATTTTTACAGCATCACAATTTGAATGTGTTTGGGTGGTATCGAATTGGACTTGCTCTTCTCTTATCTGCCTGGTTGATTTTTTAAGTAAAATGAGTTAAGGTTCATACATATGAAAATTATCATTCTCGCTGGTGGTGGCGGTACTCGCCTGTGGCCACTAAGCCGAGAAAAAAAACCAAAACAATTTTGTCAGATCGTTGGAGAAAAAACCATGTTTGAGCAAACCGTAGAGCGGTTTTTGCAGGATTTTGATATCAAAGATATATATGTTTGCCTGAATAAAGATCTTGCTCAAACAGCGCAAAGTTTAATGCCAAGTATTCTTCAGGAAAATTACATTATTGAACCGGAAAAAAGAGACACCGCACCGGCTATGGGATTGATCGCTGCAAAATTGTACCTTGATTTCCCGGATGAGCCTATTGCCTATATTCCATCTGATCATTCTATTACTGATGTTGATAAGTTTATAAGGATGATAAAAAGGGCCGATGAACTAATTTGGCAAACTGGTAAAATGTTTGACATCGCAATTCACCCAACATTTCCAAGTACAGTTCTTGGTTATACCAGGATCGGGAAGAAGACTGAGCTCAGCAGTAATGGAATTCAAATCTTTGAATTTAAAGGCCATACCGAAAAACCTGAATTTGAGATTGCGAAACAGTATTTAGAAGATGGCGATTGTTTATGGCATGCGAATTATTACATGTGGACACCGCGAAAGATTCTCGAAGCATTCAAAGATTACAGCCCAGGTCACTATGTTTATCTGGAGCAAATAGTAGAAGCTCTTGGAGCGCAGGATTCTGAAAAGGCAAATTGGGCTTTTTCGCAAATGGAAAAAACATCTTTTGATTACGCTATCACTGAAAAGATCAGCCCGGAAAATGTTTTGATTATAAAAGGCGATTTTGGCTGGAGCGATGTTGGCGCATTTGATGTCTTGTATGAAGCGCAAAAATCAAAAGGTGACAAAAATGGCAATGTTGTAAAAGGAAATTATATTTCAAAGGACAGTGCGAATAATTTAATTTATGGAAAAGCGAATAAACTAATTGCTGGAATTGAAATTGAAGATTTGATTATAATCGATACAGATGATGTGCTTCTTGTTTGTCCAAAATCCAAAGCGCAAAAGGTCAAAAAAATAGTTGAGAAATTAAAAGAACAGAATAAGTTAGAGTATTTATAAAATGGAAGAGTTTCTTACAAATATCTATCATTACATTAACTATTTGCCCCTAAAGGGCTATGGTGTAATATTTTTATTTTCGTTTCTAGAAGCTTTTGCTTTCGTCGGAATTTTATTTCCCGGAACAATAATTATTGTTTTGATTGGTCTTTTGTCATATCTTGGTCACTTTAATATTGCTTTAGCCTTTGCCGCAGCCGTACTTGGCGCCCTGGCGGGTGACTTGGGCAGTTATTATTTGGGCAAGAAAAAAGGACTTGATTTGAAATTAGGAGACAAAGGAATATTCAAATTTCTATACATGCCTGAAGCCGGAGAGTTCTTGCTTGAAGGCGGCGGAATAAGTATTATTACTGGTAGATTTATTGGTCCTACGCGAGCATTTGTTCCGTTTTATATGGGCGCAGCAGGTGAAAAAGAAAAAAAGTTTATTATTTACGATGTGGTTGGCGTTCTTGTTTGGGCAGCTTTTTATTTAATGCTTGGATATGTTTTCGGTAATTCGTATGAATTTGTAAAACAATTTATCAGTGGTTTGCAGTTTTTTGTAATTCTTTTTATAGTTCTTACTGTTGGATCCTTGGTTTTAACAAAATTATTTAAAAAGAAGTTACCAGATTCAGGTAAAAAGTAAATTGTTATACTGTTGTATTGTTATATTGTTCAAAAACAGTATAGCAGTATGGCAATATAACAGTATAATCCGATGAAAAAGTATTTAATTGTAGTAATTTTAATTATAATAATATTTGCGTTCTATTTTGCAAATCAGATTTATAATTTTAATGACAATCAGTTTGGAGATAAGGTTTTTGTAATTGAAAAAGGTCAGAGTGTTGAGCAGATTGCAAAAAACTTGCAGGAGCAGGGAATTATTAAAAGCTCTTTTTGGTTCAAAGTTTATGTTTTTTCTACTGGCAACAAAGCCAAATTTGTTGACGGTGAATTTAGTTTACGCACGGATACAAATTTGAAAACGATTGCCCATGAATTATTAACCCAAAGAGAGACAAATGAAGAGGTTGATATAACATTACTGGAAGGATGGACCATCGAACAGATGGATGAATACTTAGCCGTAAAATTATTGATCGAGCAGGGGGACCTCATTGATTACACAAAGAAATTTAACGATAAAAGTTGGTTTTTCTTAATTGATAGACCGAAAAAGGCCAGCCTGGAGGGATATCTTTATCCAGATACGTATCGAGTATACCAGCAAACAACGCCGGAGCAGATTGTAAAAAAAATGTTGGATAATCTGGAGACAAAATTAACTGAAGAATTGAGAGCGCAGATAAAGGCACAGGACATGTCCGTCTTTGAGATAATTACCCTGGCCAGCATTGTTGAGCGAGAAATGTTTGGCTATGAAAATCGTCGTGTTGTCGCAGAAATATTTTTGAAAAGACTAAAGATAGGAATGGCCTTACAATCGGATGCAACTGTTAATTATGTAACTAGAAAGGGGATTGCCGCCCCCAGTCATGATGATATTCGAGTTGATAATCTATATAATACATACATGTATCCAGGCCTGCCGCCAGGTCCAATTTCAAATCCAAGTATTGAGTCGATCAGAGCTGTATTAAATCCAACAAAAACAGATTACTGGTATTTCCTGAATACACCTGAAGGCGATATCATTTTTAGCAAAGACCATGATGAGCACGTAGCAAATAAATTTAAATACTTAAAATAGTCTTGAGTCAAAATTCAGAAGTCTTGAGTTGTTAACTCCAGACTTTTGACCCTAGACTTTTGACTGGTAGTAAATATGTTAGACAAGAAATTTTGGAAAAAAACATTGGAAGACCAAAGTGAATATGATATTTCACGACGGAAAATTATTAGTGAAGCTTCTGGTGCTCAGCATTTGGCGAAGCAGGCTATCTTTGCATTGCAAAGAGATGATAAACAAGAGGCAGAAGAAAAAATCGCTGTAGCAAAAGAAGGCTTGATAAGTTTAGAAAAAAGATTTGGTAAGGATGGGAAACTTAGAACTGAGGGCGTGTGGAAAGCGGCCGTGGAAGAGTTTGTGGAAGCAAAGTTGTTCATGGATTTTATTAAAAAAAAGGATATTCAAGGCATTGAAGAGTTTTTTGTTTTGCCGGATGAGTATATCGGGGGATTATCCGATGTTACAGGCGAAATCCTGAGAATGATGGTGCTTTGGACTACAAAAGGCAACATTGAAGAAGTTAAAAATTCAGCGGAAGTGATCAGTGAAATAATTCATGAGTTGATGCAGTACAATTATGGCGGATATTTGCGCACAAAGTTTGATCAGGCAAAAAGATCTCTTCAAAAAGCAGAACAAATTCTTTACGATCTTAGTATTCGGAAAAAATAGTATATTTAATTTATGAAACATTCTTCAGAAAAAACAAAACGTGAGCAGGAGTATGCCCAAATGAATCGGGAGTATGTTGAGGATAAACGTAGTCAGCTGAAAGATTTAAACCCAAAAGAGAAAGGCGGTAAAAAAGGTATTTTGGGAAAAAGAAGTACGAGGATGTATTGTTGTTTGTTTATAGTTTTAATTGTTGCTGTTGCTGCTTACATTATTTATTTTTTTGTGATGGACGTTAAGTATAATGTATATAAAGATAAAAAAGAACAGGTCGAAGAAGCTCTGCCTCAAGCGAAACAGGAAGTGAAAACCGGAATTGAACAAGGCGAGCAACTTTACAATGATACAAAAGAAAATATTGAAGACATTCAAGAAAAATACAACAAAGCAAAGGACACAATTGAAGATGTGGAAGAAAAATATGATCAGGTGAAAGGAACAATTGAGGACGTTGAGAATAAATATGATCAGGCAAAGGAAGCTTTTGAAGATGTCAAAGATTTGGTAAATTAAAAATTTTGCAAATCCCGCCGTTGCCGGGATAAATAAAAAACAGAGGCTTGAATGGCCTTTGTTTTAGTTTAAATTCCGATTTGAAGTCTTAATTTGTTTAAGGCACTTTGGCGGTGGTTGAGCTCTCGATGTTCCTCTCCGGATAAATCTGTAAACATTTTATTGAATTTAGGGATGAGCATTATAGATCGGAAAGGATAGCCTTTTATAATTGGCGTTATCTGTTTTTCTGTAATAATACTTTCAATCGCCCCTTCGCTAAAAAGAGGTCCTTTGTTTTCTGAAATGAAACACAAAACAAGTTTTAATCTGGCAGTTCGTTTTTCGGCTGGAACTCCTTGAAGTTTTTCCAAAGTATAATCAACCATTTCCTGATCGGTCATTGGATAGCCTTTCCATCTGCGGCTTTTGACGCCCGGCTCGCCATTTAAAAAATCAATTTCAAATCCACCGTCATCTGCAATAGTAGGGAGGCCGGCTAATTTATAAGCAAATTTAGCTTTGATTAACGCGTTTTCCTGGAATGTTTTGCCTGTTTCTTCCACATCATCCTTGATTCCAATCTCTTCCAATCCAAATATTTCAAATGGCCAGTCCTGCGTTTGTTTTTTGAACTCATTAACCTTACCTGGATTGTGAGAGGCGATAATTAGTTTCTTCATATACCTTAATTTTACAGTTAAATAAGGCAAAAGTCAAAGGTAATTGACAAATCAAAAAAAGTATGTTATCTTATAGGGTGATGTTTATTGAAAAGACTGAACAAAGGGGGATTCAATGACCAAAGTTCATGAAGAATGGATTACAGAGATGATGGAGCGTCATGCTTGGGTAAATGATCTGGCCAGAGAATTTTGGGACAACAGTTTTCGCCATGAACAAGTGCTTGAGTTGAATAGTGCTATCAGTGCTGGAAGAGAAGAAAGGGTGAAGGAACTCCATGCACGATTGATTAGCTCTATTCATTGTAATGTTTGTGGGACGAAGATTGCACGCGGTTGTATGGGTGCTGAGCAGTTTGGCAAGCGACGTAAATGCGATGACTGCCTTGAGGCTGAGCGCGAGTCTGATGGAAAAAAGTATTGCCGGCATTGTGGTCGGATTTATACGAAAAAAGAGCATTATGCTGGAATGAAGCAGCCACTTGATCCTAAGTCATTTGCCGCCATCAGTTGTTGTCCTGATTGTAAGACATTTGCGATTACCATTGCCAAGACCTGTGAAAGGCTAGCGAGGGAAAGTGTGCAGCCACTGATGGAAAGAAGAGATGATTTGAAGCGACCTGTATGCAGACCTGAGTTGTCTGTCGGAGATCAGGCTATTTTTGATCAGTATGGTGTAGACCATTCACTTTTCTTCAAGGGAACAAAGCCGCTTTTTATTCAAGGGATTGCCAAGGGTCATCGACCTCTGTTGCGTGCACTTGAACAAGGGTTTGTTCCTCGGTGTCGAATACGACACAAGGAATATGGATATGAAGGTGAGCTTCAATCTCTCACTCCTGTGATCAGAAAAGATGGGATGGGAACATTCATGACAAAACTGTTGAAGGCCAAAGTCTATTACGATGGAAGACTGGCATTTACGGTTATTGGTGAATTCAAGATTGATGAATTTGAAGTAATGTAACAGAAAAGCAGAACTAAACCAGTTCTGCTTTTAAAATATTTGAATTTAGTTTATTTTTGTAATCTTTTTTGACAAAGTATATAAAATTTCTTCTCAATTTCAAATCCTAAATACTTTCTTTTGAGCTTTTTGGCAACAACCGCAGTTGTGCCGGATCCCATAAACGGATCGAAAACAAGCTCGCCTTCGTTTGAGCTGGCCAAAATTATTCGCTCAATAAGTTTTTCCGGTTTTTGAGTTGGATGTTCAGTGTTTTCTGGCATAGACCAAAAGGGGACAGTGAGATCAGTCCAGATATTGGATGGGTGAGTCATACGAAATTTTTCGCCGTTAATTTCCTGCCAGTCCTTTGGTTTTCCTTTTTCGTCAACATATGGAGCAATGACCGCCTTCTTTACTTTGACGTCATCCAGATTGAAAGTATAATTATCACCTTTGGTTGCAAACCAAATATCCTCCATGTTATTTTTCCAGTTTCGTTTCGCTCCGCGTCCCTTGTCGCGTTTCCAGGTAATTCGATTTCTAACTGTAAAATGTTTTTTAAGAATCGATTCAATAATAGAAGACGCTTCCCAGTTTATGCAAATGTAAATTGAACCGTTTGACTTAAGAATTCGATGGCACTGCTTAATCCAATTTTCGCACCAGCTAATGAATTCTTTTTCCTTGACTGAAACTGTCCCTTTACCAAAATCTTTTCGAATTGTATATGGCGGATCGGTGACAATTAAGTCAATGATATCGTTTGGTAGTTTATTTGTTTCTTCAAGTGAATCGCCAAAGAATATATTATTTTCTAAATTGTTAATTCTTAATCCTTCATTCTTAATTTCAAAAACGGGAAAACTGCTCAGGTCTTCTTTTGTAACTGTAATAGTTTTGTTGCGTTTTGACTTCATTAATTTGATTATAGCAAATTTTCACAAAAAAAATAGCACCGGCTATTTTGTGCAATCCTTGTTTGTCATTTCTCTTGGTTTGACCCAGTGATTTCAGGCTTTTTATCACCTGTTATTTGGTGTCCAGTGACCAGTATGACGGGATTGCAACGAAGCTCGGTGCTCTGTTTGGTTTGCTGCGCGACGGGTCGTGGCGTCTTCTCGCAGACTAAGATCCCTAGTGGGTCTCTTCCGTGTTCGGACTAATTGTCAGTAACTCTTGGCATCGCCCTCCTTTTTGAATTCGAAGCCAGGATGTAAGATTGTGCCCACTTTTCACATGGGCACAAGCATTGTAACGAATTATTTTCTCAATGTCAATCGCTTTTGTGGATAAAAAAAAGAGCGCTGAGGTGAATCAGCGCTCGAGGTGCGGTTTTTAGCCGCAAATCATAGTTTGCCTCCCTGTTTCTTGATGCTCTTGTCCTTATCAGGACCTAGATCAGTGACTGCATTATAGCATACACATGGGCCTTTGTCAAGACCCTGAGCGACTAGCAGGAGTCGAAGGGTCAAGGCCTTTTTTAAAAAAAAATGGAGCATCACGATGATCGTGATGCTCCGGTGAAGATACCCAGGGTCTAGCCTATCCTGGGATGGCTCGACTGGCACGTCCTTCAAAACGTACTATGCCGCTACAGTCATTCTACGAGGTCTGTAGTTCTCGTCACGCTCTCGCCGGATTGCGCTCTTTTTCTCGTTTGTGTTGACGGATGGGATGTTCCGTCTTGGTCAGGTCCAGGTCATTATCCATGTCCTCCTGTGGAAGGGGTATGGCCGTTCCCGAAGCTTCAAACTTCGGGCAGCCTGTCCGTTTGCGTTAGGGCCAGTGCATACCGTCCTCTCGTCGTTCGGGCCTTTGGCGATGTCTGTCTGAAGCTTCTAACTTCTTGACATGTAACCGCATTATAGCATACTTTTGTAATCTTGTCAAGACCCTGAGCGACTAGCAGGAGTCGAAGTGTCAAGTGCTTTGTGTTTTTTTCTCTAAAATTAGATAAATGTTTACTTTTAGATTCCAATCGAAACGTAGATTGTTTTGCAAGTCATAGACAAAATTGTCAAATTTGGTATAATTCATTCAAGAAAACAAAAAAGCATGAAAACAAGAACTCAGCCTGAAGGATTCATTGTTTTTTTGTTTTTTACTATATGTTATATATCGTAGGTACACCAATTGGAAATATGCAGGATATGACAATGCGCGCTATTGAAACCCTAAAAGGCGTTGATGTTATCCTCTGCGAGGATACAAGACAAACCAGCAAACTGGTTGTTCGCTTTGAATTGAACAAAAAACTGGTCAGCTTGCATCAGCATACATCGGACGACAAGACGAAAATGCTTTTGGAAGAATATGAAAATATTGCTTATGTAAGTGATGCCGGAACTCCAGGGATTTCAGACCCGGGCGGGAAATTAGTTCAGCTTGCAATTGAAGCGGGGCACGACGTTGTTCCGATTCCAGGACCGAGTGCAGTTGCAACCGCACTCAGTGTTTCAGCATTTCCCGCTGATAAGTTTTTCTTTTTGGGTTTTATGCCCAAGAAGGGGCAACAAAGAACATTTGATTTAATTAAAGATTCACAATATACAGTTTGTTTTTACGAATCACCGCACCGCATTATCAAAACATTAGAAAAATTAAAAACTGAACTGGAATCTGATCGACAGATGATGGTGGCGCGTGAATTAACAAAAAAATTTGAAACAATATATCGCGGAACAGCAGAGCAAATCCTCGAGCAAGTAAAAGAAAAGGGTGAGTTCACAATTGTTATTTCGCCAAAAAAATAATATGGAAAAAAATAAATTTTACATTACAACCCCCATTTACTATGTAAATGACCGCCCGCACATAGGTCACGCTTACACAACGGTGATCGCAGATGTGCTGGCAAGATACAATCGGTTCAAAATTGGAAGCGACAAGGTTTGGTTTCTGACCGGTACAGATGAGCACGGCGCCAAAGTTGCGCAGTCAGCTGAGGCTGAAGGAAAAGAACCACAAGCATTTGTTGATGAAATTTCAGAGGAATACAAGAATAAATGGGAAAAGTTAAATATTTCTTATGATGATTTTATCCGAACTACTGAGGCACGGCACGAAACAGTTGTAAAAGAAATTTTAACCAAATTGAAATCAGCAAAAACCCCGCAAGGAAAAGACGTTATTTTCAAAGATACCTATGAAGGACTCTATTGCGTCGGTTGTGAAGCTTACAAAAAAGAAGAAGACTTGGAGGACGGAAAATGTCCAGATCATGGCAAAGCTCCTGAAACCTTGTCCGAAGAAAATTGGTATTTTCGATTGTCTGATTATACGGACGAATTGAAACAAAAAATTGAATCAGATGAAATAAAAATCTTACCGGCTGACAAAAAGAAAGAAGTTTTGAGTTTTATCGCCCAAGGGTTAGAAGATATTGCTATTAGTCGCGCAAATGTTGATTGGGGAATTCCAGTTCCGTTTGACAAAGAGCAAACTATTTATGTCTGGGTTGATGCGCTCATTAATTATATTTCTGCAATTGGTTATCCAGATGACGAGAAGTTCAAAAAGTTCTGGCCGGCGAATGTCCATTTGCTAGCAAAAGACATATTAAAGTTCCATTGTATCATCTGGCCGGCAATGCTTCTGGCCGCAGAGATTGAACAGCCAAAAGAGTTGTTTGTCCATGGGTATTTTACTTTGAGTGGCAAGAAAATGAGTAAGACCCTCGGAAATGTAATTGACCCGGACGAATTGGTTGAAGAATACGGAGCTGATGCTGCTCGTTATCTTATAATTTCGCAATTTGTTTTTGGCCAAGATGGTAATGTGAAAGTTGACGAGTTTCCAATCAAATACAACGCAGATCTGGCAAATGGAATTGGCAATCTTGCCAGTCGTGTGCTCAGTATGGCTGAAAAGTATTGTGAAGGAAAAGTTCCGGATAAAAAGTTTGATGCGGATTTGGATTTGAAAAAGATCTGGCAAAAGATTGACAAAGGCTTTTCGGATTATAAAATTTTTGAAAATCTGAAAGAAATCTGGGAAGTAATTCGCTGGTCTGACACATACATTGACGAAACTAAACCATGGGTTCTTGGAAAAGAAAGTAAACAAGAGGAACTTGATCAAATCATCTATAATCTTCTGGAAATACTTCGTCATTTGGGCTGGCTTATCAAACCAATCCTGCCTGAAACTTCAGACGAAATTTTGAAGCGACTTGGTGAATCAGAGTCAGATTGTTCTTACTCCGATGCAATAGCTGTTGGCAAAATTAAATCTGGAACAAAAGTTGAGAAGGGCGAAGCACTTTTTGCACGGAAATAACCTCCCCCAACCATGAACTATAACTCGTTACGCTCGTTAAATTCATGGCAAGCCCCCTCCTTGGTAAGGAGGGGGCTAAGAAGATATGTTTGATACTCACGCCCACGTAAACTTCAACGCGTACAAGGATGACGCAGATGAAGTGATTAAACGCGCGCAAGATAAAGGCGTCAGTGTTATTTTAGTTGGCTCACAATTTTCAACAAGTGAGCGGGCAATAAAAATGGCGGAAAAATATGACAATGTTTATTCTGCAGTTGCCCTGCATCCAATCCATCTCGAAGAGCAAGTGATTGCAAACAAGGTTGATAATGATGAAACTGTTGAGTTTGTTTCTCGGGCGGAAGAATTTGATTACCGGAAATATTTACAGCTGGCAAAATCAAATGCTAATGTTGTTGCTGTTGGAGAAACCGGTTTGGATTATTTTCATTTAAAAGAAGATGCTCGAGATCTGCAGATTGAAAAACAAAAACAAGTTTTTATTAAACATATTGAATTGGCAAATGAATTAAATCTGCCAATGATAATTCATTGCCGGGAAGCTTATACAGAGCTGATCGAAATTTTGAAACAAAACAAAGTGAATAAAGGCGGAGTGATTCATTGTTTCATTGGCAACTTAATCCAAGGAAAAAAATTATTGGACATGGGCTTTTATCTAGGGTTCAATGGTGTGATCACATTCAAAAAAGCAGAACCATATTTAGCCGCTCTGAAATTGGTCCCGCTGGACAAAATTTTGATTGAAACTGACTGTCCTTATCTGACTCCAGTGCCAAATCGTGGCAAGCGAAACGAACCGTCATTTGTTGAGTTTATAATAAAAAAAATAGCGGATGTAAAAGGACTTTCTTTTGAGGAAGTTGAAAAACAAACTGATAAAAATGCAAAATCGTTGTTTAATCTTTTGTAAAATAAGTAGATAGAGGTTCCCAAATTTTAATGTTTGGATTTTTTATTTCGCTTAAATTAGGAATTTATTTTTACTTTATGTTTTATGTGTACAAATGTACTTGAAGTTTTTTTGTATTCATGATAGAATAAGGTTGCTTTTATATGCCAGGACAGATAAAACAAGACAAGTTGTGGTGGAAGCCGGCAATTGAGTTATTTGCCCAGGTTTCTTGCTGGATTGTTTTCCCAATTATCATTGGGCTTTATTTGGGACGCTGGTTAGACGAGAAGTATAGTAGCGAGCCGCTTTACCTAATTGTTTGTTTGGGAGTGGCTTTTTTAATTACCAATGTTGGTTTAATTGTGCAAACACTGAAAACTGCTAAGAAGATGGACAAAACGGAAAAGGAAAACAAAAAAGTATGACTACCCAAAACCAACCTGTAGAAAACCGAGAGAGCGAGGTTCACGTTTTGGATGAAGCTGTTGTTCTTGAAGTTTCATCTGAACAAGAAACACACGCGACCGAAGAACATGTTGGACATGAGATATCTCTTGGCGCGGAACCAATTGCGCATGTTGGAAATTTTACTATCACGAATTCGCTTTTAAATACCTGGATTGTTGTCGTGGCGTTGGTAGTTCTGGCGGTCGTAATAAGATTGAAATTAAAAAAAATACCAAAGGGAATTCAAAATATTTTTGAAATGATAGTTGAAGGAGGAGTAAATCTTTGTGACTCTGTTACGGGTGATCGCAAAAAGTCGATGAAGATTTTTCCTATTGTCTTGTCGTTTTTTATATTTATTTTGGTAAACAATTGGTTGGGACTTTTCCCAGGTATCGGATCAATTGGTTTTCTCGAGGGCGGTGCAGGGCATCAAGTTTTTATCCCTCTTTTTCGAGGAGGAACGGCTGATCTAAATACGACTTTGGCTCTCTCTCTAGTATCTGTGATTGTGGCTAATATTTTTGGTATGGTATCCGTGGGTACATTCAAGCATCTTAATAAGTTTATTAATCTAAAAGCATTGGCCCAAATTCCCGTAAAATTCAGAAAAGATCCAACCATTATTGTGGTGAATCCAATCAAGTTTTTTGTCGGTCTGATTGAAATAATAGGTGAGATTGCCAAGGTTGCTTCATTGTCGTTTCGTTTATTTGGAAATGTTTTTGCCGGTGAAGTTTTGCTCACGTCAATTGCTGTAATCTTTGCATTTGGACTACCGATTCCGTTTATGTTTTTGGAAATAATTGTCGGAATAATTCAAGCCTTGATATTTGCTATGCTCAGTTTAGTTTATTTTTCAATAGCTATGAGTGAAGAACATTAATTAATTAATAATATAGTTAACTTGATAACGACTTTAAAAACAACATTCCAGTCGATTAGAAAGTTAATATAAATCTTATGGAAATTTCTCTTCTTGCCAAGGCGATTGCTATCGCTATTGGAGGCATTGGTCCGGCGCTGGCCATCGGAAAAATTGGTGGCAAAGCCATGGAAGCAATCGGCAGAAATCCGGAAGCCGCGAGCAAAGTCTTGGTTCCAATGCTATTGGCTTCTGCCTTTGCTGAAGCGATTGCTATTTATGCGTTAGTTATTGCATTTTCAATCAAATAGTATTTTTGTTCTGCCTCGATATTTGTTCATCGAGGTAGACTCAAGAATATTAATCCCTAATAGAAATATGGATGATTTAATAAAAACATTTTTCATTGATTGGCGTCTTCTTATCGCTCAAGTTATTAACTTTACAATTGTTATTGTGGTTTTGGGTGTCTTTGCTTTGAAGCCATTGGTAAAATTAATGAAAGAAAGAGAAGAAAAAATTAGCAAAGGAATCACTGACGCAGAAAAAATTGAAGAGAAAATAAAGCAAATAGAAGTAGAAAAAGAACAAGAAATAAAAAAAGGAAGACAGGAAGCCCAAACAATCATTGTCAAGGCAGAAAAACAAGGCGATGAAGTGCGGATTGAAAAAACAGCCAAAGCGCAAAAAGAAGTTGAAAAAGTTATTGCAGATGCGCGCGCTCAAATCAGATCCGAGAGAACCTTGATGGTTAAGGATGTCAAAGATGAGCTTGGCGGGTTAATTTCTCTTGCGCTCGACAAGATCGTTTCCGGATCAATTGACGAAAAACAGCACAAAAAATTAATAGAAAAAGCAATTGCGGATTTAAAAGGAGCGGAGCTTCAATAATTATGAAAATTGCCAAGATAAAACATTACGCAAAATCACTCATAGAGATTGGACAAGGACACAATTGCTTTGAGGAAATTGTTGACCAACTGAAAAACGTGGAAGAAAAACTTGCGGAAAATCCGGATTTCAAAAAGTATTTACTAAATAAACGAGTTGGTTTTATAAAAAAAAGAGAAGCGTTAGAGCACGTTTTTCAGGATTTTTTGAGCAAAAGGACATATAACTTTTTGTATTTATTGATTAAAAATAATAAATTAGTCAATCTTTCCGATATACTGAACGAAACGAACAAGGTTAATCTTAAAAATAACAAAATTAAGGAAGTCTTGGTGGAGTCAGTCATTCCTTTGCCATCTGAAATAGAAAAAACAATTAAAAAAATAATTGAGAAAAAAATTAACTCGGAAATTATTTTGCGCAATATTATCAATCAGGCGCTTCTCGGTGGGATGAAAATAACGATCGGAGATACGGTAATTGATGGTAGTCTGTTCGGCAAGATTTCTAGGTTGCAGAGAAAAATGGAAAATTATGAATAAATATATAAAATACTAATTGTTAAATAACTATATTATGTCGAAAAATAAAGATTTTGTAATCGAGAGTCTAAAAAAACAAATAACAGACTTTGATGACCACGTGGCTGTTGATAAAACAGGGCATGTAGTTGAAGTGGGTGACGGTATAGCAAAGATTACCGGCCTTGCCGAAGTTATGTCCGCGGAAATGCTTGATTTTGGTGATAACGTTTTTGGCGTTGCCTTGAATTTGGAAGAGGATTTGGTTGGAGCCATGATTTTGGGTGATTATCTCAAAATTAAAGAGGGGACGGTTGTAAAAAGTACAGGAAGAATTTTGCAGGTTCCTGTGGGAGAGGGGATGATTGGCCGAGTTGTAGATCCTCTTGGCGCACCAATCGATGGCAAGGGAAAGATTGAGGCTGCAAAACATTATCCAATTGAAAAAATAGCGCCTGGAGTTATTACTCGAAAATCGGTACACGTACCGGTTCAGACCGGAATTAAAGCGATTGACTCAATGATTCCAATCGGTCGTGGACAACGTGAATTGATTATTGGTGACAGACAAACAGGAAAAACCGCCATTGCTATTGATACGATTATCAATCAAAAAGGCAAAGATTTGCTTTGTGTTTACGTCGCTATTGGTCAAAAAGAATCGAAGATCGCTAAAATCGTTGCGAAGTTGGAAGCCGAAGGAGCAATGGACCACACGATCATTGTTGTTGCAGGAGCTTCAATGCCTGCATCACTTAGTTATATTGCACCGCAAGCCGGTTGTGCTATGGCAGAATATTTTATGGACCAAGGTAAGGATGTTCTGATTGTTTATGATGATTTGTCTAAGCACGCTGTAGCTTATCGAGAAATTTCACTTTTATTGAAACGGCCACCAGGTCGAGAAGCTTATCCGGGTGATGTGTTTTATTTGCATTCACGGCTTTTGGAACGCTCAGCTAATTTGAATGAGGATTTTGGTGGCGGATCAATTACCGCTCTCCCAATTATCGAAACTCAAGCTGGAGATATTTCAGCATATATTCCAACAAATGTGATTTCCATTACTGATGGTCAAATCTTTTTGGAAAGTGATCTGTTTTATCAGGGAATTCGCCCGGCTGTAAATGTTGGTTTGTCAGTTTCTCGTGTTGGATCCAGCGCCCAGATCAAAGCTATGAAAAAAGTGGCTGGAAAATTACGCTTGGAAGTTGCTCAATATCGAGAACTGGCTGCCTTTGCTCAATTTGGGTCTGATCTTGACGATGCAACCCAAAAGCAATTGGAAACCGGTAAGCGTATTACAGAAATTCTAAAGCAAGGCCAGTATCAACCGGTAGAAGTGGAAAAACAGGTTATTATAATTTACTCAGTTATTAATGGACTGCTTGATGATATTCAGGTGGAAAAAGTTAGTGAGTTTGAAAAGGGCTTGTATAAATATTTTGATAATAGCGCAAAAAATGTTTTGTTGGAACTAAAGAAAAAAGGTGTTATGGATGAAAAACTGGAAAAAGATATCATCAAAATTGTGAATGAATACAAAGGAACGGTTGAGGAAATGTTATTGAAACCAGAAAAAGAATAATATGGCAAAAGGCACAAGAGAAATAAAACGTCGATTGAAATCGGTCGGCAATACCCGCAAAATCACAAAAGCCATGGAAATGGTTGCTGCAGCAAAAATGAGAAAGGCTGTTGATTCGGTTTTAGCGACTCGTGACTACGCCAATCTGGCCTGGGCAACGGTTTTGAATTTGTCTGAAAGAACTGATCAAGAGAAACACGTGCTTTTGGCCAAGAGAGACAAAGTAGAAAATGTTGCTTTGATTTTGATCGGTTCCAATCGGGGTTTGTGTGGAGGATTTAATCTTCAGGTTGTCCAAAAAGCCATAGCTTCAATAAAAAAACATGAAAAAAATATCAAAAACACAGAAGTGATTACACTTGGAGGAAAATCCAGAGATATTATTAAAGGGCTTGGTTATAATATTGTGGCTGATTTTGTAAAGGAAGATTTAACCACAAATTCTGATGAGGTTGCACCAATTGCGTCTATGATTATAAAAGATTTTATAACGGGTAAATATGACAAAGTATTTGTCGCCTTTACTGACTTTGAATCAAGTATGAAACAGACTGCGAGAGTAAAGCAATTGTTGCCGATCGAATCTGAACCAGATGACTATCTTGGTGTCGTAGGTAAAAGTGATGGTGCGGGAGTGGGTACCAGAAAAGAATTTATTGACGAGAAAAGAGAAAAGTATTTGATCAAGGGAAAGTTTCAGTACGAGTATATATTTGAGCCAAGTGCAGAAGAAGTACTTGAGGAAATGCTTCCTCGTTTAATAGAAGTTCAGGTTTATCAAGCGGTGCTAGAATCAGATGCGTCTGAGCATAGTGCGCGCATGATCGCAATGAAAAATGCATCTGACGCTGCAGAGGATATGATTGATGACCTTACATTATCGTTCAATCAAGCTAGGCAGGCCACGATTACTCAGGAAATTGCTGAGATCAGTTCCGGCGCCGTAGCATTGGGTAATTAATTTGAAAATAATTTTTAATTTTATATATTTAAAACTTTAATCTAATAATATGAACAAAGGAATCGTGAAACAAGTTATTGGTCCGGTAGTAGATGTGGAATTCAGGGAAGAATTGCCATCAATTTACCATGCCCTGGAAACGAAAATTGGCGATAAAAAACTTGTGCTTGAAGTACAGCAACATCTGGGTGATAATCAGGTTCGAACTGTTGCCATGGATTCTACCGACGGCTTAAAGCGCGGAGAAGAGACAATTGATCTTGGTGCTCCAATCTCTGTGCCGGTTGGTGATGAAACTTTGGGCCGGATGTTCAACGTGATGGGAGAAGCAATAGACGGTATGGATGAAGTTGTTGGAACAGATACTTACCCAATTCACAGAAAAGCTCCAAAATTTAGTGACCAATCAACTAAAATTGAAATTTTTGAAACCGGCATCAAGGTTATTGATTTGATTTGCCCTTTTGTAAAGGGTGGTAAGATTGGACTTTTTGGTGGTGCGGGTGTGGGAAAAACCGTTGTAATTATGGAGTTGATTCGAAGTATTGCGCAGGAACATGGTGGAAAATCAGTTTTCGCCGGAGTGGGAGAGCGAACTCGTGAGGGAAATGATCTGTACCATGAAATGAAAGATTCCGGAGTTTTGGATAAAACTACATTAGTTTTTGGTCAGATGAATGAACCGCCCGGAGCTCGTGCTCGAGTCGGTTTGTCCGGTCTTACAATGGCTGAATATTTTCGTGATCAATCTCAGGACGTTTTGCTTTTTATAGATAATATTTTTCGATTTACTCAGGCCGGGTCAGAGGTTTCAGCACTGCTCGGGCGTATGCCATCGGCCGTTGGTTATCAACCAACACTTGCAAGTGAAATGGGAGCGATGCAGGAGCGAATTACTTCAACCAGCAAAGGATCAATTACATCTGTCCAGGCAGTTTATGTCCCGGCAGACGATTTGACAGATCCGGCGCCGGCTACTACTTTTGCTCATTTGGATTCAACAGTTGTACTCGCTAGAAGTTTGGCTGAGCTTGGAATTTATCCGGCTGTAGATCCGCTTGATTCAAATTCAAGTATTCTTGATCCGAATGTTGTTGGTGAAGAACATTATGAAGTTGCTCGTGAAGTGCAAAGAGTTTTGCAGAGATACAAAGATTTACAGGACATTATTGCGATTCTAGGCGTGGATGAATTGTCAGAAGAGGATAAAAAACTTGTGGCTCGTGCACGTAAAGTTCAGAAATATTTATCTCAACCGTTTTTCGTAGCTGAAACATTTACCGGAATGAAAGGTAAGTATGTTTCATTAAAAGATACTATTCGCGGGTTTAAAGAAATTCTAGAAGGAAAGCATGATGATAAACCGGAACAAGCTTTTTACATGAAGGGCTCAATAGATGAAATAGAAGTAGAAAAATAAAACCAGTTTACATGAAAATAAATTTTAAAATTGCTACACCTGAGCGAGTTGTGTTCAAGGATGACATAGATTCTGTCACCGTTCCCACTCAGATGGGTGAAATTACGATCTTACCAAATCATATTCCATTGATTTCTATTTTGGTTGCCGGTGAAATTACGATTCGAAATGGTGAGGAGACGATAGCAATGTCTGTTGCAGGTGGTTTCCTCGAAGTTTTATCCACAAAGGTGGTGGTTTTGGCGGACAGGGCAGAGCGATCAGAAGAAATTGATGTAGAACGCGCAACAGAGGCCATGAAGAGGGCAAATGAACTTCGTGAGGAAAAAGCCGTTGATTCCCGTGAGTTTGCAGCTCTCAGTGCACAAATAGAAAAAGAGATGGCTCGAATCAGAGTCGGTCGAAAACATTCACGTCGAGTAGAACAACGTGGTTTTAATGTGAAAAAATATAAATAACTCGGTTTCGTTATTCGTCTATAAGCTAACACCTAACGCCTTCCGCCTACCAGTTATAACCTATAAACTAACAACCTAACAAGCTAACTTCCTAATTAGATATCTAACCTTATGGCACACACATGTAATAATTTTTTAATGACCTGTATTGATTTCCGTTTTCACAGCGCAATTACAGATTGGGCTGAAAAGCAGGGGATTACGAAGGATTTTGATTTGGTGGCAATTGCTGGAGTTCAAAAAGCTATTTTGGATGACGATACTAGGAATGCCGCTATAAAACAACTGCACATTTCGGTCCGACTTCACAAGACAAGAACAGCAATTTTAATTGCCCATCAGGATTGCGGAGCATACGGTGGAAGTTCAGCCTTTGCCAACTGGGACGAAGAAAAAGCAAAATATACAGAAGACTTAAACGAAGCTGAAAAAGTCATCAAAGAAAAATTCCCAGAACTGCAGGTCAAGAAGATGATTTTGACTTTTGATGAAAATGAAAAAGTTGAGATTATTGAAGTTTAATTTGAAAATTAATTTGATATAAAAAAATCCCCCGTCTCGAGTTGATCGAGAGGCGGGGGTGTTTTTGTTTTAGCGCATGAATGGATTTCTGCCGGGGCACATTCTCTCAGTGAGAATTTCATCAGCCATCTCCCTAAGTTCAAGAGAGTCGGCCTTGAATCGAATGAGTTTCAGTGTCTCGGTGTCTTTATTTACTAATTTTCGTGCTAACATCTTCGCCTCAATCGTAGAGCGAATCTCAGGACCGCCATCTTTCCAGAGCAGGAACTGCTTGATTCGGAGCGCATCGATAACCTCGTCAGAATTCATCTTCGTTTCCAAGTCAGCCTTGAGATGATCCAGTTTTCTCCATGCGTTTGGCATGGCATTGTCAAGCGCTCTTCGCGCAGGGTGCTTGTGACGGAGAATCTTCCAAAGGTTGTAAAGCTCCATTGGAGTATGTTCTTTTGATTCAACAACTTCGAGTGGCTTTGCAGCCATCACAACCTCGATTTGGAAATCGGTGAAATCGCCTTTAGCTTTTAATCTTTCTTTTGTGGTAAGTATCATTCTTCCTCCTTTTGTGAACGATTTACAATGAATCACTGCAATGCTGTATCTTAGCAGAGCCTAATATTTTTGTCAAGAGTTCGTTACAGATATTCCTTGACAAGCGTTTTGATTATGCTAAAATTATATTAATTTAGTTTGTCGATATCTAAAGATTCAACAAAGGAGGATGTCATGAAAAGATTGGTTTTAATCGGATTGGCAACATTGACAGGACTTGTTCTTTTGGAAATGTTTGTTTTTGGTCCTGTTAATGAATGTTATGGTGGAGAAAGTGATACAAAGGGAGAAGGTTTTAAAATTGTTGAATTAATCGATTGCTCCGGCGATAAGTTTAGCCCTGATGATGGCGATTCGTTTTACTGCGTGATAAATGATAAAAAGGTTTTTGTCCGTGTCTTGGGAATTGATACTCCGGAGACAATGCATGAAGAGCATGGAATTTGCGAAAATCAAAAGCTGGGACCTGAGGCAACTAAGTTTGCCAATAATATTTTGATGAATGCAAAAAACATTACACTTGTTCACAAAGTCGGTGATGTCGGATCTTACGGCAGACCATTGGTTCACGTCCTGGTTGACGGTAAATTGTTTGCGCCGATGCTGGTTAAAGCCGGCCTGGCTTATTCAACATTGGAACACTATGGCGATAACGGATTTTCCGGTTACGCGGCTGAGATTAATCACGTTTGGGCGAACATGACACCTCCTGAATTTGAAAATCCTCATAAGTTTCGGAAAAAGATGCGAGAAAAGTGTCCGCAACCGGAATAAATTAGTTTTCCCTGTATGTTACACTACATCCAGGGATTTTATTTTATCATTTTGCGCATTGACAAGCTTTTTGGGGCGTGCTATTATCTCTCAAGTGTCACGGTTCTTTTTACGGAGGCAAAATGTCACATAATTGTTCCGCTGTGATTATCACTTGTATGGATTTTCGGACTCAGCCTGCACTGCATAGGTTTATGAAAGAAAATGGCCTCATTGGTGATGCTGATGTACTATCATTTCCTGGTGGACCACAGCTTTTGGCCAATGATTTTAACAGAAACAGCAAATTTGCGTCCGAGATGGCGCTCCTGTCAGTTGGACTTCACAGTGTCAGGACGGTCTACTTGATTGCTCATGATGATTGTATGGCCTATGGCGGATCAGATGCATTCAAATCCAGAGCAGTTGAAAGAGAAGCATACATGACGGATCTCGTCGACGCTGCGGCTGAGATCAGGAGTTTAGCACCGAAACTTAATCTTGAGATTGTTTACAAGATTATTGTGATGGACGGCGATGGCTGGGTGGTGATCAATTTTACAGAGGGTGATCTCAATCCCTAAGAAAGTAACTCTAGGTGGACAAATCCACTTGGAGTTTTTTATTTTATAAAATAGTGTTATAATATGTATATTAAGAATATAAAGAGGTCTTCATAAGTCTAAATAATGCTTCGAATATACTTCTTTCGCCCTCTTTCGCCTTATTAATTTTATGATAACGCTTGATTACATTTTACTTGGTTTAATTTTGGTAATTGCTTTTTTGGGCTACAAAAAAGGGTTTTTGGAATCACTCGGTTCCATAATCGGAATTATTGCGGCCGTAATTGTGGCCGGTCGTTATTTCCCAAATGTAGCCGTCTGGTTTGGCGGTACAAATTTTTCTAATATTATTGCCTTCATTGTAATTTTCAGTTTAACAATAAAAATTGTCAGTTTACTGTTCTGGGTTCTGGGGAAAGTATTTAAAATTGTTACCGTTTTGCCATTTATTTCCAGCTTTGATCGTTTACTTGGATTAATTCTTGGTTTTGTGGAGGGAATATTTGTCATGTCAATTATTTTGTATTTTATATTAAAATATCCTCTGAACGATTGGCTGATGTGGCAGATGTCAATTTCTGCGGTTGCAAAAGTTTTATTGACCGTCGGAAATATTTTTGTCCCTCTTTTTCCTGATGCGCTAAATGCGGTGAAGTCGTTTATGTAAGTAAGAAGTTAAAAGTTTATAAAGTTCATAAAGTTGGAAAGTTTGAAAGAGAAAATTCAATTGCAACATTCTGAAAACGACAATGGAGGTGGATAATGAAAGTAAAAACAAAAGTGCTTGTGGGGAATTCATTTTACGCGCTGGCAATTTTATTGCTATTTGCTTTTAGTGCCGTTGAGGCCTTAGGGGGGCTAACTGCTTTAATTGGAGTCGCAGCATTGGCATTATGTTTTGGAACTATCGCCATAGTTGTTAAGTCCAATGTGCAGTGGAGTTTATACAAGTCGTTAACATTTGAAAATGGTAATGGCGGATAATTAATTTGCATTTAATTCCGTGTCGAACGTGGCACGGAATTTTTATTATCCCTTCCTTGCAAAATAGTGATATCTTGTGCTAAAATGAGAGCATATGAGTCTAATTTCTGAGTCAAACGAACAACAAAGGCAAGCGATTGTCCATGAAAATGGGCCTCAGCTGATAGTTGCTGGCGCCGGAACAGGAAAAACTCGCGTTATTACAGCGCGAATTGCTTATTTGATTACAGAAAAGGATGTTAATGTGGATGAAATTTTAGCTTTGACTTTTACCGAGAAGGCGTCTCAGGAAATGGAAGAGCGGGTGGATCAGATGTTGCCATACGGATATGTTGATTTGTGGATTTCAACTTTTCATGCCTTTTGCGATAAAGTTTTGAAAAGGCATGCGCTTGATATTGGCCTTGCTAATGATTTTAAACTTTTGGATCAAACTGAAACCTGGCTTCTCATTAGAAAAAACCTGGACAAGTTTAATCTGGATTATTATCGACCAATGGGTAATCCTTCCAAGTTTATTCACGCCCTAATCAAACATTTTTCCCGGTGCAAAGACGAAGGGATTTATCCGAAAGATTATTTGGAATATGCAGAAGAAATTAAGTTAAACAACGATGCTCGCGACCTGGTTAAAACTATAAAACTTGATAAGTTTTCTGATGAACAAAAAAAAGAGTTATACGCTACAGAAATTCTCCGCGTTGAAGAGGTTGCAAACGCTTATCATGTTTATCAACAAATTCTTTTGGAAAATAACAGTTTGGATTTTGCGGATTTGATAAATTGGACGATAAAACTTTTCAAGGATCGCCCATTAATACTGGAAAAATACAGACAACAATTTAAATACGTTTTGGTTGATGAATTTCAGGACACAAATTTCGTACAGTATGAATTGATAAAACAGTTGTCTGCACCAAAAAATAATATCACAGTTGTGGGCGATGACGATCAGTCGATTTATAAATTCCGTGGTGCGTCCATTTCAAATATCATGCAGTTCAAAGAAGATTTTCCGGATGCAAAAGAGGTTGTGCTTACTGACAATTATCGTTCATGCCAGGAAATACTGGATTTGTCATATAAATTCATTATCCAAAACAATCCGTATCGACTGGAAGAAAAGCTTGGCATTGATAAAAAATTGATTTCACACAAAAAAGAAAATTGTGAGATCGAACATATTCACCGGCAGTCGGTAGAAGAAGAGGCTGAGGCCGTTATTAAAAAAATTATCCAAATTAGAAATGATAAACAGGTGGAGTGGTCTGATTTTGCGATTTTAGTTAGAGCCAATAACAGCGCTGATCTTTTTATTAATTATTTGGAGCAAGCAAAAATTCCATATCAGTTTTTAGCCATGAAAGGACTTTACAATAAACCGCTCATCGTCGATTTGATCAGTTATTTTAAATTACTTGTTGATTATCATGAAAGTTCAGCAGTTTTTCGAATTCTAAACCTGCAGTTTTTAGATTTAGCACCAGAACAAGTTATCAAGCTGATTCATTATTCCAGAAGAAAGGCAGTTTCTCTGTATGAGACTTTGAAATTGGCCACAAGTATTCCTGGTGTGAATGAGAGTACAATTATTACTTTGAGTAAAATAATTGCTCAGGTCGAAAAAGATACAGCACTCGCACAAAATAAAAAACCATCTGAAGTTTTGCTCAGTTTTGTCTATGATTCAGGGTATTTGGAATATTTGAAAAACCTACCAGAAGCCAAAGCAAAAGAAAATTTGGATTATTTACAGCAGTTTTTTAAAAAAGTTCAAAATTTTGAAACCAGCGCAGAAGATCCTCGTCTAACAGAATTTATGGAAATGCTCGATATGGAAATGCAGGCCGGTGATAGTGGAAAATTAATGTTTGACGTGGAGACCGGTCCGGATATGGTTAAAATTTTAACAATCCACAGCGCCAAGGGTCTGGAGTTTGATTATGTTTTTATAGCAAACTTAGTTGATCGAAAATTTCCAACTGATGAGCGCAAAGAGCCAATCGAAATACCGAGCGCCTTGATCAAAGAAAGTATACCAGAAGGGGATTTTCATTTGGAAGAAGAAAGACGACTCTTTTATGTCGCCATGACCAGAGCCAGAATGGGATTGTATTTTTCTTCGGCTGATAATTATGGAGGCGCGAGAAAGAAGAAGTTGTCGCGTTTTTTGACGGAGCTCGGATACGAGAAGGAAAAGGTAATAGAAATGGGAAAGGAAAAGGGGATAAAAGTGGTAAAAGGGGAAAAAAAAGAAACCGGATTTGTTTACGAAGTCCCGAAAAAGTTCAGCTTTTCTCAAATGCAAGCTTATGAAATGTGTCCGCTCAAATATAAGTATGCAAATGTGCTTAAAATTCCGACTTTTGGCAGTCATTATTTAACATTTGGAATCACAATCCACAATACGTTGCAAAAATTTCTTGAACAAAGCTTTGCCGCGAATTTAGTTGCCCAGCAAGATCTATTTGGAGGGAAGAAGAGTGAGGGCAGTACACTCCTGGGGCTTGAAAAGCTTAATGAGCTTTATGAAGAGTGCTGGATAGATGATTGGTATGAAAATGAAACTCAAAAGCAGGAATATTATAAAAAAGGAAAAGAGTTATTAAATAATTTTCATGAGAATTTTAAAAGAAATAATCCCAAAGTGAAATTTTTAGAACAATCGTTTAATATAAAGCTTGGCGGTTATTCTTTTGGCGGACGAATTGACCGAGTTGATGAACTTGAAAATGGTATGGCGGAAATTGTTGATTATAAAACCGGACAGTCCAAGGAAAAACTTTCGACCGATGATCGTAGGCAATTGTTGTTTTATCAAATCGCGGCTGAAGAAGCTCTTAATTTAAAATTGGAAAAATTAACTTACAATTATCTTGAATCTGGAACTGAATTATCGTTTCTTGGAAAAGAAGCGGACAAGCAAAAATTAAAAGATCGATTTTTGGAAAATATTGAACAGATCAAGGATCAAAATTTTGATCCGAAGCCCAGTGTTCACATTTGTGCGTTTTGCGATTACAAAAATATTTGCGATTTTAGGAAAATTTAAAAAAGAAACACGCCCGCAGTGAAGCAGGCGTGAAGTTGATTTTTCTCTACAGGTTGAGCTGCAACCGGAAAAGGAACATGTTCGTTTCCTTGTCCGCTGGCGAAATGTCGTAACCCAGCCAGAACATTGCCGAACCGGCGGAAATTCCTCCTCCGAATGCGGCTTCGAACCAGTCATCTTCACTGAGGAAATGTTCTGTGAAGAGGCCGACGCCCCATTTCTCGAAATTGTACATGAGGGTCGAGAGGATGTAGTACTGCCTGAACGTGTGCTCTCCATCTCCCTCTGTCGAGAGAGGAAAGTAAACGTCGCCTTCCAGGAAGAACAGCAGTTCATCAAGGCCGAGTGTCTGTTCCATCCAGACTGAGGCCAGCGCGCTCGTGCCACCGTCAGGTGACATGAATGTGCCACCGAGTAGCCAGAGAGTTGTCTTCGGTAGACTCAGCTTCGGCCCTACGTAGGTGAAAAGCATCGGAGTCATGGTTCCGAAGTCCATCAGCGCCGTTCCGTGTACGTAACAGCTGAGATGTGCACTTTTGCTGAGCTCCGCATCGCCGATGTCCCTGCCGACGGCGATCATCAGTTGCCCGGTGGTCGTGTGCTCCTCGGCAAGAACTGACGACGAGAGACAGATCAGACAAAGAACAAACGTGAACAGTTGCAGTTTTCGCATTTTTTCCTCCTAAGGTTGCGAAATCATCCATCGATCAAATCTTAATCACTTAATACAAGAGTATAGCATACCGTTATATAACTGTCAATAGGTAAGCTAAAATTAGATAAATATGCCGGATTCATTCAAAAATCTCGTAGCGGGTAGATTTCAAAAATCGCCCTTGGCCAATCAAATCCGGTCCAGTCTTGTGATTGAATATGCAAACGAAACTATTAGACAGTTCTGGGGAAAAAAGGGGGCAGAGCAAGCCAAAGCGGTTTCATTAAAAAGACAAATTATCAAGATAGTGTGTCAGAATTCTATAATTGCTCAGGAGCTGAATTTTAAGAAGACAAAGATTATTGAATTAGTAAATCAGAAATTTCTGGCAGATACCGTCAAAAAACTCCAAATTGTGCAAAAGGGGATTGAAAAAGACCCAGTTTAATGATAGAATGGAATTAGTCTAGAGTCAAAAGTCAATAGTCTAGAGTTATTACAACTCAAGACTTATGACTCAAGACTTTTGACTTGAGTTATGAGTGTAGTCAAATATTTAATCATTCTCGGAATTTGCACCGGTCTTTGTTGGGTGTCTTGGTTTTTTGTAGTGTTATTTATGAATCCATTTGAAACCGGGATTTTAGCTTTTTTGTTTTTTTATCTAAGTCTTGCTTTAGCATTGATCGGTACGTTTTCAATATTGGGATATTTATTTCGAATGATGATTTTGAAAAAAGATGAAATAGCTCATCGAGGTGTGAATATAGCATCTCGTCAGTCAGTTTTATTTTCAATTTTAATTATTGCTGCTTTATTTTTGCAAAGTCAAAGATTTTTAACCTGGTGGATTTTAGTGATTCTACTTGTATTTTTGGCATTTGTTGAACTATTTTTCATTTCATATAAAAAAGTTAATAAATAGCGGGGAAAGTTAAACAAGCTAGACAAGCCAGACAAGCCAGACGAGTAAAGCGAATTTTGAAGTTAACTTAATTAACTCAATTCGCTCAATTCGCTCTCCTTCTTTTCTCGCTTTTCTCGCTTGTCTGGCTAGTCTTGCTTTTAAATATGAGACAAAGTAAACTATTTACAAAAACAATCAAGGACGCGCCAAAAGATGAAGTGAGTGTGAATGCTCAGCTTTTGATTAAGGCCGGCTTTGTTGATAAATTAATGGCCGGAGTTTATTCGTATTTGCCACTCGGCCTACTTACTCTTCGAAAAATAAATGATGTTGTTCGTGAAGAGATGAATGCGATAGATGGGCAGGAAATTTTAATGCCAGCTTTGTCACCAAAAGAATTGTGGGACAAGACCGGACGTTGGGAAGACCCGGGGACGGAAGTTATGTTTCAGTTCAAGGGGCGAAGTGACAAAGAACTCGGTTTAGGCTGGACTCATGAAGAGGTTGTAACCCCACTTGTTCAAAAATTTGTTAAGTCGTATAAAGATCTCCCAGTTGCCGTCTATCAAATTCAAGACAAATTTCGTAATGAACCGAGAGCAAAGTCAGGATTGATGCGCGGAATTGAGTTTTCCATGAAAGACTTATACAGTTTTCATACAACTGAAGAGGATATGTGGGATTATTATGAAAAATCAAAGCAAGCATATTTAAACGTGTTCAATCGCTGTGGATTGGACGCCAAAATTGTGGAAGCAAGTGGTGGCGCATTTTCAAAATATTCTCACGAGTTTCAGGTTTTAACAGAATATGGAGAAGATACAGTATTTTATTGTTCAAAATGTGACTTTGCCCAGAATTCTGAAATATCGAAAGTGAAAGCAGGCGATAAATGTCCGAAATGCGGCGAATCAATTTCAGAAGGAAAAGCAATTGAAGTTGGAAATATCTTTCCTTTGAAAACCAAGTATTCTAGCGCTTTTAAATTTAAATATACTGCTGAAAATGGGAAAGAACAGGATGTAATAATGGGCTGTTATGGCATTGGGCCGTCAAGGGTAATGGGCTCTGTTGTTGAAATTCATCATGACGACAAAGGGATGATCTGGCCGGAGGAAATTGCACCGTTCAAGGTACATTTGCTTTTTCTCGGAAAAGACGATAAGATAAAGGCTGCAGCAGAAAAGCTTTATTTGGGCTTAAATGAGGCCGGTATTGAGGTTTTATTTGATGATCGAGATGTTTCAGCTGGTGTAAAATTGAACGATAGCGATTTAATTGGTCTTCCATATCGGATTGTGGTCAGTGAGAAGACCCTAGCTGAGGATAGTGTTGAGCTAAAAAAACGTGCCGATGAAAAGGTTGACCTGGTTGAGTTGAAAAAGGTGGTGAAAATGCTTAGTGCTTAAAATTTTAATAACAATAAATCACATTTAACTTTTGTTATTTGGTATTTGACATTAAATTGACATTTGTCATTAGGCATTTGTCATTTTGTCTATAACAATGTTCAATAATTTCTTGAATAAATTTTCAAAGAAAATAGGTATTGACCTCGGAACGGCCAATACCGTGATTTGTTTACAAGACAAGGGCATTATTATTCGTGAACCGTCTATTGTCGCGGTAAATAATCGCCTGGATCAAATTATTGCTGTTGGCGAAGAAGCCAGAAAAATGGTTGGCAAAACTCCAGCCTACATTACTTTGGTTTATCCATTGGTCAATGGCGTTATTTCAGATTTTGAAGTAACGGAAAAGATGTTAAAGTATTTTTTTGATAAGATATTTCAGGAAAATTTTAATTTTACCGCACGGCCAAGCGTGATTATCGGTATCCCACTTGATCTTACGGAAGTTGAAAAAAAGGCGGTAGAGGATGCGGCTCTGGGTGCAGGTGCGGGCAAGGTTTTCCTAGTTGATGAAATTATGGCTTCTGCGATTGGGGCGAGGCTTCCCGTTCAGGATGCATCTGGCAGTATGCTGATCAGTCTTGGCGGAGGAAAAACAGAAATTGCGGTTATCTCTCTTCATGGAGTTGTTCTCTGGAAGTCATTAAAAGTTGCAGGGGAGGAATTAAGCAAAAATATTGTTCAATATGCTCGTGATAATTTTAATTTATTGATTGGTGAAAAAATTGCAGAGACTATTAAAATGAAAATCGGTTCTTCCCATGAGCAGACAGAGCAATTGACTGTGGAAATGAGAGGTCGAGATTTGATTTCCGGTTTGCCGCGAGAAATCATTATCAACGATTATCAGGTGAGAGAAGCACTGTCCGATTCAATTGCCAGTATTGTGGATGCCATTAAATCCGTTTTGGAAATAACGCCACCTGAATTGGTCGCAGATATTTATGAGCGTGGAATTGTGCTGTGTGGCGGTGGGGCTCAATTGAAAGGAATCGATCAAACCATTGCAAAGGAAACCGAAATTCCGGTCAGGATCGCTGATGATCCAACAACTTGTTCTATTCGTGGAATAAATTTGTTGCTTGATGATGAAAAACTTTTGAAAGAAGTTTTATTGCCATCAGCAAATGATGAAAAGGTTGTTAGATAAAACCCAAAACCCAAGGGAAATTAGAAGCACGAAATCAAAAACATAAAGGAGCTTCTTGGAATTTAAAATTTTTAATTTATCATTTCCTTTGAATTTTGAGTTTTGTGCTTTGAATTTATGCTTAAGAAGTCTTCAAAATTAATTCTGATTACAGTAGTTACAATTCTTCTACTGTTTTTTTTGCATTACATAAGAGTGTTAAGTCCATTGGAAAATCTGATTGTCTCGACAACCAAACCTATATTTCATGGCGTTTATAAAACATCGAATTGGATTGGTGAAAATTATCTTGACTATCAGTCCAGACAAAGACTTCTCCAAGAAAATAAGCAATTAAAAGATGACTTAGTTACATTGCTAAGAGAAAAAAGCCAATATTTAGTTGAAAAAGAAGAGAATGAATTTTTGAGATCTCAACTAAAAGTATTACAGGATAATAATTACGAATACGAAATAGCTAGAGTTATTGGAAAAAACGTAGACAATACGCAAAATTCTTTAGTCATTGACAAGGGAACCAAAAACAATATTTTGGTTGGTCAGCCGGTCTTGGCTGAACAGGGTATTTTGGTTGGAAAAATAATCAAGGTTACCAAGAATAGCGCCATGGTTTTATTAATTAACGATGATTTGTCAAAAGTAGCGGCAAAAATTCAAAATGACGCGAAAACGATTGGAATTGTAGAAGGGGAATATGGACTGGGCATCAAAATGAGACTGATTCCCAAAATTGAATTAGTAAAGGAGACAGATATTGTGGTAACGTCCGGACTTGAAAAGTACGTACCGCCGAACTTGATAATTGGACAAATTGACAATGTGGTCGATCAACCGGAGGCCCTTTTTCAGGAGGCATCAATCAACTCGATTGTCGATTTATCCAAAGTGACTTTAGTTAATGTTATTATTGAAAAAATAGAGAATGATTAAATTTATAAAACATTTTTTGTTACTGTTCAGTTTATTGATTGCCCAAATAGCTGTTGTGCCGGCCTTGCCAGGAAATTTTAAAAATTTGAATGTTATTTTGATTTCATTAGTTTTTATTTGTATCGTTTACAGATTTTATCTTGGGGTGAGTTATGCTCTGATTCTCGGTTTTGTTCTTGAATTATATTCAGCTCTGCCGTTTGGAGCCATGATTTTAAGTTTAATGTTGACTTTGTACGTGATTTATAAAATTTTTCAACATTTGCTTACTAATAAATCGTTTTACACACTGGCAGGCTTGAGTATTTTGGCAACGGTTATTTACAATGGGTTTATTTATGTTTACTTAGTGGCTCTTTACTTCAATCAAACAAAAGATCTTCAATTGATAAAACAGCTGTCAGTTTTGTCGGGAGTAAATATACTCTGGCAGTTGTTATTCAATATAATTTTTGTAACTATTTTATTTATTTTCTTTCATGTTTCAAGTACCAGATTTAAAGCAGTTTTTGTGGACACGGTCAAGAGGTAGAAAATGAAGAGCAAAGATCAAAGTTCAAGGATCAAAGAAAGATTAAGGAGTAAAGCATAAAGAATAAAGGCAGGTGAAAAAAGAGCTCTATCTCTTTTTGCTTTAATCTTTAAGCCTTGCCCTTTCTTTGCTCTTTGCTCCTTGTCCCTTGACCCTTAATTAGCATGTCAATTTTTTCACGAATCAAAATTAAATTCTTAAGACAAAGAAGTTCCGAAGGCGAGAATTTGTTTTTATTTTTAAAAGATGGATTGAGTTTACAAAGTAAAGATTTGGCTAATAGAAGGAGAGGGGACTGGGTTGAGTCCGCTTTTATTAATAATTCAGATGAAGATGTTGCGCGAACAGGGAAAAATTATTTGGGCTTGAGTTTGAGTAATAAGAAGTTGGTCTTGTTTTTGTTGTTTGTGTTAACAGGGATTGGTTTGTTGTTCGGGCGGTCAGCTTATCTTCAGGTTGTAAAAGGGGATTATTATTTGAATATAGCGGAAAAAAACAGAATTCGAATATTTAATATTACCGCTCCGCGTGGAATTATTTATGATGTAAATAATGAAGCGTTAGTGAAGAATGTCCCAAGTTTTGCTGTGTTCATTACTCCTTATGATATGAATTTTAATTCAGACCAGATTGAAAACACCAAAAAATGGCTTTATGAAAATCTTGAAGAAATAGAAATAAAAGAGAATTTAGAAAAGATTTTGGAATTAAAACAAAATGTAAAGGAATATTTTGAGCCGGTAATATTAATTGATGGATTGGAATATGAAAAAGCATTAGCCATGCGGATAGATAGTATGAATTATCCAGGTGTGAATATTCAGGTGACTGCAAAAAGGCAGTATCTAACATATTTCAAATGGCAGCCGGTGAGTAGCTTGGCTCACGTTCTTGGTTATCAGGGAAAAATTAATCCGGATGAATATGAAGAATTACAAAATTCAGGTTATTTGTTAAATGACTATATTGGAAAAACCGGGATTGAAACTTCATACGAAGAACAGTTTCGTGGGAAATATGGAAAAGAGCAGGTGGAAGTTGATTCTTCGGGCAAGGCGGTCAAAATTATTGCTCGGGAAGAAATGCAAAAAGGCGATAATATATTCTTGAGTATTGATTTGGAAATGCAGGCGAAATTGGAGGCAATTATACAGAAATATTTATGGAAATTAAATAAAACAAAAGCGTCCGCAGTAGTCATGAATCCTGAGACCGGAAAAGTATATAGTCTGGTGAGTCTACCTGGTTACGACAACAATTTATTTGCTCAGGGCATTTCTCAGGATAATTTTGACAATTTACTAAAAGACAAAGATCGCCCCTTGTTCAATCGCGTACTTAGTGGTGAATATCCGTCCGGGTCAGTTATCAAGCCGGTGATTGGCGCGGCAGCGTTAGAAGAAAACGTTATAAATGAAAACAGTTCATTTCTGAGTGTTGGTGGGATCAGAATTACGGAATGGTTTTTTCCCGATTGGAAAGCCGGTGGTCACGGAATTACGAACATCAGAAAAGCAATAGCAGATTCGGTGAATACATTTTTTTATATAATTGGCGGCGGACATGGTGATTTTGAAGGGCTTGGTGTTTATAAAATGAAAGAATATGCAGAAAAATTTGGTTTGAGCAGTATTACAGGAATTGATCTGCCAAATGAACAGTCTGGATTCTTGCCAACACCGGAATGGAAGCTGGAAACAAAAAAAGAACGCTGGTATATTGGTGACACGTATCACATGGCAATTGGCCAGGGTGATTTGTTGGTCACACCGCTTCAGGTTGCAAATTACACTTCTGTATTTGCAAACAATGGTAAATTGATGAAACCTCAAATTGTTGATCGTTATTTGGATCAGGAAAGTGGACAAGAAGTTGTTTTGGGCTCACAAATTATCCGTCAGGATTTTATTGAGCAAGAAAATATAAATATTATCAGACAGGGAATGCGCCAGGCTGTAACAAATGGTAGTGCGAAGATTTTGAATTCTCTACCGGTAACTTCAGCTGCAAAAACTGGAACTGCGCAGTGGGCGACTGACAAAACACCTCATTCCTGGTTTACCGCTTTTGCGCCTTACAATGATTCTGAATTGGTGATTACCATTCTTGTTGAAGAGGGCGGTGAAGGAAGCGCAGTGAGTGCACCGATCGCGTATGAGTTTTTGAGCTGGTACTTTCGGGAGTATAGAAAGTAAATGTAAAATGCAAAAATCAAAACCACATATAAAATAATTTATAAAAAAATATTTTTAATTTTGGTCTTTGATTGTGGTTTTACCCCGCGCACCGGGGTCCCGCCACGCGGGACGTTTTTCATTTTGCATTTTCCCTTTGTGAATAAGTTGACATTCTCCCAAAAATATACTATGTTCTTAATATATAGAAATAAATAAATAAGATCAGGCCTTTTTGGCCTGACTTTATATTGAATCAAATTATGTCAAACCAAATTATTTTGACTGAAGAAGGAAAGTTAAAGTTAGAAGCGGAAGTGAAAGAGCTAAAAGAAGTTCGGCGCCCGGATATCATTTCAAAAATTGAACAAGCCAAAGAACTAGGAGATCTTTCTGAAAATGCAGAGTATCATGATGCCAAGGATCAGCAAGGCCTTATGGAAGCTCGAATTTCTGAAATTGAAGGGATTCTGAAAAAGGCAGTGATTTCTCAGGTAAGTGATTCAAAAACTGAGATCGGACTTGGCTGCAAATTTATCGTTGAAAATGCTGATGGAGACAGAAGGGAATTGACCTTGGTTGGATTTAATGAAGCTGAACCACTGGTTGGAAAAATTTCCAATGAATCGCCAATGGGAGTCGCTTTTCAAGACAAAAAACCGGGAGAGACAGTTGAGGTGGAAGCGCCAAAGGGGATTATTACTTACAAGGTTATTGAGATACTTTAGTTATAAGATAAAAAAGCAAAGCAATTGCGCTTGTGCTTTTTTGTTTGGATTGATAATTGACTTGAAAATGTAGTTATGATAAGGTAAAATGATTATGAAATGAGTTCTGTTCTTTCTAAACCGCCTGGAGGTGTACAGTGGGCTATTTCCTGATTACGTTTCTCATGTTTCTTGTGATGTTGTTTTTTTCAAGCAGTGCTCAACAGGATAGAGCCGGCTGGGCAGGGATGTACGTTGTTCTTGGTACAGCCTTTTCTGCAATGGGATTTTGGTTTTCAGCTTCGCTTGAATATTCCTGGTTTGGTCCGCCAATGGGAATAAATGAATTTTGGGTAATTTTTAGCTTAACAATGCTTTGGTATGCAGGATCACTTTTGACCTGGTATGGTTCCTGGAGAATATTTTTTCCGTCAGGAAAGTTCATTTTTTCTCTTGATACTTTGAATGTTCCTGTTGCAGAAGGGAGAATTCATTCCCAAATGCAATATTTTGAATTTCGTGACAGAATGAATCAAGCTCACAGACAATTCAAAGATGCTGAACGTAGAGGAGAAATTCAATCAGGACCG
Source organism: Candidatus Kuenenbacteria bacterium (assembly GCA_013202715.1). Lineage (GTDB taxonomy): Bacteria > Patescibacteriota > Patescibacteriia > UBA11705 > JABHMO01 > JABMRF01. Next base: position 94,313 of record JABMRF010000007.1, read on the forward strand.
ACTATATCGGAACGATCTGATGATGAACATAGATAGAGTAACATTTTTCTCAGTTTGAACGGAGGTACAACATGTTTATTTATTCCATTGTAACTTTCTGCCTGATTTTTCTATTGCTTCATCTTGACAAAGGTGAAAAGTGGGCATTTGCAATTCAGTTTGGCTCAATGTTCTCCAGTGCGATTGTGTTTCTGTATATGGTTGAGTTCGGCTACTTTTTCCCAAGTTTAGCCGAGTCGGGATATATGCTTAGGCACGCTGATTATTTCACATCCCTCAAGGTTTGCGGTTTCATGTTTTCTCTGCTGAATTGGATTCTGCTTTTCAAGTTGACTAGGGGTGGATCAAATAATAGAGCGAAGCCAGTAGGTCTAATGCTACCAACTGTCTAGAAGGGGGGCTGGATGAAATTTGGTATCCAGGACAGGCAAGATGGGGGATCAGACTGCATTTCACTTGGCGGTGGTATACCAGTGCCAATACCAACCAGGTTTACAGACGAGATAACTGTTGAAACTGCAGCTGAAGTTTGGCAAAAAATTCTCAAGGCTGCTGAAGATTTCGGTGAAATTTCAGGTTCTTTCACTGAAGAACAAATTGCTCAGGTTCTTGGCTTTTTGAATCTGAAATTGAGCGATTTCGTTCGGCAGTTTGGTGAACATTTCGAAATCTTCTATGCTATTCATGATGATTATGACCCGGGTGGAATTTTCTACCGTATTTGTCATGATGTAAATGCCGTATTGAAGAGAATTGGTCGAGATGACCTAAGAGATTGAGAAAAACAATCCCGCCAAGCGGGGTTTTTTCTTTGCAAAATTTTGTTATTTAAGTTATAATCTTTTTATATGAACGCAGGAATTACTATCGACCAAGCTCGTGAAATATTAAACAAATACATCAAAAACCCGGCAAATGTTAACCATTGCCGGGAATCTGAGGTTATAATGCAGGCGTTAGCAAAACGACTTGGCGAAAATGAAGAGTTGTGGGGGATTGCTGGCCTTTTGCACGACATTGACTGGGAATTAGTTCAGGATGATGTTGAACAGCATGGAATGAAAATGCAGGATATTTTGAAAGATGAGGGAGTATCTGGTGAACTAATTCAAGTGATTGTTTCGCACGTTGGTGGTTTTACGAAACATTTACCAGAGAATAATCGAGCAACTAAATTTGAACATGCGCTCGCAGCTGCAGAAACAATAACCGGGCTGATTTATGCCAGCGCTCTCGTTCGCCCGGACAAGAAGATTGTCGAAGTGAAAGTCAAGTCAATCAAAAAGAAAATGAAGGATAAATCTTTTGCAGCAAAAGTTAATCGAGATGTTATAATGGAATGTGAGAAGCTGGAATTAAGTTTAGATGAATTTATTGAGATTTCGTTGAATGCGATGAAGGGGATCGCGAACGAAATTGGTTTGTAAAATAAAAATTTCTACCTGACTTCAGTCAGCTCAACTGCCCAGGGTGGTGAGCCCACTGGAAGTGGGGCGGAAAATATCTATATGGAACAAAACGAAGAAGCGATTCGCTTACAAAAACTTGAAAAAATTAAATCAATGGGAATGGAGGCATATCCGGCAAAGTTTGACAAAAAGCAAACACTGGCGGAATGTTTTGATTCCAAAGATGGCAAGAAAGTAAAAACTGCCGGCCGGGTGGTTATGTGGCGAGATATGGGAAAGCTCACTTTTGCGCATTTGAGTGATTTTTCCGGCAGAATGCAAATTGCTTTCAAGCAAGATGATCTTGGCCCCTCGGCAGGCTCGGGATTAAACAAAGATGAATATAAACAACTGCAAAAAATAATTGACCTTGGCGATTTTATTGGAGTTGAAGGTGGAATTTTTACAACACACAAAGGTGAGCTGACTATTCTTGTTAAAAAGTGGACATTCCTTGGCAAGGCGTTGAAACCATTACCGGAAAAATGGCACGGCCTCAAAGATATTGAAGCAAAGTATCGTCAAAGGTATTTGGATTTAATTTCAAATCAAGAAACAATGGAGCGATTTAAGTTGCGTAGTGATTTTATTAGGACTTTAAGAGAGTTTTACTGGAAAGAAAACTTTTTAGAAGTGGAAACTCCAACACTTTTGCATAGTGCAACCGGCGCTCATGCAAAACCTTACAAAACTCACAACAATGGCTTGGATATTGATGTTTTTCTTCGAATCTCGCACGAGTTGCCATTAAAACAACTTATTGTTGGAGGGTTTGATAAAATTTTCGAACTTGGTAAAGCGTTTCGTAACGAAGGTATTGATCCGTCTCATTTACCTGAGCATACTCATTTAGAACATTATTGTGCGTATTGGGACTTTGAAGACAATATCAAGTTTACAGAGCAGATGTTTGATTATATTTTTGATAAATTGAAAATTCCAAAGAAAATAAAAGTTACCGGCAAAGATGGTAAAGTTAGAGAAGTTGATTTTACAACTCCGTGGAAGCGGGTAGATTATATTGAACTGATCAAAAAAGATTGCGGTCTGGACGTCGCAAAATATGATAATCCGAAGGACCTAGTTAAAGATTTGAAAAAGAAAAAGATTAAAGTTGATGATATGGATAATATGGGCCTTGCAACTCTGATCGACAATCTTTACAAAAAGGTTTCCAGGCCGAAAATTGTTGACCCAGTGTTTTTGTATCACTATCCGATTGAGCTTCAACCTTTGGCTCGGCGGAATGACAAGGATTCTGAAATTGTTGACCAGTTTCAATTAGTTGTCGCCGGCTGGGAAATTGTCAAAGCGTATTCAGAGCTGGTTGATCCGCTGGATCAAGAAAAAAGATTCAAAGAACAAGCAAAGCTCAAAGAATCAGGAGATGATGAAGCAATGGAAGGTGACCCAGACTTTGTCGACTCCATGAAATACGGCATGCCGCCAATCTCCGGATGGGGGATGGGTATTGATCGGATTCTGACAATTTTGACTGAACAGGAAAATTTAAGAGATGTAGTTTTTTTTCCACTGATGAAACCAAAAGAAAAGGAATAAAATATTTAAATATTATAAAAGAGCACCATGTGCTCTTTTGTGATTGTTGTATCAATGTGTGTTTAAAGATTCTAGCGATTTAGCCAAGAAGTTTGAACAGAGCTCAAAAAGCTAGGGGTTGCACCTTGTCCGACGCAAACTGCTAGAACTTCTTCTCTTGATTTGCAATGTGCGAGAGATCCTCTGATCTCTCGATGAAGTGAATTTACTTGATGTGCACTACGTCCCTGAAAATGTCCTACGGCTTCATTTCTGCTTAGAATTTTTTGAGTGACAAAAGTTTTGAATTGTCTTAGCGCAGCTCTTTCTCTCATGTTGGGCCTCCTTATGGCTAGTGAAAAGAACAATTGAATAATTAAGTTTATCACAAGTAGAATAATATGTCAATATCGATTAAAAAAATAGGTCCGGGGCGAGGCCCGGACCATGGAAGGAAGAAGTGTTTATTGGTGTTTAATTTTCTGACTGAAACATCGAGATTTGGTTGTTTGCTATGATTGAAGCAAAGAATGCTTCAGAATCAAACATTTTCATGAGCATGGCAAAACGATACTCTTCAAGTTCAGCATCGTTTGAGTCATTAGTCCGTTCGTACCGGCTAGTCAATTCTCTGCTGGCTGTGGCTGACAATTGATATAAGTCCGGTTTAGCTATTTTTGTGTTTATCCTGAAGTATTTATTCCACAAAACTCGAAAATGAAATCTTCCAGGAGCAGAAAAACCATCACTGAAGCGTTTGTCTTGGCTGTAGAAAAGGCCCAGCTTGGTCTCTTCAAAATCAATGCAGGAAAGAAAAAGGTCTTTGAACTGAAATGAGAAAGTTTTTACAAAACTTGAGAAAGCAGAATGAACATCGTTCTCAATACCGTAGCTGTTAATAATGTAAGTAAATGAAACTCGTTGGCGGCCATCAAGTGGTGGTGGATGTACACTGCTTTTTTCAGGATTAATTTCACATTTCCGATGAAGAAAGATCCAACTACTGTAAATCCGCAAATCAAGATTTGTCTCGGTAGTAAAGCGAAATTCCAGAGCATGACTTTGGTTGTTGTAAAGAATGTCATAAGAAGTTGTCTTTGGAAAATCTGGCATAAACATCAAAACGTGCCATGGTGTTTTATCTAGGTATTTGTACGTCGGGTTGTAATATTTAAACCATTGATCAAGAGAAGAAGGACCCTTGCTTGTTCTTAATTCAGATATACATTGGTTTTCAACTAGATAATTCACAAAGCGGGTTTGATCAATAAATTGCAGAATGTTCTTGAAGTGTATGGTTTCATCGCTGATTCCATATCCAGCAAAAGAAACAAGTTCTGGTTCTTCTGTACTTTCTTGTTCTGGATTGAAGCTGTCTGTTTTGCAAGTACAAGGTTGTATCTCATGCATTTGCCATAGGACGTTTATTCTAAAACCGTTCTTGTGTTGGCAGGTCTTACAGTTGGGTGGAACAAAGGCAATCTCAATGTCTGTTTTGGTCCAATCAATATATTGATACCAGTCGATAAAAGTATCTTCATCAATCTTGTTTGGATTTATTTCGAATTCGCTTGATCCTAATGAATTGACTCGACTAAAAGTGACTGTGTAGCTTTCTATGTATTCATAGGGAGTGTTCATTGAATAAGCAGTTTTGATTGAGCCATTTTTGATTTCAAAACTTACATCATCTTGCAGTACGAGTTTAGCTTGATAAAGTACTACATTGCCCAGACTATCGTCTTCGAATTGTAAAATGACCGTGTTGTTTTCTAGCTCTGCACTGAGTTGCAGTTTGTTGCCATATGGGGTCGGGACGGCTAGATAGGCTGACCAGAATGCTGAGCACTGGTCATTGCTTTGAATTAGTGATTCAGCAAGAGTGACTCTAGAAAAACCAAGAACCAACAAGAGAGCCAGAACAGTACGTAGCTTCTTCATTTCCCGCCTCCTGGGATTGAATTGTCAAGGACCAAAGTATATTGAAGTGTAGCATTATAAGTTGAATTGTCAACCCTTTGCTAAATTTGATAGATTTGGGTATAATATAAGTATGAATTGTGACGTATGAATTATGAATTAAGTAAATATAATTGGAACATCTCCCCTCGGGGGATTTATAAGAAAGTTAATTAGAAGTTAATTAAAGGTAATTTAAGTTACATAAAAGAAAGTTAATTAAAAAAAGGATTAAGGCCGAATATTTGGTTGTCTTGTTACACCTTGTTTCGCCCTTTTTCGCCTTATAAAAATATGTTAGATATCAAATATATCCGTGAAAATATTGAGCAACTGAAAAACGTTGCTCGCCACAAGAATATTGAAGTTGATTTAGAAAAATTGTTGGGGCTAGATGACCAGCGGAAGAAATTAACTCAAAAAATTGAAGAACTTCGAACAAAGAAAAATCAAGTTAGCAAAGAGATTCCGGGAATGCAGGAAGGTGAAAAGTCTGCTGCACTGAGAGAAATGAAAGAGGTTGACGCATTGCAGGGTGAATTGGAACAAAAATTCAAGCCAGTAATGGAAGAACTACAAACATTGTTACTAAAAGTTCCAATGTATGTTCATGAAGATGTCCCAGTTGGAATTGATGAGACTTCAAATGTTGAACTAGAGCGCATCGGCGAAGTTCCTAAATTCAAATTTGCGCCAAAAGATCATCTTCAACTTGGGAAGGATTTAGGTATCATTGACAATGAGCGTGCGGTCAAAATCGGTGGAACTCGATCTTATCTTTTGAAAGGTGACGGCGCGCGATTGGAATTGGCACTCATGAAGTATGCTTCTGATTTTATTTCTAGAAAAGGTTATGACCTGATGAGCGTTCCGGTTATTGTAAATAGAGAAGCTCTCGAAGGAACAGGATTTTTTCCAGGCGCTGAGGAAGAAACGTATCATTTGGAAAAAGATGATAAATATTTGGTTGGTACCTCAGAAGTTGCGCTTGGCTCTTTTCATGCTGATGAAATACTTGAAGAAAAGGATTTGCCAAAGAAGTTTGCCGGCTACTCAGTTTGTTTTCGTCGTGAGGCGGGAGCGTATGGCAAGGATACTCGCGGGCTGTATCGAGTTCATCAGTTTTTGAAAGTTGAACAGTTTGTGATTTGCAAAAATGATAATGAAGAAAGCATGAAAATGTTCAGCGAGCTTCTAGCCAATTCAAAAGAATTTTTACAAACATTGAATTTGCCATTTCGAACTCTGAATATTTGTACCGGTGATATGGGGCAGGGAAAATATTACATGAATGATCTTGAAACCTGGATGCCGAGTAGGGGAGACTATGGTGAAACTCATTCTTGTTCAGCTCTTCTTGATTTTCAAGCAAGGCGATTAAATCTTCGATACAAAGACAAAGAGGGCAAAGTTCAGTTTTGTCATACCTTGAATAATACTGTGATTGCCACACCGAGGGTTCTGATTCCGATTCTTGAATTAAATCAAACTGAAGACGGAAAGGTTAAGATTCCGGAGGTTCTTCAGCCGTATATGGATAATCAGCAAGTAATTGGAAACTAGAAACTGGAAACTTGGGTTGAGACTAATATAAAAAAGTAAGCAGGTTTTGTGAAAGCAGGGCCTGCTTTTTTATTGCATTGACATTGTCAACTTTATTTGCTATATTAATATATTAACAATTAAACAGCGGGAGATGGTTATGATAATGGGAATTGTAGCTACAGTAATGCTCTCAATCCTAAGTCTGTGGATTGCACTGCGATTTGACTTGGAAAAAGTACCGGTTCAAACCTGGTCGGATCTATTTGTGATTTTTTCTGCTGTGTTGTTTACTCCGTACATGTTCTTTGAATGGTGCTTGTTTTCAAAGGAAGAAGACAAGGAATGGCATAAAAATCATTTGCAATATCTTCTGTTGGTTGTTATTAATTTGTTACTTTTGGGTATTATCGGCAGATATGTATTTGATGCCCTCAATCTGTACATCGTTCCAATGGTTTGCTTTATTGTGTATGCATCGGGATTTGCTTACAAAAGAATGAGGCAATCATGATTCGGCAAGATATAATTAGGCTTGCTTCAATAGTAGCTTTCTTGGATACCTTGTTTATGGATCCCCAATACTTTTATGTGTCAGTATTGGCAATAGCGATGATTATCGCCGGCTTTGAATATTTTCAGTACAAAACTAAAGATAGAACAACCCTAAGCAATGACCAGTTATAAAGTAGCTGGTTGTTTTTTTTGCGAAAATTTCATTTTTCAGGTAAAATGAACTGTATATGCAAGACAAGACCTGGGTCGAAATATCCCGAGAAAATTTAATTCACAATATCGAGCAATTCCGCCAAAGAGTAGGAGGGGAGGTTAAGTTGGCCGGAGTTGTGAAGTCGAACGCGTATGGACATGGACTGGTGGATACGGTTAGCGTGATTGAGCAGTATGTAGATTGGATTGCGGTTGATAGTGTTGACGAAGCCTTGGAGTGTAACTCACTCCGTGAAGGCGACACGTCGACGTGTCGCCTTCACGTTCTTGTTTTAGGGTACACTTTATTTGACCGGTTGGAAGAGGTAGTTGAAAATGGATTTCATCAGGTCGTGGCGAATGTCGAAACGTTAGAAGAATTAATTCCGATTTGTGAGAAATTAAATAAGCCGGCTCACATCCATTTGAAAATTGAAACTGGAACTGCACGGCAGGGGATTTGGCAGGATGACTTACCAAGGTTTTTGGATAAATTTGATAATTGTGAACTTCTTAATATTGCTGGCGTTTCAACTCACTTCGCCAATATTGAAGATACCACTGATCATAGTTACGCTAAACAACAATTAGAAAAATTTAAACAAGCGGTTCAATTTATTGAGCAGTGGGGGAGTGGGAAGTATGAGGGACTAATTAAACACACCGCTTGCAGTGCTGCTACGGTTTTATTTCCAGAAACGTATTTTGATCTTGTCCGAATCGGAATCAGTATGTATGGCATGTGGTCGTCAACTGAAACTCAAGTCAGCGCCATGCAAAAGGGGATTCAGATAGATCTCAAGCCGGCTTTAACTTGGAAAACAAAAGTTGGGCATTTGAAAGTTTTACCAGCCGGAAGCGGAGTTAGTTACGGCTGTACTGAAAAAGTAACAACGGCAACAAAAATTGCCGTTTTACCGATTGGATATTGGGACGGATATGACAGAAAATTATCCAGTGTTGGGAATGTTTTAATTCGCGGTAAAAGATGTCGAGTTATTGGTCGAGTTTGCATGAATATGATTGTGGTTGATGTCAATCATGTGCCGGATATTCAGCTTGAAGACGAAGCTGTTTTACTAGGGAAACAAGGTGATGAAGAAATTACAGCGGAAGAGATTGCGCGCAAGGTTGGAACGATTAACTATGAAGTTGTAACGAGAATTAATCCACAAATTAGAAGAGTGGCTGTATAAAGTTAGGGAGGTGTAAGGGTTCAAGATTTTGAACCCTTACACCTCTATATCTTTTTTCCTATGTCTAAGATTAGTTCAAAGTATCAACACGATTACAAAAACATGGATTACAAAAATCCACGTCTGATTCGTGATAAAGAAAAGACTAAGAAAAGATTTATGTCTTTTGTGTTTTGGTTGATTGGAATTGCTTTTTGTGGTGCGGTTTATGGTTTATTGTTTTCTCCTTTTTTTTATATTCAAAACATTCAAGTTAACGGTTTAGAAAAAGTTAAGCCGGAAAATATAAATAAAATTATAGATGAATACCGATTTAGTAAAAAATATTTTGTGTTTTCTAAGAATAATTTTTGGTTGTTTAATAAAAATAATTTACAAGGAAAAGTTTTTGAGCATTATTATTTTGAAGAGTTCAAAATAAAAAAGAGATTGCCAAACAGAATCGAAATCAATTTAAAAGAAAAAGAATCTGCCATAAATTGGCTGACAAACAATTTGTGTTACCATCTGGATTTGACCGCCATGGCCATTGAATACTGTGAAGGCGGGAATGGTTTATTGACTATTAAAGATTTAAGAAATGAAGAATTAAAAGTAGGGGACAGTCCTCTTGAAAAATCAGAATTGAAGTATATCGTTGAATTGAATAATCAAGTTAAAAATATCGCCCTGGACAAGCTGCAATTAATAAATATTGAAAAAGATGACAATTTGCTTGACTTTACGACAGAGCAGGGGATTATGATTCGACTTAATTCCGATTTAACTATTGGTGAGCAGATTGCGCGGCTGGATACTTTGCTCAATCAGCAGGAAATAAAAGACAATTTTGAAAACTTGAAATATATTGATTTGAGGTTTGGTGAAAAGGTTTATTGGAAGTAAATTTTAGAAGGTCTTGACGGTCAAGTTAGTTTTTTCTAATCTCGTAAATCCAATAAAAAAGAGTCCAGTTCATTGAACCGGATTCTTTTTGAGGTTTATCTATTGTGCTGTAATACCATATAATTTGCAATTCACAGCTGCGCCATTACAGCGAACAATCTTTTTTGGATAAACTCGACGAAGGGTACCCTTGACGAACATCAGATGCGACCGAATCACTTCTGTTTCAAGGCTGAGCATAACATCATCTCTCCAAGTATAGGCTTCAAATGAACGATCAGCCCATACTTCTCCTTTTTCAATGCACACCTTCACGGAAAAGCCCGCGCCAAAACCCTCGAAATACAGACAGTCATCAAGTGTCTCACTGGGGAAAATCAGGCGTGCTGTCTTCTGCATCTCAGGGCCAGATACATGGTTGCCAGCATCTGGTACGTAGACCAGCTGGACGTCACGTAGATCTGCACTGTCCGGCTTGTCTGGCCAAGCCACAAAAAAACCGGGCTCTGTTTCCTTCTTGGTTTCAGTCTTGTCCTTGGCTACAGTCAGGGTTGTACCACCAAGCACCATCACCAAAGACAAAATTACCACCAAACAAGCTCTCAGACTCTTCATGCATACCTCCTTTGCAAATATAGACACCAAAACCATTTCGCATAAGTATAGCATTATAATAATATCCTGTCAATAGCATTTTTTTTGCCCTTGACATATTTAAATTAATTTGCTATAATATTTTGTGACCTTGATTTAAATCAAAAGGAGTACAACATGGGTCAATTTGACGAGTCAAGGACTGTTGACAAGATGGGTTTGGTTCGGAAGCTGGAAAGTGAACTTGGCTACCTTGAGGCACAGTACGGTTTTGTGATCGGAAGATCACTTGAATTCGTTTCACTGGCTGGCGCTCTCCTGGAAATGCGCAAGCGCGCACGAGAAGCGAACAAGAGGCGGGTTTTGTATTGGCGGAAAAAGGACGTAGAGGCTTTCCTAAAGAATAGGGAAGTTGGAATCAAAATTTACTGTGTTTGTTTGGGCAGTGATTTTCGTATGCCAATGTATACAGATCCAGAAGAGATTGCCAACGCGGTCGGATATCTCAAACGCGAACTGCACATGGACGGCTTTCTTGTTGATTGGACAGGTGATACCAACGACCCAATCATGGTCAGGGATAATGAGTATATTGAAGAATAGGTTAGATAGACAGTACAATGAGCTGAGCATTCAGAATGCCCAGTTCTTTTTATTTATAAAATATTGTTGACAGTATCCGTAAATTTATATAAGCTTAAACAATGAGTCAGTGATAGTTCCTTGACAAAAAGGGGGAGTGGAGATGTTAGAAGTAGACGTAGCTAGAAATGTTAAGACGGTTAAACCGCCAGTTATTGGACTGGACATTGGCACATCAAGTGTAAAACTGGTTGAGTTACAGTCAGTTGACGATGGGTTGAAGTTGAAAATTTTTGATTATGTTCCTTTAGACCCTGGTGTAATTGTAGATGGAAAAATCATTAATGCTGAGAATGTGGCAGTTCCAATCAATTTAATGGTTGTACGCCATAATCTTCATGGTCGAAAAGCAGTGATAAGCGTTGGTGGATTAAGTGTTATCCATAAATTGATCAATCTGCCGGAAATGAGTCAAGCAGATTTAAATGCTTTAATGGACGCGGAAGCTGAAATTTACATCCCATTTGATATTGCAGATGTATATGTTGATTCAGTAATTATAGGATCTGATACCTCTGGTCATATGAAAGTCCTCTTGACCGCTGCCAAAAGGGAACTGGTGGATAAATACCTGAACGTTGTGATTGCGGCTGGCCTGGATCCAATTTATATTGATTCAGACATGTATGCCATGTTCAACGTGTTTGCTACCACATCTGAGTACTCGACTGACGATAAGGTTATTTTGCTGGATATTGGTGACTCGATGATGCGAGTCGTGGCCGTTAAAAACGGTGTGATTGAGTTCATGCGTGAGATTCCTTTAGGGGGCGCTTTGCTAACTGAAGAAATTGCTCGAGAGCGGGGAATCAGTTGGCTAAAGGCTGAACAAATAAAATTGGAGACGAGCTCTTTCCCAGATGCGCTAGATTTACAAAAGGTGTATAACCGTGTAGTTGGATCTCTAGTTGAGGAAATTAATCGCGCAGTGGACTTTTACACTGCAGTCACAGTTGATGGTGGCCCGAGTAAAGTATTTGCTTTTGGCGGTGGAGCAAAAACTCCAACCTTACGAGAAAAGCTCGCAGAAAAATTGGGCATCCCAGTTGAGCTTGGTCAACCATTACAAAGCATCAGAATCGACACAAGTTGGGCTAAGTCGCTCGAGGAGAGACAGGCTGATTTGGCTGTAGTTATTGGCCTGGCCATGCGCCAAGAGTAGGTGAGTGACATAACCGTGTATCAGGGATATACGGTTTTTTATTTATAAAATATTATTGACAATTTTCGTAAATTTATATAAGATTAAACAGTCAGTCAGTGGTAGTTCCTTGACAAAAAGGGGGAGTGGAGATGTTAAAAACCAATCTGATTAACAGACGGGAAGAAAAAAACAAAAGTAGAACTTCTCGTAGATGGCATGAATCAAAAGCTGGTTTTGAGTTAGGTCTCATTATTGGTAAATGGCAGCCAAGAATTACATTCTGCAATCAAGGTTTTCCAGGTCTGTCGCGTATGACGCAATACATTACTCAATTACTCAAATTTCCTGCTCGACCACTTATCGGGATTGATATTGGTTCGTCGAGCATTAAACTTGTTGAATTAAAACAAGTCATGGGGAAAATGATCCTGAAGAAGTGTGATTGGATTTCTTTGGAAAGCGGAACTATTGTTGATGGCGCTGTGATGTATATTGAGATACTTCAAGATGCTATTGATGAACTTGTTGCACGTAATAATATCAAAGGTAGGCGAGTGGCCATTAGTGTTAGTGGAAACAGTGTTATTATAAAACGAATTTGTCTGCCTGAAATGAACCAAGCTGAGCTCGAAAGTAGTATCATGTGGGAAGCTGAACAGTATATTCCATTTGATATTTCAGAATGCTACGTTGACGCTGTTATTACACAGCCGGACGTAGGTCAAGATCAAATGGCTGTACTTTTGTCAGCCGCCAAAAAAGTTGAGATTGATAATTATCTGGAGATTTTGAAGAAAGCAGGTCTTAAGCCAGTAGTTGTTGATATTGATACTTATACTTTGTTTAATCTATTTACCAATTCAGCTAACTATTCGGAAGATGAGACAGTGGTGCTTTTGAACGTTGGCAATTCTATGATGAATGTCATGGTTATTGAAAAGGGTCAGCTTGTTTTTACACGTGATATTACTGCTCTAGCTGGTAGTTTGTTGACTGAAGAAATCTCGCGTAAGTTTGCCCTGACCTATCAAGAGTCTGAGAGTTATAAAACCGGAGATTCAGAATCAGTTTTGTCGATTGGAGTTCAAAAAGAAATTGATGGTCTGTCTGGGCGGGTAGCTTCAACTTTGACTACAGAAGTTCATCGGGCAATTGAATTTCACAAAGCGGTCTCAATTGGAGATAAAATTACAAAAGCCTATCTTTATGGTGGTGGATCAAACATGACCACTCTGAGAGAACAGATTGCTCAAAGACTGAAAATACCAGTTGAACTTGGTCAACCAATACAAGGAATCGAAATTACTCATGGTCTTGCAAATAAAGAAATCGTAAAAGCCAAAGCCATTGAGTTTGGCGTAGCTATTGGCCTGGCCATGCGCAAAGGGTAGGGAAGTGATATAACCGTGTATCAAGGATATGCGGTTTTTTTATTTATCCTATTGTAATATAATTTGATATGTGATTATATAAATACAGGCCACAATTTGAAAAGGAGCGTATAAGATGTATCCCTTTGATCTCGAACTTTTAATCACTCTTTTGTGCAACTCTAAATTTTGGTGCGACAGACTTACGGATATCAACCTCGATAGAGTGTTTCCCGACTGGAACTTCATGGGAAGTGGGGGAGGGGCACATCCGATTGGCACAATCGACAACCACTGGAACTATGACGTAGTTGGATTTGAGAGATGGAGACTGATCGTCTTTTGTCTCAAGTTCATCGCCCAGGGTGAGACACTTCAGCTCCCATACGAGCTTCTCCCACTGTGGTACCCAGATCGACCGGTACCCATCTGGAAAGTCCACCCAGACGGCCAGATCTCTATCCGTGGGCCACTGCCACCGTTACACGATCTGCAGCTTACCCTGGAGCCCTTTCAACTGAACCCGAAGTTGGGTATCTGTATATCCAACAGAGCGAAGTTTCTCCTCATCGAGGAAAGAATAGCCGCTCCTAGTGAATTTCCACTCTCTCTATGAAAGTGGCGAAAGAATCATCAGAACTGCTGGCGGAGCAGGGGATTGACTGGAAAACGCCCAGCGAGATGAATCCGGAAAGTCTTTTCGACTAGACAAACGTATCGAGGCAATCTTGTTGCCTCGATTTTTTATTTGCTTAATTTTCCACCCTCTTGAAATATTTTACGACACTTAACTTTTTGGAAATAAAAAAAAGAGAGTGGAGTAAAAAGTTAAGAAAAAGATAAAAAACACAAAAAAGGGGGGCAATAGAGAAGTTCAAAAAAATCTTTAAAAACCGTATATGGTTTTTAAATTTTAAATTTAAAATTTTAAAAATTATTTTAAATATAAGAATGTAAATATATTTATTATAGATATAAATAGCCTGAGTCAATGATTGTCTAAAATTAGCACTAAATTGGTCATTATAAAGGATCCAACAAAGCCCATATTACCCTATTTTGAAGGTTTGTTAAGGCTAATGTATTGCCTAAATTTAGCCAAAAAACAAGCCTCAAAACTGCGCTGTAAAGCGCCCAAATATCCTTTGAATACCATGGCACCTGTGAACTCTTGTTTTTTATCTAAATTTAGTACAAATTAACTCAATTTCCGCCATAGGCGGATCAGCCTTTGGCTGAAACTTAATCAACTGAGCCCTTACTTATCCACAGATGAATAGGTATAGTGCTTGGAGCTAGAATTCAACTGTATTACAATATAAATAGGTTAGCGTCTATAAATTAGTATTATGCGACACGGGCATACTTAATTTCTAATTAATCTAATTGCACTAATTTCTAATTTTCTATGACTATCATAAAACTGATCACCCACTTCCTCGATTATACTGACGTGGAAAAAGGATTGTCAAAAAAAACTCAGGAAAATTATGCCAGATGCCTGGAACGATTTAGGCGTTGGTTGGTTGACAGCAACATGCAAAATCTCCTCCCCCATGAGCTAACTAGCGAAATTGTTTGGCAATATAGACTTTTTTTGTCACGCAAAGCGATCTCAAAAAAAACCAAAGCTGAACTGTCAAAAAAAACCCAAAATATGTATTTGATCGCACTCCGTGGGCTTCTCAGTTATTTCTCAGTGCGCGATATCCCTTCCCTCTCCCCTGACAAAATACGCCTTGCAAAACAAGAAAAAAATCATAGTGTACACTTTTTGTCTTTGGAAAAAGTCAAAAGATTACTTGATTCTCCGGCGGGAAATGATTTAACTTCAAAGAGAGATAAGGCAATTTTGGAATCATTGTTTTCTACAGGTTTTCGTGTTTCTGAATTAGTTCAATTGGATCGTGATCATATTAGTGTAAAAAATACAAATAAAGTGGTGGAGTATAGTGTCACGGGTAAAGGAAATAAAACTCGAACGGTCTATTTTTCTCTGAGAGCTCTCAGTGCAATACAGGCATATCTTGGCGCACGCGAGGATATTGACCAGGCCATGTTCATAAATTATTCTCCAACTGCACCTGACGTTGGTTCTCGTCGGCTTACGGCCAGATCCATCGAACGTATAGTAAAAAAGTATGTAAAATTAGCTGGTCTTCCCTTGAATACAACTCCTCATACTCTGCGTCATTCGTTTGCAACTGACCTACTAAATCAGGGCGTTGATATCCGTATGGTCCAGGAGTTCTTAGGTCACGAAGACATTTCAACCACTCAAATTTACACTCATGTTACCAACAAAAATCTTCGTGATATTTATACAAAATTTCACGGCGGGAAACGGTCTGAAAAGTAGTTATTTTTATCCACAGTTTACTTCAATTTACTATGAAGAGAACGAAAAAAATGGTATAATAAATATGTGATAAAAACTATGAGCATTTACGTACCGCTCTACAAATTAAGTTTTAAAAAACTTATTAATTTATTTTGATTATTAAGCATATTTTTTATGAAAAAAATTTGGCAATTCATAGGAGGACTCTTCATCTTTTTCCGTAAACATACCTGGATCACTCCCCTACTCCTGGTAGGTGTGATAATAATTCAGTTTGTTTTGTTGGGATTAATTTGTTTTCGGGTAAATAATTTTCAAAGCGATTTTGAAATTTATCGTAATGATAATTCAAAAAGAACAAACCAGATTTATAGTCAGGTTTTTTTATTGAATCAGCGAGTAGGACAAGTTCTTGAAAAATAGTAGGTAAACGGAGTACGAATATAAAATTATGATTATGAATCCATACATCCGTATCAATCCGTAATCCGTACAAAAAAAATAAAAAATTTATATATATAATAAAAAATAAAACTAAATTAAAATTTAAATTTATGAAAAAAATCGCAAAAAACAAAATCTTTACAGGGTTCATTGCTATGACAACAATTGTCTGGGCAATGGGTTTGGCTGGAGTTCTTACTCCCCTACTTCCCGCTCAGGCAG
Source organism: Candidatus Kuenenbacteria bacterium (assembly GCA_013202715.1). Classification (GTDB taxonomy): domain Bacteria; phylum Patescibacteriota; class Patescibacteriia; order UBA11705; family JABHMO01; genus JABMRF01. The sequence goes on from JABMRF010000007.1 coordinate 110,347, forward strand.
CAGTTACGGTTGCAACGGAAAACAGAATCTATTCGTCCTGGGATATGAGTGGCGGAATGATGAGTGATGTTGCAGCTTTTAAAGTTACTGCTGATTCTGGAGAAACATTGAATTCTATCAATGTCCGATTTAACAGCACTTATGGTACTGCAACTCCAGCTGCAATGCTTTCGGCTTTTAATGTGGCTGGTCAAGAAGGAGCAACTGACGTCCAAGGATTGTCTATTTACAAAGATTCTAATGCAAATGGCTGGTTTGATCCGGGCGGAGGTGATATCGTAGTACCTTGGGAAGTTCAACCAACTTGGACTGATAATGGAAACGGTACGTTTGATACCTCCCTGAATATTGTTGATGATACTTTACCTACAAGTTATGCCGGTGATTGGAACTATTTTTTACATATGCAAATGGCCGCGTCCCCTGATGCAGGCAAATCATTTAAGTTTCAATTTGGTGCTGGCGCTGGTGGAGCAATTGTAACTTCTGGAACATCACCAAGTATTACTGCATTTGAAACAAATTCAATTAATAGTAGTGGTGGTGGTGGTGGTGATTATACAGTTTCTCCTCGAATTACTGATATATTTTTCAAGAGTCCCACTTCATTAGTCCTAGATTTTGATATGGACATGGATACTACTTCAGTAAACTGTAATGAAGTCCTTATTCCGGGTAGTTGTTCCAGTAAATATACTTTGTTTACTAGAGATGGTGCTGATAATCAAACAATTATTACTGCTGTCCGTGGAGTTGTTGGGGACAATACTATGGTAACTTTGACAGCACACGCTAATGCCAGAATAGGTTTGTCATCACAGGATTATTTAGTTGTTAGTACTGATCCAGCACAGGCACCTAGAGATGCAACGAATGGTATGAGTTATAATGAGGACGGAGTGATTAATTTCCATATAAACAACGGAAGTGCTGTTATTTCAGAAATTAAAATTGGTGGATCCGCTACCACGGATGAATTTATCGAGTTATATATAACAGATTCCGGTGGATCGGTCGATTTGGATGGGTATAAAGTAACAGCATTGGTTTCAAATGTATATGTTACATTGGCAACGTTAGGACCAACCTCTTTAGATACTGGTAAGCATTATTTATTGGCAAATAAGGCAAATGATTATAATATGGCAGTAGATGGAGTTGCTATGTTGGCCGATTTTAACTTTTCCGGCGTGGACTTAGCAGATAATGATACTATTATTTTAGTTGACAACAACGGTGTTGTTATTGATTTGGTTGGCTTTGGTGCAGCTGCCACGATTTATCAGGGTTACTCTCCGGCAGATTCTCCGGCTCCGAATGGTTCAATTGAAAGAAAGGCTGTATATTCCTCTACTGGTCAGTCTATGTCAGAAGCAGATGTAGACGGTGGAAATGGTTATAATAGTTTGGATAATGGGTATGATTTTGTGAGTAGAAACGTACTTGACTCTGATCCACAACCATCAACAGCCACAGCAGAAAGTTCCGGTATGCTGGAAGATGATTATGTAAATAGCACTCCAACAATAGAACATATGCCTATTGCTATGGCAATAGCCGGACAAAGTATAACAATAGATGCCTATATTTACGATGTAGAAAATTCTTTTAATGCATTAATAACAAAGCAATTGTGTTACAAAGCTCCAAATGGATCTTGGCCAGGAACTTGTGTGACCGGTACAGACGAAGGACAAAATAGAGTAGAGTTTTATATCCCAGCTTCAGAAGTCACTATAAGTGGGCTTAATTACTATATTGAAGTTATTGATTCAGGGACTTTTGCGGCTTATGCCTCTTCTAATCCTACGTCCACAACCGCTGTCATGGCAAAATTAAGTCCTTTTTTAATAAATATTTCCGCTATTGCTGGCTCCAGGATGATTAGTGGTACAGTTTATCAAAGCGATTGCATAACACCAATTTATAATGCGAATGTTTATGTGAAAGGCACAGGACTCAGTTCTATTAGTTCCGCTTCCGGTGTTTTCACAATTACCGGAGTTTCGGACGGAACATACAATTTAGAAGCAACAGCAAGTGGATATCTTTCCAGTGAAATTTGGGGAGCGTCTGTAGGTGTTAATAATCCAAATTCATCGGGCTGGGTATTTTGTCTATCGTCAGGAACAGCTGGGCAAGGTGGGGATTCTGAAGCACCGCAGGTGATTATGTCAATGCCAGGTGATGGAATGATGGGAGCTCCAATTGATATAGTTATTGATCGCGCTCCGATGTTTTTTATGCTTGATAAGGAAATTGATATGACCACCGTAAGCTGTACAGACTGTGATGCCGCTACAGATAATATTAAGTTGAAAAAGGTCAGCGGAGGTTCTATTACTAACATTACAGATTACAATGTTAGTTTCGATACTGGTCTGGGTGCAGCCAGTAGAGGGCAAACAGTCCAATTCGGAGGTAGTACTTCTAATCCTGTAATTGTTATTGATAAAGTTGCACTTTTGGAAATAGGAACAGATTATATAATTGAAATTACACCAGGGGTGAAAGATATGGCTGGTAATCCTCTTGAGGGAAACCGACCTGGTGGCGGACATACCATATCGTTTACTACTCAATCAACCAGTAATAATTTTAGTGGTAGTTCTGGGTTTGACTTTACTGAAGATGAAACTTTTTGGCAAACTGGTGATTTCTCCAGTATGACCGAGGACGCTGGATACGCTACAATGATGGGAAATTTTGATGCAGACAAGGGTATGTGGGCCGGAGGTGCATATAGCCCTCTGTATGTTTATGGCTCCCAACCATCTCCTGGTAGCTGGAATGTACCTACAAATTTAACAAAAATTGTTATAGAGTTTAGCGAACCAATTGATACCAATAGTGTTAATAAAGGAGCTTTTAATTTGTACTCTGTCAGTGGCGGTGTTTATACAGATGTAACCAGTACTTCTATTGTGGATGCTATATTGAGTTCAAATAAGTTATATGTAATTATGGACATTAATGGTACTTTGCCTGTTGGTGAATATGAAATAAGAGTCAAGGGTGGAGTCAGATCAATGTCAGGCATTACACTCGGCGATCCAAATAATCCGGGAAATGATCATTACATGTCAAATTTTACTGTTACCAATACAACTGATGTAACTGCCCCTACAATGAATGGTAGTTGGCCTGAAAATAATGATATGTCAGTACCAATGGACTTTGGCTTTATTGATATAGGATTTGCTGAAGCATTGGATCCAACTAATATTAACACTACAAATGTCACTTTGAAAACTGGAACATCAACTGTGCCGACCAATGTTGAATACGATGCGATGAGACAGTCAATCAAAATTATACCTACTACCGGTTTGACTCCAGGTGTAGCATATACTGCAACTATTAGTTTTGGCGCTTCTGCCATTCAAGATTTAGCAGGATTACCCATGGATCTATCTGGACTTCTACTCACATTCAAAATGACTACAACGGCAGATAGTACTCAGCCTGTGCTTGAGTTTGCGAATTGTGATAGCTATAGTTGTGCAATCACTTTTAATAAAGGCATGAGCGCACTCAAGCAAAGTGAAGCTTCATCAAACGCTAACCTTTGGACTGGCAGTGTGAGAAATCCGGCCAACTATGCTTTGACTTTTGGTCCAGGTGGAACTGATACCGTAGAAAGTCTTACGGCCAGTGGTGTGTCCTTTAATTATGAATATGATACCAATACCGTATTGGTTGAAGGATTATCATTTACAGGCTTAAATGCAGATACAGATAAATTTGTTTTAACAGTAACCAATGTATTAGATCTTTCAAATAATCCAATCAACACTAGTGCCAATACAGCCGGTGGATATATTATGGATTCATCCAAGTCCGGCGGTATGATGGGACCTGGTGGTGGTGGATTTATGGGAGGTGGTATGATGGGTGGCGGAATAATGACCGGTGGCCCAAGCGGATTTGGTGGATTTGGTGCCAAAGAAGCTATGATGATGGGCGCAGGTGTGATGCCAATGAATATGACAGCCGGCGCAACTACTACATACTTTATTGACTTCCCTATGCCTCCATCAGGTGGAACTGCTAATAAACTTGATGATGGTTCATATTTTAAATTGACCTTTCCAAAGGGAACTACTTTGACTGGTGCAATTCCAGATCCATACAATCCAAGTAAGACTGATCTTAATATGAATGGTGATGCAGTGGTTGTTCTGTCTGAATCTGGAATCGCTGCAGATTCAGTTGCTGCAACTCAGGCTGGTGCTATCAATGATGGAGTTACAGTTTCAGGTCAAACTATGACCTTGTGGTTAGATACAAATAGCGGAACAACTAGTGATCCAGATATGTTCCACTTTGAAGTCAAGGGCATTGTAAATCCAAAGGCTCAGGATTTTAATTCTTCAGGATATACAGTAGATATGAAAGCATATAATAGTGGCGGTACATTGATAGAATCTATGACTTCTATGCCGTACTTTATAAATGCCGCGGGGTCAAATAATATTACGATTAATGTAACTGCTGAAGATGGTCTTGGTGATATGACTTTGATGATGGGATCACCAATGTCCGGTCCAATGGACGCAGATGTATCTCTCATGGCTGGTGTGGGAACTCAAACTTGGTCAAATTTGAATGATGGTTGTTATCATATTTTTACTGAGCCAACAATTACTCTTGGTATATATAAATATTCAGGTCAGATGAATCCGGAACCGATTTGTTTGCCGGGTTCCGGCGCAAACTGGACTGAAGCTACGAGTACATTAACCAAAGCACTTACCTTTACAAAACGTAGCGCTGCTAATTCAGCTCAGCTAGCAGTATTAGTCAGTGGTACCTTTGCAGACGCCGGTGAAGACGTAGATATTTTTGCTTTTGGCCCAAATGGTGGAACCGTTGAAACTGTGACTTTTGGCGGTGAAGTTGTAAATAATTCCACTACCCTCTTTCTTCCATCCAATGGTGATTACAATATTGGTATCGGTCCGGCAATGCCAAAGGGTCCGATGGCCGGTCCCCCACCAATGCCTGATTGGATGCCACCTATGACAACTGCGATCACTGTCAGTGGTGTCGGTGGAACTCCGGTAATTAAACGAAACGACACCAATGCTACTATTACTGAATTACCTATATCAATTACCAGCGCTACAAAAGAAATTCGTGGACTGGTGGTCTCCAAGGGAACAACTATAGGTGCAAGTTATACTGCAGCTGCGACAAGTCTAACCTTAACCAGTGGAAGTGGCTTTGCGGAAAATGACTTTATTTATATATCTGATGGAACAAATACCGCTACTGATAAGATTCTGTCTATCAGTGGTACAACTGTGCAATTAACCAGTGGAATGGGTACATCCTTTGCTTCTGGTAGCGCAGTCTATAACATCATTCCTGACACTGAATTATGGGCTAATCAGCCAATGGGCTTTGGTGGTATGGGATCTCACGCAACTTCACAAGCTGATGGTTCATTTGTGTTAAAAGTTGCTTCAAATGGTACTTATGATATTGGTGCTTGGAAGTCAGGAATTGGTGATGCTCCTTCTAGTTCGGCAACTGTCAAAGATAATAATGGTGGTACAGTAGATGGAAATAGTACAGCCGACGTTAAGGTTAATGGAGCTAACATTACTACTGTAAACCCGTTCCTAATAAAAATAGGTAGACCAGATTATGTAATCTCTGGGCGAGCTATTGATTCCAGTAATAATCCAATGCAATATACTCATGTGATGGCAGAAGAAACTACAACTCGCCAAATGGCACATTCAAATACAGATTCAGATGGTGATTATATCCTCAATGTTAGTGCAGGTACCTGGAGTATTCAGGTAGATACACCTCCTAGCTTTGATGGCTGTGGATCGACCTCTGCTACTGTTGTTGTTGCCGAAGCAACTGGAGATATGAATAATCAGACATTGCAACCAGCCACTACAACTTGTTATACAATTTCAGGAAATGTGTCTGTAGGTGGAAATCTTCAGACTAATGTGCCTATTATGGTGGAAGCCTGGGACACAGATAATGACTGGCCATCCGGAGGTTATAATCGACATGAAATGACTGATACTGCTGGTAATTATGCCGTAAAAGCTGGAGCTGGAACATACCGAGTTTCTATGTGGTCACCTGATTACGGTGAGGTTGGATCCAATGTAGTAATTACCAGTGCTAATGTAACTCAAAATATTAGTTATGATGCTTCTGAGTTGAAAACATTGACTATTGCCTTTACCGGTGGAACAGCAAGTCAGAGAGGTTTTGTAGAAGCAAAATCAACTACAGGGTCAGGTCGTCGTGGTATACCAGTCGCTGATTTAAGTAGTAGCACAACAATGAGTTTACCCGTCGATACATATAAAGTAATGGTGTTTGTTGATGGCCTTGGTGATTACTCCCCTTCTTCAGAGGTTGATCTCACAACAACTGATCAAACTGTAACTATAAATCTTTCAACTGAAACTTCACATGCAGTAAGTGGAACAATTTTAGATAGTAGTGATAACCCGGTTTCTGGTGCAGCAGTACTTCTTGTAAATGAAACTACCGGGCTAGCTAAACAAGCAACTACTGATGCTAATGGTGATTATTCCGCCACTGTAAAGGAAGGAACATTTACTATCAAGGCAGAGCACAAGGATTATGCTTCATTACCAAAAGCAACTCTAGCTGTAACTTCTGATATTAACTATGATTTTGATAGTGATTCAGAAAATGAAGATATTGCTGTAGATAATGATTTAGTTGAAAAAACTGTAAGTATTAGTGGTACGATTTATAAATCTGATGGTACAACTGAAATGAATACCGGCGGATTTGTTTACGCAACAGATTCAGTGACTGGATCAAAGGCTAAGGCCAATATTCAGGACGATGGAACATATATTCTTCCAGTTACTGCTGGAAATTGGACAGTCATAGCTGATGGACCACTTCACTCCGAGACAACTCTTAGTACTGCTGTGTCAGTGTCAAGTACAAATGTAGCAAGTGAAGATATTACATTGACTGAAGATGCGACAGATATTAAAAAGTCAGAATCATCAACCTTTACCCCATCCTCGGGTGTTAATGTAAATGATGAAAACAATACCGGTTTTGAAATTACGGCCAGTTCAGGTTCGCTTGGTCAAAACAGCACAGCTACTTCTGGAACAATTACCCTCGAAGAAGTTGATATGCCTGCTTCTGATAATTTGGTGCCTGTTGGAAACTTTGTAGATGTTTCAATGAGAACTACCACTTCATCAGGTACTTCAGATATTAATCAGTTGACCGGTAATGGTGCTGAAATCGTGTTTCACTATACAGCTGCTGATATGACTGCTGCCGGAATAACAGATGAATCAATGATATCCTTGGCCTATTATGATGATACTACTGAAACTCTTATGCCACTCGATAATCTCGCCCGTGATACAACTAATAATACAGTAACTGGTACAATTACTCATTTGACAGAAGTTGGTTTGGTTGCTCCGCCGTTGGTGTCGTCTTCAGCTCCGCGTAGTGTTATGCCAAGCGCGGGATCGGCTGTAATTACCACTCCAGCCACAGATGAAGTTACAGACGTAGTTGAAGATGATACATCTGTAGTTACAGATACAGATATTGATACTGTTACCACTGTTGTTACAGATGTCAAAGAAGTAACAAAAACAGTTATCGCTGAAACAACCGCTGTCACAAGCTTTGTTCCTGAAAAACCGGCAGATCGATCACTTGCTAAAGAAAGTTTAGCAGTCGGCGATTACATCAAGTTAACCAGAACAGCACCAGATTCAGCTGAGGAGTGGAAAGTGATTGATTACATGGCCTACGGAACAACTGCCAAGGTTAAATCAATGACTAACGGAGAAAGATTTGGACTGCTCGAAGATTACAAGATCGTTTACAACCGATTGCCTGCAGCTGATACTGACTGGGAATCACTTGGCAAGATGGCGCAAGGAACTACTCCGGCCCGAATTATCGGCCGGGAAGCTGAAGCGTTGAAAGCATTTGTCAAAGTATTTGGCCGAGTTGTAGACTTTAGTAAGTCAGCTGAAGAAAAGTTCATTCACAGCGTTGCTTATTACTTGCGCCCTGCTGAGCGTGATATGGCAAAAGAACAAGCAGCTTTGGGAACATTTGCTGATGCTTATAACAAGCTTCCAAACACAAGTTTCTTCTGGTCAGTACTTCGAGGTGTTGCTTATTCTGGTGTAGAAAAGAATGCACCAGTCCCTGTCCCTGAAATACCGGCAGTTGAAGTTACGGCTCCTGCTCTAGACAATGCGTCTAATGTTGTTCCAGCTCATCCCGCAACTGCTGACAGAAACTTGAAAGCTGAAATTACCGCAGTTAGTGATTATTCAGCCTTGATGGGCGGAACTCCGGATTCAGCTGGTTGGAGTACAATTTACTTTATCTCTTACGGAAGTACTGATGCCAGCATGGCCATGACTTCAGCTGAGAGATTGGAGATTATCAAGACTTACAAGAGTCAGAACGACAAATTGCCAACAACCGATAGTGACTGGCAAGCTGTAGCAGATTTAGTTCAATAGATTTGAATAGAAAAAATAAAAAACGAGCCTCATTGTACGAGGCTCGTTTTTGTTACCCATCACTTACCCCGCGTCTTTAGACCGGGAGTATAGTGTTCAGCTTCCTGTGCTTTTCATTCCCAGTCTGAAGACATGGGGTAAGTTAGATGTCGCGAAAATGCATTCCCAACACTGGGTCTTTTTTTATTTTTTCAATATTTTTATCAACCTGTTCATAAAATTCAGGATAATGTTGACGGGCAATCCATCTGCCTTGATATCGCTGTCGGTACGGCGGTTTTTGCAGGTGCGCAACTTCATGCGCCACTGTGCGGATCAAGCCGTTAAGGCTTTTTGGTTTCATTGTCTTGGGCGTATAAATATCCAGAACAACTGTTTTCGTTTGCAAATTAATATAGCCAAGTGTATAGCGTTTATTACTCTTACTCCCCTTTCGGGCCATTATTTTTAATTTCAAACCTTTTACCTTTAGGATTTGGCAGATTTTCTGGAATAGGATTTGGGCCAGGTCTTCGTGATTTTGCATATTGACAAATTGATCATTCTTTACTAAAGTATAGTAAATGATTGGTTCTTTGTAAACCCCAACTTAGGAGAAAACATGAGACTTTTGCATCACATTCGTGAAGTGCTGGCGTTGGAAAGTGATACCTTTTTACTTATCGATCAGAGTCAATACGAAGAGTGCTCTGTATATCCGTTGTTTGGGATAGTTAACCGAGCCGTATGTTCTGGTTGTACTTCAATAAGTCAAGTTGAAGCTACACTTAATTTGCGAGATTCTAGATTGAGTGGAACAGCTTGTAGTTTGTCAGGAGAAATTGTAGATGTTAATGTCGTAAGTGGTGTTTTCGGTTGGTATCGTATTTATGTCTTAACAGCGGCTGAAGCTATGCACGTTTTTATGCTTCTAACAAAAAAGGATACTACAACTTATTTTTCGAATCCGACCGTGTTTAGACAAAGAATGAAAATGAAAGAGCCAATGGCTCCTCTCCGTCACGTAACATAGAATCAAAGTTAATAAAATAAGCCTAATCTAAGGCTTATTTTTACGTTATATGAGGTTTATTCATCTAAGGAAGGTAATCGAGCGCATTGACCGGAATTCCGTTCACGCGGACTTCAAAGTGAAGATGAGCGCCAGTACTTAAACGTCCGGCCCCAGGTGTTCCTGGCATTCCGCCGGTCAAGCCGATCGTTTCGCCTTTGGCCACATATTCGTCTTCTTCGATCAGAATTTTACTGACATGACCGTAAACTGTTGAGATCCCTTTTGCGTGAATCAATGAAATATAGCTGTAACCCATTCCAGAGTCCTTGGCTTTGAGAACATATCCTTCGGCAGGTGCCTTTATCACAGTCCCCTGTTTGGCTCGGACATCAATGGCCGGATGTTCAAATAAATATCGAAATGGATAGCCCGGATCATGAAATGTTGAAGTAATCTTGTTTTGCGGAATAGGCCAGCTCAGCTGACTGTCAGTCAACTGAGGTTTGTCAGATTTGATTTGTTTAAGTTTCTCTCTTGCCTTTTTTTCAAGCTCAACTAAGTTGTTGCTGATCTGCTCCTGTTCTTTTTTTGCTTGCCAATAAAGAGTGGTAAACTTTTGTTCAGATTCCTGAGTGTCCACTAGGAGCTGATCCTTGAATTCATTTTCTCCCTGTAATTCAACAGTTTGCAATTCGAGGTCTTCTTTTAATTGTACAAACTGAATTTTTTTGTCTTCCAGTGCTTGTTTGTTTGCAAGTAAATCCTTTTTTTCTACCTTTACATTGCTGAGTGTTTTTTGAAGACTATTTTGCAGTTCTTTTGTATATTCAGCTTCATTAAAAAAATCTGACAAAGAATCATTGGACAAGAATATTTTTAATGGGTTTTGTGAGTCAGCCTGATGGATCTGCTGAACCGTTTCGGATAAAATAAGTTTTTGTCTGGAAATAGCGTCTTCAGTTTCCAATATTTGAAGTTCTTTGTTTCTGGTTTCAAGTTGAATTTGCTCAATCTCAATTGCGGTTGCTTTCACATCCAGTTCAGTTTTGGCAATTTGATTTTCCAGAATGCTAAGCTGGTTTTTCAATGACATTGCTTCTTCTTGCTTGGTTCTAATGTTTTTTTGATAAATTGCAGTTTGTTTTTTTAAATCATCAACTTCCTGCTTTTTTTCTTCAATTTGTTGATTTAGTTCAGTTACATCCTGTGCTAATAAAAACTTTGGCATTATCAAAATGCAAACGGCGATTATTAAAATTATGCCGAGTTTTTTCATATATTAGTATTATAGCAAATTATTTTGTAACTTGCTACACGTAATTTGCCTTTGGCGTAATTTAACTTCGTTGTAATTGATTGTACTTACTACCAATTACCTAATTACAATTAATTACATCAATTTCGTTATCGCTAAATTAATCCGTTCGACCGTTTTTTCCTTGCCAAGAGCCTGTGCGATTTCAAACGGATCAGGAGAGTTGTCCCTCCCTGACAGAGCATAGCGCATTGGCCAGAGCATACTGCCGGTATCGATGTTATTTTCCTGAAGGAGGGCCGTAATAAGTTTTTTGAGATTTTCACTTGAAAAATCAGATTCATTGATTTCATTCAGTAGCTTTTCAAGTAGTTTGAGGTTTTTAAGACTGTCAGTTTTATTTGATTTTTTCCAGACCAGTTTTTTTGGGTCATAATCAAGTTCTTTTTTGAAAAAGAATTCGAGAACTTCTCCCACTTCAGTAAATTTTTTTATTCTGGTTTGTTCCAGCGCCAGTATATTTTTTAAATAAGAAGATTTTATTTCTTCACCAGTATCTTTGATAACAAGTTTTTTGTTTTTTTCAATAATCAACTTTGCTTCAATTAAATATGGTAAACATTGTTCATAAAAATCATCAAGTGACAATTTTCTAATGTACATACCATTGATCCAGTCAAGTTTATCAACATCAAATACAGCACCAGATTTGTGGACATTATCGAGGCTAAACTGTTTTGTTAATTCATTCAAGGTATAAATTTCCTGTTCTGTCCCTGCGTTCCAACCGAGTAGAGCAATGAAATTAATAATCGCCTCTTTCAAATAACCTTTGTCAATAAAGTCCTGAACTGAGACATCGCCGTCACGTTTACTCAGTTTTTTTCCATTTTTATTTAACAAAACCGGTAAATGAGCAAACACAGGCGCGTGCCAACCAAACGCTTCATAAAGTAGCGCATGTTTTGGCGTTGAGGCAATCCATTCATCACCGCGCAGGACGTGCGTGATTTTCATCAGATGATCATCTACGATGTTGGCAAAATGATATGTTGGAAAGCCGTCAGATTTTATGAGAACATAATCATCCATGTCTTTTGTTTTTACACTGATCTGGCCACGAATAAGATCCTCAAAAATAACCTGTTTGTTTTCCGGCATCTTGAATCTGATCACGTGGGGTGTTCCGGAATTTAGTAGAGATTGAACTTCAGTTTTTGACAAGTTTCGGCAGAAGCCGTCATATTTTGGTGGCAGTTTTTGTTTGCGCTGTTCATCTCTCAGATCATCAATTCTTTGTTTTGTGCAAAAACAATAGTAGGCCTTATTTTTGTCCAATAATGTTTTGATGTGTGTATTATAAATATCTAGACGCGCAGACTGAGTGTATGGTCCGAATTCTCCGCGTTCTTTTACTTTGTTGTCTTTTGTTAAATATGGGCCCTCCTCCCCTTCTATCCCCGCCCATTGTAGAGATTGAAGTAAATTTTCAATAGCTCCTGGCACAAGTCTTGACTGGTCTGTGTCTTCGATTCTAATTATAAACTTGCCTTTTTCGTGGATTGCAAAGAGGTAATTATAGAGGATTGTGCGTAAATTGCCGACATGTACAAATCCGGTTGGACTTGGTGCAATTCGGACGCGAATGATTGATGATTTCATATTGATAGTCTAGAGTCTTGAGTCAATAGTCAAAAGTCGGAAATCTAACTCAGGACTTTTGACTCTAGACTTTTGACTTTATTATAGCGTAATTATATTTAATAGTAAATAGCCTTATGTTAGCTAAAACTAACGGGTTACCTAGTGTAAATTTAGATAATTTTATGAATATTAATTCATAGGTATTGACAAATTTTTGAAACTATGCTATAATGCTGTATCAATTGGTTCTTTGAAAAATCGCTTGAGTACAACAGAAAGACCTTATTTACAATTATCTATTGTATGTAGCGTCTTTTTGTTGTGTCGAGAGTCAACAATTTTTCAAAACCTTAATTGGAGGAAAGCATGAAGAACGGAGAAAAGACGCTGAATGGAATCGTTGGTCTGTACAAGGAGTTTGGTCCCGACCTTCCGGTCGTGACCATCCAGGGAGTGCAGGTTGTCCGTCTGCCCAGCACCGTGACGGTGCTGGCGGACATGAAGGACGAGACGGTCCTCCAGCCCCTCAACCAGGCGAGGATTTTCCACGCCACTGACAGGCAGGGACAGTTTTTCCTGCTCCTCACCGAGGATGGCGCTGCCAAGATGGCATCGCTCATCGCAGAGGACCGGAACACCCGGGGTGAGGTTCTGACCGTGGCCGACGGCTACACCAAGTTCGTCACCTACACGGTGGCCATGGCAGCGGCAGCCGCCGCAGCCAAAGCCAAGAAGGCGGCAGCGGAAGCCAAGTCCCAGGCCAAGGCAGCAGCCACAGCCAAGCGGCTCGAGTCTTACAAGCTCATGGACCTGATCCGGTTCGGGCAGAGGGACTGCGTCCTCCTGCCCTCGGACGAGGTGGCGGAGATCCCGCTGCTAAAGGTCAAGCCCCTCCTGGGGACCATGGCTTCGTTCGTGAGGACCAAGCTGGAGGCAGTGGCCGAGCAGTACGAGGCCGACTACTCAACAGCTATCGCCGAGGCGCAGAAGGACAAGCCCTTCGCGCACGGCGGAGAGCTGGTCGACTGGGAGCGGGAGTTCCGTGCCCAGTGGGCTGACAAGAATGGCAAGTCCGCCCCGACGATGTGGGGTATGACGGTTCTTCTCAGAAACTTCGACGATTACGGCGAGTTCGCCATGATCATCCGGTCGGATGACAAGGAGGCCATTCTGGGTCTCACCGGTTCGAGGTTGATCTCTATGGGCGAGCCCATGCACTGGAGGCTCCGGAAGAAGTACTTCTTCGATCCGCGCGCAAAGGCGGCAGAAGAGGCGCGGAAGCTGGAGGCCAAGCTGGCTCGGGAAGCCAGGGCCAAGGAATCAGCGGAAAAGCTGCAGACCAAGGTCGAGGCCATGAAGGCCACCGGCAAGAACTTCCACACGTGTCAGGGCGATACCGTCTGGACACCTGTGGAATCCTTCGTGCGGATGTCCATGGACGATCTCGTCGTCTGCCCCGTCCTGGGGGAGATGAGCGAGGATGACGTCCTGGCCTGTATGGACGAGAAGTTCGTCGATGCGTACGAGTCCGCTCTGGACCAGGCGCAGAAGGCCGGCCCTCTCGGCGTGAAGGACTACTTCTCGTTCGAGGGGAAGTTCCGGAACGAGTATGCGAAGTCCAGCGGTGGTGCCACTCCCGGACTGGCGGACTTCGTCGTGGTGACGCGATACTTCCGTCGGGAAGGCGTGTGTTGCGCGGTCGTTCACAGGGACGATCTCGCGGCATTCAAGGCCATCGCGGGCAAGGGGACGAACCCCAACACCCGGGAGACCTACGAAGTTCCTCTTCGGGATCACAGTGATCCCTTCTGGTGGATGCTCCGAAAGGAGCACTTCTTCGATCCCCTTTCCCAGCGAAAGGATCAGGAGAGGCAGGCAGAAGAAGAGGTCGTCGCGGTCCGGAAAGAACAGACGTTCGACCAGATGGGTGATCTCATCGGCGCTGAGCGACTGAAGGAGATGCGCGCATCGTTGGCTTCGGCCGACGAGGTCATCGATGATCACAAGTCTGCCGGCCGGCAGAAGTGGGACCGCCGGAAGAACGGTGGCGGCAAGAACCGCGGCAAGCGCGGCTAGCTACCCAAACCTACCTAGGGACGTCCGTCCCAAAAGTCCCCCCCGCACTCGGGGGGGACATTTTTTTTGTCCGGATTTAAAAGGGGGCTCCATAGTTGCGGAGCACTGTGGAGTCCATATAGGGATGTTTTAACGGTGATTTTGTGGAAGTTCTTTAAATTTTCCAACAGGACTATGGAGCCCCCTTTACTTTGTGTTTTTTGCGATTTTGCCTGTTTCGCGCTTTTGCGTTTATAGCTTGACAACTTAGCAATTTATACCTATACTAAGAAAAAGGACATGTTCGTTAAATTTGAGCCCCATGTTGCTAATTTGACTAGAGGAGGCTTGATGATAAGGGTAAGTAAATCAAACTTGGTTTCGCCAATAAGCGATGCGTTTTGGCCGGTGTTTTTCTCAAGTGAATTGATTGTTCGTTTCGTTGCTCAGGCAGTTTGTTTTGCCTTGTGCGATAAAAAGAAAAAACCACAATTGATTTTTGTTTATCCATATGAAGGGTCTTCGAGTCGACCGACCGCTGGTCAGCTTTTGCAAGTTTTTCAGAACTGCAAAGATCCTTGGCGAGAGTTTAGACCATTTGCTCTGCCGGTAAAAATGTCTGACCTTCTCGATCTGACCGGCGTGAATATTGAATGTGTCCAGGATGATTCGCGAGAAGTGGTTATTCTGTATGCGAACAAACAACCGAAGGATGAAATTGATTTCTCTGATTCGATGCTTGTTAGCGGGTATGCAAAGGCCGATCTTATTGATATGAGATCGTGGCCAGAAAACCCGGAAGAATATACGGTTCATTCTGCGGGATTTGAACCTGATGGATGGAACTCTGAACATTACAGGCTTTTCGTAGAAAACTACGTTGTTCAAGGGGATCATATTTGCAGGATTCTCGCCTTAGCCAGAATTGGCTGTGAGGTTGAACTCTCCCCCACTGTGCGTATCAACGCCAGGTCCAAGATCATGATTAACCCTCCAATCAAAGACGAACATCGAATTGTTCACTAGGAAATAAAAAGTCCCCCATCACTGGGGGCATTTTTCTTTTAAATATATATCTATAAGTGTGCAATAATCTTTTTTGCGAATTCTTGACGGTGTGGATGAATGAATTGTAATATTTCATCTTTGCTCACCCACTTGATTTCCTCAACCTCTTCTGAATCTGAAAAGTCAATGTTTGAATCCTTACCTTGGAACTCCAACAGAAAGGCGGTTTGTTCTTGGCCTTTGAAACCTTTTAAAAGATTTTGATATTCAGCTGGATTGTCGTATCTGTGTTGTTCTGGGATTTTTTTTATTAATTTAAATAATTTTTCTGACGCCCCAACCTCTTCGCTTGATTCTCGAACTACCGCTGTTTCTGGGGTTTCTTCTTGGTCAACTCCGCCTTGAGGAAATTGCCAATGATTTTTTCCAAAGCGTGGGTTTCTTATTATTAAAAATTTCCCTTCTTTGTTTTTAGTTACTCCAATGACATTTTGCCTGTATTCTGACTGAATTCTTTTTTTCCATTTGTGACAAACAAGTAAGAAATCAGCTGTGGCGTTTTTGATTCGTTTCAATCGGCTTGGTTCCTGATAAAGTCGATAGGCCCATTCCAATCCCGAATCGCGAACAAGTTTTGGCGCTCGCTTGATTTTTTCTGTCAGAAAATCAATACTTCCACCTATTCCAATTGCGACTTTTACACCTGGAATTAGTTTTATATATTTGTTGATCCAAAACTCTTGTGCCGGCGCGCCCAAAGTTACAAATAGTATTTTTGGTCCAAAGGTATTGATAGAATTTAAAACTTCATCACAATTGTCTGGGTTTTTTATGTCGATCTGGCTGATTTGGAAGTTTAGTTTTGGATATTTTTCCTTGAATAGTTTTTTTATGTCAGCTTCAGTGGACAGGGAGTCGTTTCTTAGAACGATGAAGACTTTAGTTTCTGTATCTTTATATTTTTCCAAAATTTCTTTTGTTAAGTCTGAGCCTGCCACCCTGTTCTCGAGAGTTTCACCCAGAATCTTGGCGCCAAGTTTCAAACCGATCCCGTCAGGGATGTTTATATCGGCTCGATTCAAAACGTGTCGGTACTCATCATCTTTTTCCGCTTTTAGGCAGATTTCTGGATTTGGAGTATATATTTTGTGCTGGTCATTGGAATTTAAAAATTGGTCAATTTTTTGTAATACAAAATCCATTGGCTGGTCGGTGATTTGAACGCCGAGGATAATTGATTTGTTTTGGAACTCGGGAGGACGCATATAGAAAAATAATTTCTACCCCACTTTCTGCGATCGCCGTAATTTTATATGAAGGCGATAGTGGGCTCACTAATGCTACCAGTTGAGCTGACTAGAAGTCAGGCGGAAATTTTTTTAAAATTGAATAAATTGGGCCGGCTGGGGTAAGGTCGCTCTTTATAAGTTCAATGGATTTCACCGTAAAGGAGAGTGCCTCAGTTTCCACTTGGTATCGAAGTTTGGCGCTGGCAGTTTTGATTCGTCCTAAAGTGATATGTGGCAAGAACGGACGATTGTCCACCTCAAGACCATTTTTTTGAAAAATATCTTTTACCGCTTCATGAATTTTTTTAAGTTTTTTTTCTGGGTCTAATATCTTAATTTTAATTACCCGAGGTTTTTCTTTATTTGGGAATGATCCCGGCCTCTCAAGCGTCAAAATTAAATTCTCCGGAACACTAATGGATTCTAGATCTGTCTTTATCTTGTTTAGGGCTGCCTCTTTAATATTTTCAATAAAACCCAGAGTCAAGTGCAGATTCTCTGGCTCGACCCACTTGATGTTGACCCTCTGGTTTTCTTTGTCAATTTTAAAAATAAGATCTTCGAGGTAATCCTGGACTTCTTTCGGTAAATTTATAGCTAGAAATGCTCGCATAATGTGATTGAATAATAGCATATTATCTGGTAAAATGGAAGTGAAGATAAGTTGTCCCGCGCGGCGGGATCCCGCTACGCGGGATAAGTTGTAGAGTTGTAAATAGCAATTTGGAAATAAAATATGAAAGAAGCACTACTTTATACAAAGGAATCAAATAGGATCGTTCACTGCCTTTGCTGTGAGCATCATTGTGTTATTCGGAATGGTGCCGTGGGTGTTTGTAATGTTCGGAAAAATGAGGATGGTAAACTGTACAGTTTAGTTTACGGAAAAATAATTGCTCAGCATGTGGATCCGATTGAAAAAAAGCCACTCTATCATTTTCTAAAAGGTTCACTCACCTATTCGATCGCCACAGTTGGTTGTAATTTCAAATGTAAGCATTGTCAAAATGCGGACATTGCGCAGTTCAGGGAGCACGTTGGTGAGGAGGACTGGATTCCCGGCGCTCTATTAAAGCCTGTTGATATTGTCCGATTTGCCGGGGAAAATAACTGCGAGAGCATTGCCTATACTTATACAGAGCCAACGATATTTGTCCAGTTTGCGCTCGAAACAATGAAGCTGGCGCGCCAAGCTGGATTGAAAAATGTTTGGGTGTCAAACGGATACTTTTCAAATGATACTTTTGAATTGATAAAATATTATTTGGATGCGATTAATATTGATCTTAAGTTTTTCAATGACCTGACTTACAAACAGATTTGCGGGGCGAAGTTGGAGCCGGTTTTGCGAAGCATCCGCTCGTGTGTTGCAAATAATATTCACACTGAAGTTACAACTCTTGTGATTCCTGGGATGAACGACAGCAATACTGAGCTTCATCGGATTGCAGATTTTCTGTACAATGTTGACCCGGAAATTGTTTGGCATTTGTCCGCATTTTACCCTGCGAGTGAAATGAAGGATGTTTCCCCTACTTCGATCGGAACTCTGAACCGAGCCTTGAAAATTGGCTTAGCCGCAGGCCTGAAAAACGTGTATTTAGGGAATGTTTAGTTTGTAGGTAAAATGTAAAAGTTAAAAGTATGGACCCTGGAATGGGTTTTTAAAAATACTTGACAAATTTCTAATTTCTTATATACTGGGGTTGGCACTCTCTACTTCCGACTGCCAATATTACTATCAACTTTTACATAATAACTTTTACCTAATTTCTATGGATATCAGAAAATTCACTACAAATTCACAACAAGCTCTTCAATCAGCGCAAGCGCTTGCTTTTGAGTACAAGCATTCACAAATTGATACAATTCATTTGCTTTGTGCACTACTTGAACAAGATGAAAGTATTGTTTTGACCGTATTAAAAAAACTGGAACTTCCTGTCGAGCAAATGATTCAGCAGGTCAAATCTATTTTGCATAAATTTCCAAAGGGCCGAACTCCTAGCGCTGCTGGCGGTCAAGTTGCCGTGACTCCGCCAATGAATTATGTTTTGGTTAATTCGGAAAAAGAATCCAAGAAGCTGGGCGATGAATTTGTAAGTACAGAACATTTATTGCTGTCACTTTTGAAAGTTGACTCCCCTGCTTCTGAACTTCTGAAAATGTTTAATGTTGATTATGATACAGTTTTGAAAATTCTCTCTGATGTGCGCGGTGATGAAAAAGTTGACTCCCCTGACCCAGAAAACAAAAGGGATGTTTTGGATAAGTTTACCATGAACTTGACTCAGGAAGCGCGGGAAGAAAAATTAGATCCAATTATCGGGCGAGACGACGAAGTTCGACGAATTTTACAAGTACTTTCTCGAAGAACAAAAAACAATCCAGTTTTAATTGGAGAACCTGGCGTTGGAAAAACTGCAATCGCCGAAGGATTGGCTCAGCGTATTGTTTCCGGCGATGTTCCGGAAAATCTTAAGAACAAGGAAGTTTTAAGTTTGGATATTGGCTCTCTTGTGGCCGGATCAAAATTTCGTGGTGAATTTGAAGAAAGAATGAAGGCTGTCTTGAAAGAAATTCAAAAGAACAAAGACAAATACATCATATTTATAGATGAATTGCATACAATTGTTGGAGCAGGCTCAATCGAAGGCTCACTGGACGCTTCAAATATGCTCAAGCCAGCGCTTGCTCGTGGAAATTTGAGATGTGTTGGCGCTACAACATTAAAAGAATATCAAAAATATATCGAAAAAGACGCCGCACTGGAGCGAAGATTTCAGCCCGTGATGGTATTGGAGCCTGATTTGGATGATACAATTGCAATCCTTCGTGGAATCAAGGAAAAATATGAAGTCCACCATGGTGTGCGCATTACAGATGATGCAGTTGTGGCAGCAGCAAAACTTTCTCAGAAATATATTACCGACCGATTTTTGCCTGACAAAGCTATTGACCTTGTTGACGAAGCAACATCAGCTCTTCGAATTGAGCTGAACAGTATGCCGATCGAGCTGGATCAATTGAAACGTAAGATTATGAAATTGGAAATTGAAAAGCAAGCCATTGCCAGAGAAAAAACTGACACAGCAAAGGCAAAGCTGAGTGGCATCGACAAAGAATTAGAGGAACACAAGGAAAAAGCAAATCAACTCGAAATTCATTGGAAAAAGGAAAAAGAATTGATTGAGCAAATTCAATCTGCAAAAAAAGATATTGATAAATTAAAACAAGAAGCGGAAATTTTGGAAAGAAAAGCCGAATATGACCGAGTCGCGGAAATCCGTTACGGAACAATCCCTGAACTTGAGAAAAAGATCAAAAGTCTTCAAGCTCGTTTTCGAAAAGTGCAGTCAGGTCCTGGTGGTCGGAAAATTTTAAAAGAAGAAGTAACTGAAGAAGATATTGCTAGCGTAGTCTCAATGTGGACAGGCATTCCTGTTACAAAGATGCTACAAAGCGAAATAGAAAAATTGGCGCATGCGGAAGACGAGCTTGCCACTCGAGTAATTGGTCAGAAAAAATCAATTGCCTCGGTTGCCAATGCACTTCGTCGTTCCCGGGCTGGATTGTCAGAAGAAAATCGACCAATTGGTTCATTCCTCTTCCTCGGTCCGACCGGAGTTGGTAAGACTGAGCTGGCAAAATCGCTTGCTGAGTTTATGTTCAATAGTGAAGAAGCAATTATTCGCGTCGATATGTCTGAATACATGGAAAAGCATTCAGTTTCAAAGCTGATTGGATCTCCTCCAGGATACATTGGTCACGATGAAGGTGGGCAGTTAACTGAACGCGTTCGTCGGCGTCCTTATTCAGTAATCTTGTTCGATGAAATCGAAAAAGCTCATCCAGAAGTTTTCAATTCTCTATTGCAAATCTTGGACGACGGCAGGCTGACTGATTCAAAGGGCCGAACCGTTAATTTCAAAAATACAATTATCATCATGACATCAAATATCGGCTCAGATACAATTCTGGATGCGATTAATAAATCTGATCTTGGCTTTGGAAATCAGGAAGCAAGTCAAAAAGAATCAATTGACAAAAAAATCCTTGGTCGCCTAAAAGAGCATTTCCGTCCTGAGTTTCTAAATCGAATTGATGAGATTATGATTTTTGATGCTTTGAATAAAAAAGAACTGCGAAAAATTGTTGACCTTCAGCTGGAAATTGTTGGTAAACGTTTGGAAGAAAAAGAAATTCAGATCAAATTTAGCTCAGAAGTTAAAGATATGTTGGCGGAAAAGGGCTATGATCCACAGTTTGGAGCTCGGCCACTAAAACGATTGATTCAAACGATGATTCTCGATGAGCTTGCTTTGCAGATTATCGAAGGAAAGACTAAGAGTAAAGTTAGCGTTGAGCTTTCGAAAGGAAAAGTAGTCTTTAGGTAAAATGTAAAATGTAAAAGTTAAAAGTATATAACAAAGGAGCTTGGAAAAAGCTCTTTTGTATTTGAATTAACGAGTCTTGCTAAAATTCCTCTTTTCCATTATAATTACAGTATGCGAAATACAAAAAAGATCGTAATTTTTACTTTAATTTTAGGTTTGATTTTTCCTTTTCAAACCGTTTTTGCGGTTGATTTTAACAATGGCTATATAATTTCAGATCAGGATTTAGTGAATTCAAGTGCCATGACTTTGGGCGAAATTCAGAATTTTTTAGATAGACGAAACGGGACACTTGATACTTATACAGCAATCGATGATGATGGAGAAATAATAACAGCAGCGGAAATTATTTTTAATGCATCTGTTGAGCATGTTATCAATCCAAAGTTTTTGTTGGTCATGTTGCAAAAAGAACAAAGCCTGGTTGAAGATTCTTCACCAACTCAAAAACAGTATGATTGGGCAATGGGTTATGGAATTTGTGACAGTTGTGATATGGATGACCCGAGTCTTTTGAAATTCAAGGGGTTTGCAAATCAAGTTGATAATACTGCCGGAGCAAACCGTTGGTACATTGATACCGAAGAAAACTGGATCAAACGTCCCGGCAATACATATGAAATTGATGGTGAGCAGGTCAATATTATGAATCAAGCCACCGCCAATCTATATAACTTCACTCCTCATATTCACGGAAATTATAATTTTTGGAAAATCTGGAATCGCTGGTTCAATCAAAGTTATCCGGACGGATCATTGTTGCAAGGCGAAGGAGAACAAGGTGTTTGGTTGATAGACAATGGAATGCGCCGTCCTTTTCATTCGAAAAGTGCACTGGTTTCACGTTATGATCTAGATAATATTATTATTGTCAGCAAAAATGAAATAGATAAATATGAAATCGGTCGGGCGATTAAATTTGCAAATTATTCCCTTTTACAAATCCCAACTGAAGATGTTTATTTATTAGTAAATGACGAGCTTCGCAAGTTCGAATCAAAAGAAGTTCTGCGCACACTTGGATTTAATCCGGAAGAATATGAGCAGCTCAGCCTTGTAGACTTTGAGGAGTATGAACTTGGTGAACAGATCACAATGACAAGCGCGTACCCTGCTGGCGGATTGCTTCAGGATAATACTACTGGAGGAGTTTTCTTTGTTCAGGATGGACATAAATACGCGATTATTACCAAAGACATTTTTGAAATAAATTATCCAAACTACACCTTGACTTCAGTCACACCGGAAGAGTTGAGTAAATTTCCACGTTGGGGTGAAGTTCGACTGAAAAACGGAATTATTGTAAAGTCAGTTGAGTCACCTATTGTCTACGTTATTTCAAATGAAAAAAAGCGTCCTATTGTCTCTGCTGATGTTTACGAGCGACTTGGCTATAAATGGGAAAACATTAAAGTTGTAAGTGAGAAAAGTTTGTCGAACATGCCACTGGGCAGTGCGGTGGATCTGGACTTTAAGAAATAAATATAACGCGAATGTCACTAATTTTAACGCGAATATCGCGAATCGCGAATGTTGCGAATAATAATATTCGTGTTATTCGCGATTTGCCGTTCGGCCACGAGCTCACGGCCGAGTGGCGTCATTCGCATATGTTCATATTCGTGTAAATCTATGCTCACCTTTGCGGCCATTGTGCCTCATCCACCGGTCTTGATTCCAAGTATCGGTAAAGAAAATATAGATAAATTAAAAAAAACCATTAGTGCTTTGGATATTCTTGAGGAAGAATTAAATCAAGCGAATCCTGATACTATAATTGTGATTTCTCCGCATGGCGAAATTAATTTTGAAGCATTTACAGTTAATACTAATGAAAAATATACAGCAAGATTTGAAAATTTTGGCGATTTTACAACCAAGCTGGAATTTAAATCAGATCTGGGATTTATAAATCAGCTAAAAGCGACAAATGAAACAAAATTACCGGTCCAACTGATTTCACAAGAAAATCTTGATCATGGTGTGTCGGTCCCCCTTTATTACTTGACTCGAAAAAATCAAGATCGCAGAATTGTGCCGATCAATTATAGTTTTTTGAATTTTAATAAACATTTAGAGTTTGGCGAATTGATAAAAGAAGCCATTTTTTCTTCAGACAAAAGAGTTGCAATTATTGCTTCCGGAGATCTATCACACAAGTTGAGTTTGCGAGCGCCAGCAGGATTTTCTCCACACGCAAAAGAGTTCGACAAAAAGCTGATTCAGGTTTTGAAAAAGAAAAGTGTGCAGGGAATTTTGGATATGGATCCGGCCTTTATCGAAGAGGCTGGCGAATGCGGTCTACGCTCATTCCTGATCCTACTTGGAGCGATTAAAAACATGAAATATGAATTTGAAGTTTTGAGCTACGAAGCACCGTTTGGGGTTGGCTATTTAGTCGGAGAGTTCAAGTTTGCGTAATGCGAATATAGATAAATGCGAATGACGCGAATCGCGAATGATGCGAATAAAGAATAAAAGTACAAATATCGTCTTTTGGGGCGATTTTGTGATTCTAGGGCTTGTTTTTAGGTAAACTTAGTCAACCCTTTGACAAATCAAGAAAAATCATGTATAATGCTACTTAAACAAGTTCCTTTCAAAGTATCGAAAACTGTGTGTTTCAGTGGACCCCTCCGGGTCTGTCTGTGGTTAGGGTTTGCATGTGCAAGCCCATCTGTTTGTTAACCGTATGGAGGTAGAGATGACAGTAGATCGAGGAAGTATCGTTTCAGCTGAAGTGCTCAGAATGCTCATGTCCTCACCGGGCGAAGATGAAGAACTCAGCGGTGAGATTGTCAGCATTGGAGCCAAAGACTTTGCGTTCATTGGGAATGTGAAGGACTCACGGGGCCGGCCGGTTGATACCGGCGCTGGCGATGTGTTTCTTCACCAGGAGGAACTCCTTGGTGGAAAAATGGAAGTTGGGACGGTCCTGAAGTTCAGGGTTGTTCCCGATGAGAGGAGACTCGGTAAACTGCGAGCGCTTCAGGCGCACTCAGTCGATCTGGCTCTGGTGCCGGTGAAAAAGGAAGTTGTGTTTCCGGTGTCAGTCGTTACCGGCGCACAGTCGTTCTACCACGTGCGTGCCAAGAAGATTCTGCCGGAAATCGTTGACCAGGCTGACAACAACAAGCCGTTTGACGGTGTCTTCCGACCGACTTCCCAGGCAGATGCGATCAAGATTGCGAACCGAGATGTCCTGGCCGACGTGATCAACGTTTGGCTGAAGGCGAGCTTCGCGATGTTCGAGAGCTTCGGTGTGAACTTCGATCTGCGCCAGCCAGTGACGGATGAAGAGCGGGACATGATCGAAAAGTACGCCCAGTCGTTTGGCAATGGTGGCATGGATGCTGCAGCTCGGAAGCTCAAGCAGCAGTTCGAGACGTTCTTGAACACCAAGGATGTCTTCAACTACCTGTACAATTCAAATCGCCTCCTGCCCCAGAGCGTACTCAGTGTTGACTACCTGCCTGACATGATGATGGCCGCGCCGGTCTGGTTCGCACGAGGGAAAGAGGAATTCCCCAACAAACAGGATAGACACGATCCAATGCCGGACGAGTTTGTTCAGTACATGTGCGGACTGGGCAAAACCCAGCGCATGGCAAACCTGATGCAGCTTTTCAATCGGCGCACACGGCCGTTTGACATGTATGAGGGAGACGTGATTCCTCCTCATATCTGGGAGACGATCCAGGCCTGCTCAAACAGAGACAACCTGTTGTCAAAGTTCGATTACCTGGTGATTGCCACTCCGTATCACAACATTGCCAGCAAGGAATGGGCTGATCCCAACTGGCAGGGCATGATTGATCCTTACCTGCTTGCATTCTCAAAGGATGTGCCTGAATTTTTCTTCGTGCTTGGTCGTTGGAGTGACACGGGGCTTCTGCCGCTAGTTAGCGAGATGACGGCCGATACCGTGAATTTCACGAGAGAGCACCTTGAGGGAATTGAGAACTTTTCTCAGCCCTACTGGCACATTGAGGCTGGTGACAAAAAGGATAGTGATCCAGAGGATGATGAAGGGTCTCGGATTGCGGCTGATGGTACACATTATAATCAGAGTTTAAAAGACGGTGTTCCTGCTCCATATCTCAAGGATGGTTCATTGCCACAATTTGCCAGGGAATTGATCGAGCGTTTCGAAAAGGGTGACCTTTTCCCCTGGCTGACGGATGACACTTACACCGGAGAGCCGGATGAGACGACACCTGAAGGTTAAGTTGTAAAAACAGAGCCCCCCCGCATCGCGGGGGGGCCTTTTTCTTCCAAAAAATTGGACTGGATTTTTGTGTAATTTTTGTTATAATACAAGCACCTATGAAAAAGATCGCTCAAATTATTCCCATAAAAAAGCTGCCAAGGGGTATGCGGTTTTTTGATTACTGGGAAAAAGAAGGCGAAAGAGGGCGAAAGAAGGCGAAAGAAGATGGAGACATTGAAATTAAGGTTGGGGATATTGTGAACATTCCTTTTCGCAAGAATATGATGATCAAGGGAATTGTGCATTCTTTCAAGGATACAACCGATTTTCCAGAAGCAAAGGAGATTGACAGCTTGGATGAAGATTATGGCGGACTGCTCCCCTATCAGCTAGAATTAATTTTTTGGTTTTCCGAGTATTATTACCATTCTTTGGGCTCTACCGCTGACATGTTTTTTCCGGCCGTTCCGAAACGGGCGGTAAAGATTTCTGATGCAGAAGATGAAAAGATACCTACTTTGAACGACCAAAAAAGCGATTCAAAAGTGATCAGTTTATCTGAACAAATAAATAGTTCAAAAGAAAAAAAATATTTACTGTTTCCGTACGATTTGGAAATGAAAGAACAGTTTTATCTGGAACTGTGCCGACAGGCAATCAAAAACAAAAAGCAAATCCTAATTTTATTTCCGCAAGTATATAAAGTGGAAGAGTTTGCTCAGAAGTTACCAAATGAACTTAAAGAAAAAACTGCCGTGCTCACTTCTGATTTATATACGGCCAAATCAAGATATTTTCGAACCTGGAAACAAATCAAGGAAAATCAAAAACAGATCATAATCGGAACACGCTCAGCTATTTTTGCTCCGCTCAGTCAGCTCGAATTAATAGTTGTTGACGACTCTCATTCAGATGACTACAAGCAATGGGATCAAAACCCAAGATATGAAGTTGTAAACATGGCGCAGAAAATTCAGGAACTGACAAAATGTAAATTGATGTTATCAAGTTTAACTCCTCGAATCGAAGATGCTTACTTAGCAAAAGAACAAAAATACCAAATGATTTCTCTTGGTAGTAAGCTGAAAAACAAGATCAAGGTTGTTGATCTGAGAGAGGAAAGAAAGAAGCGCTTTACATATTTAAGCGAAACTTTAATCAACCAATTAACTAATCCCCCCTACGCCGAGGCTTCGGGGGGCAGGCAACCAATTAACCAAACAACTTTACTGATAGTAAACAAAAAAGGAGAATACAGTTACTTTTTTTGCGATGATTGCAAATTTGAGGCTAGCTGTCCCAGTTGCGGATTGCCACAGGTCGTTGATGGCTCGAAACTAAAGTGCAATCGCTGTGAAACACAGCAAGACATTTTTACTAATTGTCCAAAATGTCGAGGAACAAATTTGAAAAAACTTGGTATTGGGATTGAACAAATTAAAAATGAAATTAACACCCTTTTCCCAAACAACAAAAATATAATTGTTTCGACCGGTCAGGGACTGACCAAAGACAATTTTGAAAACCTTGGTTTGCTCGGGTTTGTTTATATCGACAGTCTGGCCTATCTGGCTGATTTTAATTCCAATTACAAATTGTACAGCTTTCAGCAGGAGTTGATCCAGAGATCTCGCAGTGCGAAAGTGATCAGCCAAACCTGTTTTCCGGATAACCTTGCTTTTGAAAGTTTAAATTTGGGCTATGAATATTTTTACAAAAAAGAAATTGAAAACCGAAAGGCCTTTGCTTATCCCCCATTTTCAACATTGATAAAACTATTTTTTCAGCACCATGACTTGGCAGTTTGCAAGAAAGAAGCGTTTGATCTGTATGGAAAATTAAATAAAAAAATAGTACAATGTGAGGGGAAGATGACAGAGCCGTATCTTCATTACATCCAAAAGGTTCGAAAGCGCTACAGATACCAAATTGCGATCTTTTTGCCAACCATGAAATTAGAAAGTGAGAATGAATTACTGCGAGAAATACCGGATTACTGGACCATTGACAAGAGTCCGGTAAACCTGTTATAATTATGCGAATGTACTTGAATGCGAATGATGCGAATCGCGAATAACGCAAATAAATATGATAATGGAAATACTTACACATCCAAATCCAAAACTTCATGAAAAATCTCTACCAACAAAGGTTGAGGATATTAGGGCTGGAAAATTTTCTAAGTTGATTTTGGATATGATTGAAACCATGAATTCAAAACAAGGGATTGGTTTGGCAGCTCCGCAGATCGGTGAATTGATTCGACTTGTAATTATTAATACAAAAGACGGAGAATTGCCACTGATAAATCCAAAAATTGTAAAAAAGTCCTGGCGCAAGTCTACTGATGATGAAGGTTGCCTCAGTGTGCCTGGAACTTTTTGCCCGGTCAAGAGAAATTGTAGTATTGAAGTAAAAGCGTATTCACAATTTGGCAAACAATTAAAATTCAAAGCAAGTGGGCTTTTCGCTCGTGTAATTCAGCATGAGATTGATCACCTGGATGGTGTTTTGTTTATAGACAAAGCAAAAAAAGTTAATAAAGTTGATTAATGCTAGAGTTACGCTTCTTATCCCTTATACTCCCTTCTTCACAAGCCTATGTTAGATCCAAAACAAATCAAAATAATATTCATGGGTTCAGCTGATTTTTCTGTCCCGATATTTTTGGAATTAGTAAAAAAATTTGATGTTCAAGCTGTAATTACTGAGATTGATAAACCGGCTGGAAGAGGCAAAGAAATCGTTAGTCCGCCAACAAAAAAATTGGCCATTCAAAATAATATTCCTTGTTGGCAACCGCTTGGTATTTCCAAGAACCCTAGTATTTATGAAAAAGTTAAATCCTTGGATCCTGATCTGATCGTAGTTGCTGCTTATGGAAAAATTCTGCCTAAGGATTTTTTGAATCTACCAAAGCATGGTTGCCTCAATGTTCATCCTTCACTTTTACCAAAATATCGAGGCGCATCCCCTATTCAGGCTGCGTTAATAAACGGCGACAAGGCAACTGGTGTCTCGATTATTCTCATGGATCCGAAGATGGATGCTGGAGATATTGTTGAGCAAGAAGTTATGGATATTGAGTCGGATATGGATTATGGAAGATTGTCCAGGAAGTTGTCATTTTTGAGCGCAGAGATGTTGACGAAAATAATCCCCTTATTTATTGATGGGCAACTTACTTTGTCTACTCAAAATGATAGCGAGGCAACATATTGCAATAAAGTTAATAAAAGTGATGGCAGGATTGACTGGAAAGAATCAGTAGAAACTATTTATAATCAGCTGAGAGCATACAGCGCTTGGCCGGGAAGTTTTACTACCTATAATCGAAGTAAATTGGACATTATTGATGCTGTTATTTCAGAATTAAATTGCGAAAATAAAAAACCAGGAGACATTTGTGAAGTAAATAAAAAAATCCTGGTTAAATGTGCACAAGGATTTTTGGAACTACGAAAAGTTAAGCTCGAAGGGAAAAAAGAAACTGAAATTTTAGATTTTGTAAACGGACATCAAGCCTTTGTTGGTTCGACATTAGAATAAATATTTAGAATGACAAGCAGGATTAAGATATATCCGATTCCAAGTGGATGATTTAAATAAGGGCTAAATCCGTGAACGATAAGTAATGAAAACAAGCCAAGGTTTAATCCGACAAACAGAGCGCGTGAATAGCGGTCTGTGTTTTTTTTCCACAATTCCCAGTATTTTCTAAATATTGACCAGATTAGTATTAAATATATTGCCAAGCCGATTAAACCGATTTTCAAAACAATATCAATGTAGCCCCACTCAAAGGCGTATGTTGTATACCAACCTTGCGGGTTTTCTAAAGTTAAAATCCGCGGATCTTGACTTTGATATGTGACTGTTGCGCCCCAGCCCGAGCCAACAATTGGATGTGCTATTATGGCTTTTGAGAGTTCCGGTAATTGGCTCCAACGGCTGGAAATCGCATCGCCGGTTAACATTAATCTTTGTGTGATCATTGAGCCGGAATTTGAAACGCCCTGGCCTCTAGAAATCGGAAAGTTCATGATTGCGACTATCAGGGCGTAGCTTAATAAAGTCAAAAATCCCAGCCGCATGAACATGAGGGCAATTGCTTTCCAACCTAATTTGTATTTCCACAGTGCGAGAATTAAAAGCAAAATAAAAGATAAAATTAATGACAACCAAAAGCTTCGTGATAAACTTAAAATCGTTGTTGTTAACAATAGAAACAAAGTAATTGCCAAGTATTGGTTTGTTGGCGTCCGGTAATCAAATTTTCTTTTGAAAAATAAATAGCCGATTACAATAAAGAATCCAATTAAAACAAATATCTGTCCTTGCGAAAATATGCGGTAAAATCCTCCTTTGATTAGAGTAAATTCACCCCAGCCGGTGTCGCGTCCCCATTTGTAAAAATCATGCATTACGCCAAGCTTATGGGAAAATACAAATAAGAAGAAGCATGACTTAATTGCAATCGCGGTAATGGCAGCTGTGAATATTTGCAGGATTTCACTCAAGTGTTTATTCTTGGTTAGAACGGTTATAAAAGGTAAAAAGTATAGAAAATATATCCAAGCATTGAAATCAAGAAAAATATCTGAAGCAGTATTTTGTCTAATTAGAGCAAAAACAAGTCCCCAAATGCAAATTAGAGCAAGCCAGAATAATTCCTTGTGTTCTCGGATTGTTTGAACAATATTTTTGCTCAAACCTTTTCGAAGAGTGAGGATTAACCAGGCCAGCATTACAACGCAAAATATTCCAATTCGAATTGAAATCGAGAAGTTCCCAATTGTCAGTGCCAATAGGTATCCCTTTGATCCGATAAAAAGTTCTACCAATGCAGCATAGATTCCGTATTTAAGGTCAAGCAAGCTGATTATGAAAATTAGCAGTACAGTTATAATAAAAAATACAGAATTTAAATCTGTAATTATTTTAAACCAATAAATGAAAAAAGACAGTAGTTCTGCCAGTAGTATAAAAAGTAATGTTGTGCGGAAAGTTTTTCCGAAGAAACGAATGTTCTCCATAGGTGACGCGGATTATGCGGATCTAACGCGGATTAAACGGACCAACCCCCCCCTACGTTAAAACTTCGGTCTTCGACCGTGAGCTCAGACCGAATGGCGGGCAGGTGCGGATAATACGGAATTAGTTTGATATGTACAGTTTATAAAAAGGATTGCTTGGATTATCGCAAATAAAGTACTGTTTGTCCAACAATGAAAGTAAATTTTCAGGAAAGTCGATGTTTTTGTCGGCAAACTGTTTAATTACCAAGTCGATAATTAGATTACCAATTTTTATCCAGCAATGGATGATTGGATAATTTGCAAAATGTCCTTGGCAGATATCAGCTTTCGCTGGATATGATTTCAAAACTGAGGAATTCAAATAGTTTGCAAGTGCTGGATTGTGCTTGTCCGCCATTCCACTGATGTAGATAACGTCCTGCTTTTCTCCATTAAATATCGCTTGCTGTTTATTCTCCAAAAAATATTCTTCAATCGCCTGCTGAATGTCCGGCACCAGGAATTGATTTTTTGTAATATCAATCATTGGCTCAAGTGAAATTTGGTTGTCTGAGATTGTTAACATAATTAGTTAATAGGTAAAATGTAAAAGGTAAAAGTCTTAAGCATACTAAAGTTTTGACTGGGTTCTTGGTTTTATTTTAAATACTTGGGTCAGCACAGTTAAAAGCCAGCTTACAGGCTGAAGCATTAATAAAGTGTAATAAGCTGATTTGGAGTGATTTTTTTTGAAGTAAGTGAGCATTCCCCTGTTAAATCGTTTT
Source organism: Candidatus Kuenenbacteria bacterium (assembly GCA_013202715.1). Classification (GTDB taxonomy): domain Bacteria; phylum Patescibacteriota; class Patescibacteriia; order UBA11705; family JABHMO01; genus JABMRF01. Next base: position 141,533 of record JABMRF010000007.1, read on the forward strand.
TGTTTTACAAGTCCATGAGTTTGCGCAAAACTTTTTCCTTCGTAGTGAATGATTTCTGTTATCGGTAAATATACAATGTCGTGTTCAAGTTTTTTTACTCTTTTGCACATTTCAAGATCCTCCCACCAGAGCCAGTAATCTTCGTCCCAACCTTTTATTTGTGCCATTAGTTCGTGTCTGGTAAAGATTAGCGCTCCCATCACCTGATCTACATATTGTTTTTGAGTATAATCAAAGTCCTTGCGCAAATATTTTTTCATGCACGGTAACCAGCTGAGAAAATGATGAATTTTGAGCAGAATTAAAAGTTGACTGCAGAAGTTTGGATTGGCCTTTACGGTCGGCTGAATTGTTTTGTCGCCGTACAAAAGTCGGCAGGAAGAAATTCCTACGTTAGGAGTTTTTTCCATGAATTGATATAATTTTAAAAAGCTGTTTTCAACCATTTCCATATCTGGATTCATAAAACAGATATACTTGCCTTGAGCCATTTTTAGGCCCTGATTATTTGCTTTGGCAAAGCCGGCATTGAAACTATTATCAATAACTTTTAATTTTCCTTTGTCGATCCAGTTTTTGTAATTATCTCGTAAATGTTTTAAGGTTCCATCCTTGGATTCATTATCGACAACAATCACTTCATAATCAATACCATCCGTATACTGAAAAATTGAGTCCAGTAATCGGCTCAATAGATCGCGTACATTCCAGCTGACAGTGATAATTGATAGATGCATGTGGTAAGAAAACAAGAAATCAAGAAAGCAAGAAATCACGGTTGTCAGTAATTGTTTTTTTGCTTATTTGTTTTATTGATTTTTTGAGGAGCGGGGCTTGACATTCTGAAACAGATGAGTTAAAGTAGTATAATCTTATATGATTTTGCTGCGTTTTACAAGAGCACATGGAGGCTTATCATGGGGAGAAGAATTACCCTGCGTACATTTTCAGAACTGGATGTCAGAGCAAAATTCGTTATCGTGGAGGCTGGAATTCCCAAGGTAATGACCACAGCCAGAGTTTGGCAGAAGGTCAGCACGGACTGTGGAGAAATTTATAAAGGGAAGCAAACCGCGCCAAGCGAATTTTCTGAGACAACGATTGTGATCGAGGTGCGGTAGTCGATTCGTGAAAATAATAGGGAGAGATTTATGGGAAGAACAGTAAACTTGCTCACATTTAAAGAACTAAGTGATTACACCTACTTCATGGTTGTTAACGTTGGGCCTAAAAAAATTACAGTGTCTCGTAGTGTTTTGAAAAAATATGGTGACAGCCGCGTTCTTCATGGTAGTGATGGGCTACCTAGCCCGTTTGATAAGGACACAGTAGTGATCGAACTTGGTCCTTGAAATCAGTATCCACAGACTTCAGTTCACTGAACTTCTGCTATCAATTAGCAGGAGTTTTTTATTACTAATAACAGGTTTTGACATATTTCTAAAAGTACTGTATAATGAAATGTTTGATTAAAAAGGAGGTGGCAAATGACTTCACATGATGTGCTATTTGGAAGACTTCGCGAAAAAGCGTTCTTTGAGTACGAAGGAGAATTGTACCTGAAGATTGACGACAGGATTCTCTCCGATGGAAAAAAACGAAGATTTGTGAATGCTATTCATTATCTGACCCAGGATCCAAAGTACTTCAGTGATTCGAAATCCGTAAAACGGGTCTCTATGGATGAGGTTCGAAGGCGCTTTCCATAGCTATATTGAGCTCTTGCTAACGGTGAGGGCTTTTTTTTATCACGAATATCGCGAATTTGCGCGAATCTACGCGAATAAATACTAGTGATTTTCGCTACAATTCGTGACCTATAGTTTTGAAAACATGAGCTCGGTCATTTTATCCGCTCTCGCTGTCCAGGAATGTTTTCGAACTGCGTTGCGACGCTCGGCTTGCTTTTCTGGTGAATCTTCATCAATGGCTTTGTTAATTAATTCAATGAACTTATCAGAATCATTTGTAATGTGAATGTGATCCTTGAACATTTCAATCCCCGCTCCTTTTGTCGCCACAATCGGTTTTCCGCAAGCCAGGTAGTCGTACATTTTCATTGGATTCATGGTATTTACAAATTCATTTACTTTGTGAGGAATAATTGCAACATTGAACTTGTGAACATAGCTAGGCGCATCATCAAATTTAATTCGGCCTAAAGCGTGGACGTTTTTTAGTTTTCCAAGTTTTTTCTTGAATTCATGTTTGATTACCGGCCAGATTGGTCCGCACAAAACTAGTTCTTTGTTTTTATGGGCATTAGCAATTTTAACAAGTAAATCAAGGTCAATTCTGCTTTCAATTGTGCCAAGGTAACCGATGATTGGTTTGTCGATCTTGGAAAGTTTGTTGTCGCGTTTTATTTTTTCTGGGTCATTGAAATGGTCAAAGTCCACTCCGTTTGGTATCCAGTGCACATCTTTCACTCGATCCATTTCTTTGTAAAAATCCTTGAGTTCATCTGAAACTGTGAAAATTAAATCAGCTTTATCTGAAATCGTTTTGTAATTTCTGAGCAATTTGCGTTTACGCATCATCTTTGTATAGGTCGGATGTTCGGCCCAGTTGTCAACAGTATCGAAGACGAAAAGTTTTTCATTTAGCTTGCCGATGAATTCCACAAACATTGGATTGTATGACCAGAAAACAATATTTTTTAGATTTAATATCTTTTCTACTCGTCTGAGTTCACGCGCAACTTTTCTTAAAGAATAGACTGATTCGATGGTTGTGTAGGCGAAAATTTTATCGGTCCGACGATAACAAGCACTCATCAGATCGCCGTAAACCATTTCAGCGGTTTTTATTTCCCACAAAATGTTTTTGAAATAATGCCCTACTGCTTTTTTCCAGCCAAGCGGAAGAAAATCAACACCTACAATTTTGCCGATTCTGTCTTCTTTTGCCAGCGCATTCATAATGTTCCAGTTGCGATTGACAATACCATGATCCCAATCGAAAAACGAGGACATGTTTAGCATGACTATGTTTATTTTTTCGTTGTCGTATCCGTGCATGTCTGGCATAGAGATTTAATTATTGTGCTTAAGGATTGTCTAAATTTAGCATTTTCTCCTGTTCTTCTCTTGACATATATTTTAATGTATGCTATACTTACATATTCGTGCGATCTAAACCGTTAACAATGAGAGAAGGAGACTCACGATGAAAAGGCAGATTTCGGTTCTTTTCGTTCTCGCTTGCCTGGTACTTTTGATGGGCGCCTGTGCTGCAGGACCCAATACCGTCATGGGAACCCCAAGTCCCAGTGGCGAGATCTCCGGCTTCTGGATGGGGCTTTGGCATGGTCTGATCAGTGTCATCGTATTCATCATTTCACTTTTCTCCGACAATGTTCATGTCTATGACATTTACAACAACGGAGGATGGTACAACTTCGGCTTCCTGATCGGAATTGGGGCCTTTGCCTCAGGAAGCACCTCAGCTGCTACGAAGTAGTCATCCATTTAAAGACTCGTGTGGTCATCCCCGCGGGTCTTTTTTCATTCCAATAATTATTTGTATATGCAATTAAAATGCAAAATCATTTAAAATATTATTAAACTCCACCACCACTAAGAATCCAGCTTCCATAAAATGCAAGTATTATTCCTAACATAACATTCATAATAATAAATATTAGGGAATAAAGTTCTGATAATTTGTTTTTTTTGTTTAATAAATAGCCACCAATTAGAGATAATACAGGAATTAAAGCAACTATTAGAATCAAAATTGCATCCATGGATCGTCCAGTTTGAGGAGATATAACAAGAATGGTTTGAATTAGTACCCAAAGTAATGGCAAAGAGGCAACTGTAGCCAATGAACTAATAATAAAGAAGGTTTTTTTCATATTATTTTTAATTTAAATATAATTTAGTTTCGAGCGCAAAATCCCGATCGCTAAATTTAACATCATTCCCCTCGTTGGCATTATAAACTTTTTGGGCTGTATTCACTTTCGCAGAAAGATTATCGATGTACGCAAGCGCAAACGCTTCGCGGGTCATTGGCCGGACCGGTGAGCCGTACTCAAGTCTTTCATGATGGCCAAGGATCATGTTTAGAATTTTAGCGCGAAGCTCGATTGGGAAATCTTTCAGAGAGTCAATTGCTTTTGAAACTGTGGCTGAGCCAAGTGAGATATGGCCAACCATACTTCCTTCAAGGGTTCGATAAATTGTATGTGAAACTGCCAGCTCCTGCATTTTTCCAATGTCGTGCAATAATGTTCCGCAAATGAGTAAGTCTTTGTCCATTTTCGGATAATTTGGAATAAGTGCATTGGCACTGTCCAGCATTTCGGCTGTATGTTCCATCAGTCCGCCGATGTAAGCGTGATGAATCCTTTCGGCACCGGGTGCTTTTTTGAATTTCTCTGCAAAGTCATTATCAAGAAAAAAATAATCAAGCAGTCTTTGAATGTGCTTATTTTTTATTTTTTTAATGTTGTCCTGAACAGTTTTCCAAACTTTGTCCAAATCTTTTTCACTTACCGGCAAGAAATCACCAAGGTCAAAATCCGATGCTTCTTGTAAAAAACTGATCTTAAGTTGCTGTTTTTCCCTGAATTCATCAACGTTACCAGAAATTTCAACAACTTGCCCGATTTCAACTTCTGCGCAATTGCCAATATTTGATTCCCAGATTTTTGCGTTTATTTCTCCAGTCTTGTCACTCAGAATTAAGTCGATGTAATCACTGCCACTTGCAGTTTTTCCATGGCGAATTCCTTTTACTGCGAACTGTTCACTGGTTAATTTAGTTCCAGTTTCTAAATCTTTGATAAAATTAGTCTTCATATTGTGGGATGAATCTCCAGTCAGGCGCGACGCCGTCGTCGCGCCTGACTGGAAATCTTACTTTTCAGTAAAAGTTATGGTTTCGTATTTATAAAATTTTGTGTCTTTGTCGTGCCAACAATTTGTATCAAGTCCTGCTTTTTGACAAAGGCTTGAAAAAAACACTTCTTTGTTTGGAAGCGAGCCCCAGACTTGTGGTAAATAAGTTGCTTTGTGTTGGCCTTGCTCAATGACAACTCCGTGCTTACCCTCCTCGATTTCCTCTAGCTGACACTCTCTTGATGGCGTCAAAATAGAAATTTCGATCTTGATTTGTTCAACTTCTTCTTCTGAAACTTCACTGAAGCGAATATCCTTTGTTGATGCGGAAATTGTGTTGTCGCGAATTGCGTCCCAGATTGTAGATATTGGTTCGATATAGCCGATGCAACCGCGAAGCTCTTCGCCCTTGTGAAGTGAAACAAAAACTCCAGCAGATTCCAGATAACTTGAATCCGGGCATTCTTCATTGTGCTTGCGACCTGCTTTTATAATTGCCGTCAAAGTCTGTCGCGCGTAAGTGAGGAGTTCAGTTTTTTGTTGGTCGGCAAATTGCATAGACAACAAAAGGGTTAAAGGTGATAAAGGGAATAACCGTGTTGTGTTTCTGCCTAGATTATAGCAAACTGGTTGGGAATTACAAATGATAAAAGGCTTAAATCGCTGGAATAATATTTGAAATTAGATAAAAAAATTCCACCCGTAATGTGGGGAGGGATTTTTTTGCGTGCTTTTATGATGGAAAGTAATTACTTGAGTAGTCCTATGGTACATACTATGGGACCGCAAAATATTTTATTCCCATGCTACACATTATGGGAGTGTTTATTTATTTAGTATAAAAACATACCATCACCAAAACTGAAAAATCTATATTTTAGTTTAATTGCTTTTTTGTACAGATCCAGCGTTTTCTGTCGGCCAAGGAAAGCTGACACCAGCATGATCAAGGAAGATTTTGGTAAATGAAAATTGGTAATCATAGCGTCGACGAATTTGAATCTATAGCCAGGATAGATGAATATGTCAACCTGGTCGGTGAATCCGGAGTCAGGCGCGACGCCGTCGTCGCGCCTGACTCCGATACCAGATTTAAATCCAGCTTTGAATTCCCGGTCAGACGAGGCGTCTTTTACACCAGCTTTGAATTCCCGGTCAGGCGAGGCGTCTTTTACACCAGCTTTGAATTCCCGGTCAGGCGAGGCGTAGGCGCCTCGCCTGACCGGATTAAAGATCGCCTCAAGTGTCCGCACCGAAGTAGTTCCGACCGCGATAATTCGCCTGCCGGCTTTTTTCGCTTCAACTAGTCGTTTGATTGTTTGCTTGTCCACACTCACCCACTCGCTATGAATTTTGTAATTTTCAATGTCGTCCGTATTGACCGGATCAAAAGTTCCGAGGCCAACGTGAAGTGTGACAAATTCAGTTTGCACTCCCCTATCTTTGATCTTGTTTAGCAACCGATTTGTAAAATGAAGCCCGGCGGTTGGCGCGGCGGCGGAGCCGAGCTCTTTGGCGTAAACGGTTTGGTACTTTTCTTTAATCTTCGAGCCAGGCGAGACGTAGGCGTCTCGCCTGACTCTTATATACGGCGGGATCGGAACTTGACCAATTTTGTCTAAAATTGCATGAAACTCAGGACCCTTAAAATTGAATTCTAAGAGCCATGTTTTCTCAGACACTTTACCAATCACCTCTGCGCTTAACCCCCTCTGAAAGCTCAATTTTAGGCCGATTTTGGGCTTTCTGGTTCCGAGAAGAGCTTCCCATTGTCCGTGTTTATTCTCTTTAAGTAGAAGCGCTTCAGCCTGACCTCCGGATTCTTTTTTCCCGATCAATCTCGCTGGAAACACTTTTGAATTATTAAAAACCAGAACATCATTTTCAGTTAGGTATTTTGGTAAATTAAAAAACTTATCGTGTGTAAGTTTCTCCTTTTTCTTGTCATAAACAAGTAGCCTGGAACTATCTCGAGGTGATGCAGGCTGATTTCCAATCAGATTTTTAGGTAAATTGTAATCAAATGAATTTGTTTTCATGTAAACAGTATAGATTAAAAGGCAGTAAATTTCAAGAGTTAGTTTGATGTTTAAATAAAAAAAAGGACAATCTCGTGAGACAAGATTGTCCTTGGTTTTCTAAGCTTCGAGTACCTCCATGATCTCGAGAGCTTCTGTTTCGTATTCATCAGCCTTAGCTGATAATTCAGTGATTTTCTTTTCAGCATCTGTCCAGGTTCGTTGATGCTCGAGTGTTATCCCGTTGCTGTCGTAAGCCTGCTGATAGTCACTCATGGCCTGGTCACGCTGGGCAGTTACCATTGTAAGTTCTGCCTTCAGCATTTCCGTCTGTTCGATCAGCCAGTCAACCCGAGCTTGCGTTTTTCCAGTGGGAATCACGGGCTCGTTGGTTGCGACCTCTGCCTCAGCCATGTCCTTTTTGAATTCCCTTCGTCGCCGAGCATTGCCCTTGTCAGACTTCTTTCTCGGCAGTGGGATTGAGTCATCGTCGAATCCATTCGGAGCTGAGTCATGGAAGCTCGGTTGACTGAAAGACCGGAACGGTCTTGAAATCGGTCGTAACATGGGTTGAGTTTTTGGGAAAGGTTGTTCGATTATCTTGGCCAACCTCTCACGAAAGGAGGTGTTGGCAAATTCTCTCTCTTCAGTCACTCTGATGCGCCCAGTTTCAAAGCGGTTCGGCTGAGGCTGCTCATAGCCATCTGGAATCCGAGTCTTCGGAATTTTCAGGCTGACGCCCTTTTCATTGGCCATCTCAACTGTGTAAATACCGGTGCCCTGAATCAGTCGAGCGTACTCTTGCTGAGCAATAGTGGACGTCATCGCAAAACGCTTGGTATCAACAATTGCTCTGATGACGTCATTGTTGTGTCTCACCACGTCATGGTCCAAGCCGGTAGCATTACCATAGGCGAGAGCGTAAATGAATGAGTTTTCTAAGCTGGCCCTCAAGTCCGGCGTTAGATGTTTCTCAGGAACAACGTCATCATGATCTTCTACAGTGAAGAGATCTTCCATGTCCAACCCTGGATAGTTCCAGGTGATGTTCACTCCACCGTATGAACTGCAGCTAGCGTGCTGAATATACGGCTCCCCGAAAATACCTTCCAAGTCCTGCATGGTCAGATACACGCCTTCCATGTTGTGGAAAGTTCCACCGCGCTGAGTTCGGATCGTATGAACCGAACCGTACATGGGTAAGCGTGAGTTGCACTTGTTGCAGACTGAGGTTTTTGACAGCTGAACTGTACTCTGTGTACCATCACGTTGCTCTCGAAGAGTACCGCGCTGGTTGGCCAGCTCCAGAGCATCAACCTTGATTAGAAGCTGCTTGAAGTAGACATCCAATGCAGGTGTGATTTCCGGAAAGTCATTTTGGATCGTATTCAAGGGAACTTTCAGCGCCCTCAAAATACTGCTGATCCCGATCAGAGCACTTTCTACGGATTTGGAATAAATCCCCTGTTCCTTGGCCCAGCTCCGGTACTCACGCTTGAGCGCGAAGACCTGAGTTCCGTCCTGGTGATTCGTGCGAATGTAGCCAAAGCTTTCCAGCGCGTGAATCACGATGTTGTATTTAGTCAGGAGATCATTGCCTTCGACAATGAAGTCCTTGATGTCGTATACACCATCGCGGTTCAGCATAGAATACAGACTTGGCGTCGCAGCGCAGACAAGGATAAGAGGCATCAGCTCATCGGTCGCCTGAGCCAGGTGTTCTCCCCAGATACGAGGGACCGGGAACCTTTCCACTTCCTTGCCGTAAGGAGTCAGCTTGTTGTCCTCGGTGATCAGACCACGGGAAACCAGCATGTTCCACACCGTCCGGTAGTGGTCATGATCGATTCCGCCGATCGGATCGAGCTCTTCCAGGTTGATTTCCATCCGGGCGCAAGTAAGCGCCACCTGCTCGAGATCGCCGGCCAGCACGAACTGCGGTACGACGGGCTTGAGTGAATGGTAGTCAATGTGGTACTCAGTCAGAATGTCAATCTGACCACCCACAACTCGACCATGAACTCGACCACCCATTTGTAGGATGAAGTTCTCATCCAGAGCTCGCTTCTCGAGAGCCTTGACTCCGGTGTACTTGTCCACGACTTCCGTGAACATCTCGTTGTGGATCACGACCCAGTCCAGACCTTGCACGTTTAGTGACGAGGATCCGGCAATGGTCATGAAGATGATGAACGGTCGTGTGACCTCTCCACGCATGTACTTGTACAGCTTGTCCGCTGACTCGCCACCGTGGTAAAAGTCGGTGTGGAGAGATGTCCGACCATCATACTTCCGAGCCATTTTCTCGCACATGGCGCGTGTCGGCAGAAAAACTACCATCCCGCGCTGTTCGGAAATGACTCTCTCCAGGTTGCCCATGTCGTCGAGAAAGTACTCGACCCAAGGCTTTCTGGTGTTGATACCAGATCCATACCGATTGTAGGTAAAGATATGGCTGTTGACGGTCGCTTCTTTTCCTGGCTCGACGTGTTCACACTCAATGATCTGGCGTGTGCCAAAGTACCTGAGATAAACCGACGGGTCGATGGTGGCGCTCATCCAGCTCAGCTGGATACCCTTGTACTTGGCCAGAGCCATAACAAGTTCCAGGTGTTCGCTGGTCTGATGCACTTCATCGACGATGATCACATCAGAGCCGTCACTTTTGATGATGCCGGCTTTGAGGTAGTTCATCGCAACGCCAGTTGTACAGATGACAACCGGGCATTGCCAGGTAAAGGTTGTTGCTTCGTCTTCACTGGTCACGATGTCGTACTTGAAATCCTGACCAAAGTGATGCTGGCAGATGTCGCGCAGGAAAACAGTCTTTCCCACACCGGTGCCAGCGACGATTCCGAACGATTCCTTGAGTTCACAGACCTCCATTAGTTGCTCGGTAAAGGTTCTCTTGAGATAGGTCGCAATTGGACCGTTCTCAAAGATTGCCTTCACAGTTCTTGTGTGGGCTCTCATTGGGGCAACGACCCAGATTCTTTTGACCAAACTCATCTTTTCTTCCTCCAAAATTGGTGTAGTTGTAAAATAACAAGTTCGTAGCATTATAGCATATTTTTTTAATTTTGTCAATACAAAAAGAAGCCTCAGAAAAGGCCTCTTTTTTTTATCTAAATTTACTGGTTAATCTAGGCTATGACAAATATCGCGATTAGAATAGCAAACAATATTGCCGAGATAACAACAATGTCCAATAAAACTGAGACAAACGCCCGCCATCCTCTTTTACTTGCAAACATTACCGGTATTCCAAAAACTAAAAATAAATATACCAAAACTAAAATTATAAAACCAACCACAAGTATGAATTCGCCATTGTTAGGTAGTACTCTGTTCCAGCGAATATTATCAAGCAAGCTCAATGAATAGCTCAAGCCGAATAAAAGCAATGACGCGACAAACGACCAGGTTAAATACAAACCATTGAAAAGATTGATCTGGCTGTCTTTGTCGTGAACTTGTTTCGGTGTTTCTGGGATTTCTGTTTCCATTAGTTTTGGCGCCTTATCTTTCTTTGTGAAATGTCGATTAAGAAAATAAATCAGAACAATCAGTAAGATCAGAATAATAGCACCTATAATTAAGTTCATCATATATAATCTGAATTTGGTGGTGGCGTATTTTCCATTGACATTAAATGATTCGCCGGCCAATAAATCCTTGGCAGACTTATTTAATTTTCCGTAATAACCAATTCGTGATGCGGTTTTATCAAGTGTTGGGTTTGAAAAACTTGAAGAGGCGCCAAGTCCCACTGCTTCAGACACGGCAAATGTTTGATAATTAACTGTAGACTTTTCGCCTTTTAAATAAAGATCCGAATCAACGTCTATGGCAACATTAATATCATTTACTTTGACATTTGCTTCAAGGGTTGTGAAATTAAATTTATAAAGCCCAAAAGCTTTTTTCGTTACATAATCCTTTGAACGGTATGACAATAATATCGCTCCTTGTGCATTTGACTCAACCTTTGTAGATAAATGGAATTCATAATTGTTTCCGGTTTGGGTAAGTTCCAATTTGGTGTATTTTGCGTCTTTGTGTTGATTTGAATAATAGTAACTTTCTTTCAAATAATAATCAGGCGCGCTATATTCCAGGCAGTCATATGAGCTGGTTTCCTTTTTGTAAACCTGTTTTTTGCAAACATCAGGCAGGATTTGCTGATAAGCGGATAATTCATACAAATCAGCTTCAGTTGAAAATTTAAGTGAACCCAAATCAGATTCACCAAAATTTGTAAAGGCAATTTTGCCATAGACAACTGATTCGCCGTTTCCGCGCATTGTTACTGAATAATTATGCTGTTGTCCAAAGAAAAGCTGCATTGGCTGATCTTCGATCGGCTCGGGCATAAAGTTAATTTCAGTAGCAATTTCTTGGGCCATTGCGCTGGCGCTTGGGAATAAAATTAAAGAACTTAAAAGTAAACCGAACAAAAGTTTTTTCATACTTTTTTTGTTAACAATTTGTTAATATTTTCTAAAGTAGTTTTTGCGCTCAGCCGATCGTCAAAGTCTGTGCCAACATATTCGTAAATTGCATCGTGTGTTTCCGGGTCAATAAGCATCACGGCCGGCTTGGAAACTTCTATCTCTTTGTCTCCTTCGATAGTATAAGTTGTTCTTAATTTTAAATAATCAATCACCTCAAACTTTTCATCTGAAAGAACTGGAAATTTTAATTTAAGAAAAGTTTTCAGCAAGCTGGACTTGAACTTGGTATCTGAAGAAATCGCTAATAGTTTAATTCCCAGTTTTTCAAATTCCTCAAGCTGATTATTGATGTCAACCAGTTGCTTCTTGCAGTGATTGCACCACGCTCCGCGAAAGAAAACCAGCAATAAAAAATTCTGGCCTTGATATTCTTCAAAGTTAAGATCAGTGTTGTCGTTATTTTGTAAAGTGAAGGTTCGCATGAATGACGGTCAATACATGATCTACGTGATTTGCTACTGATCTACATGATTGTTTTTGTAAATCAGTGGATCACGTAGAAGATCAGTAGATCAAGTATTATTTATAATCTATATAACAACTATCAGCAACAGTCGTCCCAATCAACTATCTCCCCCATCTTCTTCAACTTCTTCTCATATTCTTCTAAACATTTTTTCGAGCAAAAATTTACGTCATGTTTTTCTATGGCGTCCTTGTCTTCGACAATTTTGGTTTCGCAAGTTATGCAAGTTTTCATAGGATTATTTGAGTCTAATTTATAATCAAATGCTCGATCCAAGCCAACAATTTTTTCCGAAGCAACTCCATCCTGTCCCATTGCATTTTTCCTTCCCCAGAATGTCGATCCTTTCTTTCATAATCAAGCTTGTTTTCAATAGCGATGGCCAGTTTTTCCAACGAATTTAAGTCTGCTTGTGCAATCGCATTTTTGTATTCCACGCGCATTGCCTCAAGAGACTTTTTTATATCAGGATTTGAATCTTTTTCAGGATTATAAAATTCGTCTACAAAAGCAGTAAGATCGGATTTTAGTTGTTCTATATCCAACGGTTTTTCTTGTACTGATTTTTGTTCTTGAAGCATAAAATTCAAGTATATTACATCTTTTATTCTACACTAAATCACGGAAAATTTCAACTCAAAAAAACGGCCGTACATTGGGTCGCCTTTTCGCTCTTGACATCTCATCGTTTTCATGATATACTCTTTTGTTGAATCAATTTAGACCAATAGGGGGAGAAAATGAAGATACATCTTTCACGAAAGAACTGGTGGACCGAACTTGGTGAAGTGACTTTGTCGCAGACACTCATTGGAAATCTGCGATCATCCATTTCCGCATATTTGAACACGGTTTATCCCGCGGCGATTTCAGAATCCAATTTTGATGCACTGGTTGATGCTGTTGACGAAATCAAGCTAGGAGACGTAGTTCTTGAACCTCTTTTTCTGGTCTTTCGGCTGTATCTCGTCGATGTTTCCAATCCGAGGCTTATCGCAAACTTCGAGCCCAATGATGAGATTGTGCTTGTTGGTGGAGCCAGACGTCGGGTTGAAGTAGTGACTGATGGAGAAACTGAAGTCAAAGCAGTCCTTCATTGTGTTGACAATGGTGATCCGCAAGGAGAACCCTCACGATTAACTTTCCGGAAAAGTCCGGACGGCGCAATCGAACTGCCCTTTATTGTTCAGAAATTACTCCGGCCTAACGGTTAGATCAAAAAAAACGACCCCACATCGGGTCGTCTTTTTTTTATATCGATAGTTTATTTCTTCTTCTTGGCTGGAGCCTTTTTCTTCTTGTCCACCGTAGCCTTGGCGAAGGTGGATGGAGCTGCTTTCTTCTTAGTCGCAGGTTTCTTTTTCGCAGGGGCTTTCTTTGCAGCAGTTTTTTTCTTTACTACTGGTTTCTTTGGAGCAGCTTTCTTTACCGACACTTTCTTCTCAAACTTTTTCGGCGCAGGTTTCGGAGCGTCAAATCTGGGTTTATCAGAGTCAAATCTAGGTTTCGGTTTATCGAATCTAGGCTTTTGTGAGTCAAATCTAGGCTTTCTTGCGTCGAATCTAGGTTTACTCCGCGGTGAAAAAGAAGGTTTGAAGTTATTTGGTCTTCGGTTTTGATTGAAATTTCTGTCTCGATTGAAATTTTGTCTCGGAGCCGGACTGGACGCTGGCACGTAAACTTTCGGTACTTCAATTCCCAGTGATTTTAGGATCAAGTCCAGCTTGGAATTCAAAATTTCAAACTGAGGTCTTTCGTGAGTGTTTTCGTCCTTTCTCTTGCTACCAAAACATTGATTACAAAAAATCGGTTTTTCGCCTGTAGGTTTGAAAGGAACTTCACAGGTTCTACCGCACTTGTCGCAAACTGCTTGATGCATTTGGCGTACTTCTCTTTTTTGGCTACTGAAACAAGATTGACAAAGTGCCGGTTTTTCTCTCGTTGGCTGAAACGGAACTTCACAACTTTTTCCACATTTTCCACAATTCGTGTTGTACATAAATTTGGGTCAGGTATTAGGTTATAGCGTATAGCTTTTAGCTAATATGTATTATATTTGATTATTAAATAATTTGCTGAACTCGGCCAACTTCCCCACTTGTAAGTCTCACTTTGATTCCGCGGTGATGCTGGGCTGAGCTGGTTAAAATATCCTTTACTATGCCGGCTGTAAGCGGTCCGCCTTTTTGATCTTGCTTGAGGACTATGGCTACTTCGAGCCCTGGATGAATTTTTTCTCGAATAGTACCATCCATATGCTAAAATTAGGTTAATTATAAAGATGCTAGCCAAACCAGCTAACATCTTTAATTTTACACTATTATAATAGAATTGTCAAGCCGTTACGCTATTTTTTCGTATCCTTTGGTAATGGCGCTTTTTTAGTGCCAGAATCCTTTGGTTCTGATTTTGGTTTAACATCAACCTTTGGAAGCACTTTATTATCAACTGGCGTTTTAATACCAGGTTCTATGACCGGTTTCGGCTGTTGCGGTTTTACTGATGGTTTTTGGTTTTCCTTGGCTTTTTCTTTTAGTTTTTGATTTACCTTTTTCAATGCTGGAACGACTTTGTTTCTGGCCTTTTTTAAGACTTCAACTTTTTTGTCATATAGCACCTTTTGTTTCTTGTTCAAATTTTCAAGGTTTTCTTTTGCTGATTCGTCTCCTGCTTCAGCCTTTTCTTTTAGTTCCAGCTTTTTCTCATGAAGTTGTTTTGCTTGTTTTATATGTTGTACAGTTTTTTCTTTAACAGCTTTTAGTGAAGCTTTTAGTTTTGGATCAAAATCTTTACTTGTTTCAAGATTTTCTAATAATGTGTGTCTTCTCTCTAAAAGTTGTTCTTTGATTTTTTCGTTCTTGATTTTGGTGTGATTGATATAATTTTCAAGTTTTTCAGATCTCTCTTCCTCAGACATCGCTTTTAGGTTGTCAGAAAGGCTTTTGTTTCGTAAGTATTCGATTCGACTAAAGATTTCTCTTTTCTTTTCAGGATATTTTTCTTTTAATTCCTGAATAAATTCTAAATCAGTCAAGGGTTGAAGATCACTTCCCTTTATTTTTTGAAAAGTTAAACGAAGTCGTTCCGCTATTTTTTCTTGATCATTATTATCAATCTTTTCAAAAACATTTTGTAAATGCTCAAGCCGGTTTTCTTTGGCTTGTTTAATTTTTTCAAAAGCATGATCAGGTACTTGTCCTTCAAGTTTCTTCAAAATGCGGTGATGTTGGACCAAGTTTTTTGTATATTTTTCCTGGAATTTTTTTAATTTTTCTGGATCAGCTTTAATTGTCGAGATTTTATTTTTCAATTTGTCAGCAATTCTTGTTGCCTTTTCAACATGTTTGGCAGCCTTAGCAGCAGTTTTTTCATTAACAGCATTATCGGCAATGTATTTTGCTTGAGCCATTTTTTTATTAGCGTAATTAAGTTGTCGTTCTGCTTTTTTGATTGGATCAAAAGTAAATGTTGTCCCAACAGCATTAGTCACGCCATTCCACCACATGGCAAATCCGGATGGCATTCTGGTGATTTGCTCAACACCAAGATCCTCTTCACTTACTTCTTCATCTTTAATTGCCTCCTCTGACACTGCTTCTTCTTCTGAAATTAGATTTTCTAGCTCAGATGTCAGTACAATTTCTTCCGTCGGAAGGGCCTCTCCTTCGCTCGAACCTGAAACTGCTTCAACGTCGGCGTCACCTGCATCCTGCGCAAAAGCTGGCGCAGTTGTCAAGCAAAATGCACAGATTAACGTAAAAACAGCGAAGTTTCGTAAGTTTGTTTTCATAGTCTTTATGGTTAATTTTAGATGTTTAAAGTATAGCATGTTTTGACATAAATAAAAGAGCCTCCGCTCTGGAGGCTCTTTCGTATTTCATGTGTTCAGATTACTATCGTTTTGCACCGGTATATCCGATTGCTCGCATTATTGACCAGTGATGTGAAGTACTTGGGACATATCCGTATACACTACGGAATGTACCGATAGCAGCTCTTTCACTGTCAAGGTTTCGAACAACATTTCGGATGTTGTAACCGATGTAGTACACTGCCCATTCGTCAGCTGCTACGCTGAAGTCAGGTAATCTCTTGTAAACTTTAACAAAGTCGACCAAAGCCTGTTTCTCAGTTTCAATTTTTCTCTGGTGAGGTTTGTGGCTTGTTAGGATAAGTGCAATATCTTGCCAGTCTTGGTCAGATGATGGAACTCGGCCGTAGATTTCGTTATAGTCACCAATTACACCTTTTCGATCACGAACAGACATCTTCGATGATGCAGCTGTTCCGTAAGCAATGAAGTGTACGTTCTGCCATCCTGCATCTGTTGCAGGAACTGATCCAGTCAAATTGATGTATTCAGCAAGACCTTCGCTTTCACCTTCAACATTTAATTTTGAACCTTGAGCAGGAACAACGTCTGCAACTTCAGTAGCTGTAAGTGGTACTGCGACTACTTCACCGTCTACA
>JABMRF010000036.1 GCA_013202715.1 Candidatus Kuenenbacteria bacterium
AATTTACGCTTCTTCGCCCGCGATTTCTTTTATTGCTTTGAGTGCGCGATGAAGGAGAACACGAACGTTCCCTTTACTTTTTCCGGTTACTTCAGCAATTTCTGTGATTGAAAATTCCTCGATATATTTTAGGATAATTACTTCACGGTAATCATCTTTGAGTTTTGATAAGTGAACTTCAATACTTTGTATTTCCATTTTCAGATTTGCGTCAGCCTCGAGATCCCGCATGTCTTTTATGTTCAACATGACTTCTTCGTCAGTCGTCACAGCATCTTTTGCTTTTGATCGGTAATGATCAATCACGCAATTTCTGGCCACCTTGTACAACAACGCATTTAGATTCCCAATTTTTTTATTTGTATTATTAATGTATTCCCAGGTCTTCAGAAAAACTTCAGACGTTAAGTCCTCCGCAACTTCAACTGATGAAACTTTGAATAATATGAATCTAAAAATTCGGTCAACGTAATAATCGTACAACTGGCCATAACTGTCCGCATCTTTATTCTGTCGGACCTTGTATATCAGGTATTTTTCTTTTAATGAAGCTTTGTTCATTTAGGTAGACGGGTAATTTAATAAAATGTTACAACCTCTTAATTTAGGTCATAACTTGTATTTGCAATAGGATCAATATACACTATTATAACAGACTTGTAAAGGGCAAAATAGAAGAAGCGAATTAAGTGAATTGAGTGAATTCAGCGAATTGGTTTGTAGTTCACAACGGCTCGTAAATCTCTTAATTCGCTTAATCTCTGTTCCTTGCCTTGACACCGTAAAATAGGACTGTTACACTAAAAATAGCCTTAATTGTATACACTAGTGTATACAAACGTCAATATTCATGGTATGCCTGAAAACAACAAAAATCCACAAAACTACCCGGTAAAAGTGTCGATTTCAGAAGCGGCTCGGCTTTTTGGTGTAAATCCGCACACAATCCGAAGAGCGATAAAAAATAACGAATTACGCTATATTGTTGTCCAAGCACGCTATAAAGTGGACTTTCAAAGCCTTGTTGAATGGTCACAAAACCGCAAGACTGTCAAGACCAAACTGGAACAAAAGGGCATTGGGCAGTATGTGGATAAGTGGCGGATTAAAGAAACAAATGACAAATGATAAATGCCAAATGACAATCTAAGTCAAAATGTAAAATGACAAATGCCAATTTAATTTCAAATGTAAAATAAAAAATTCTAAATAGAGATTTTTTTTTGATGTTTATTTTGGCTCAAGTTTGATATAATGAATAAACATGAAAACATTAAAATCTTAAACTAAAAAATTATGCAAAAAACAGTCCAGCTTGAAAAACCAAGGCTTTTCGTTATAAGGATAATATCACAAGTAAGAAATGCGACTAACCAGGAACTGGCTGACCATGGCCTGGCAATTGGAAACAACCTTGACAACGAACCTCTATCTCCTAGACATAAATGGAAACAAGATGAAGACGGAAAACGATCCCGATATTACCGAATTCCAGATGGTAAATGGCCAGTTTATATTGCATTAAGTAAGGAATTGGCACTTAAGAATTTATTTTTAAAGAATAGACCTGACGGTTCCGTTACATATATTGCAGAGCTTGACATAGAGAAACATCAGCTTGGAACGAATGTTGCATTTGAACATCAAGACCCCGGGGAACCACTAGCAGTAATAAAAGAAACAACCTTACGAATAGAAGAGGGCGCGGACGGTAAATTTTGTTTACGGACGGACGTACCAAAAGACAAATTAATGGCCAACCTTCGCGATAGGTTTGACGATGAAGGAAAATTACAAGGTAATGAAAAACTTGGCGGTGAATTTTATCTTGACGATTATAATTCGCCAAGTGATTTTGAAAACGAATGGATATACAGAGTGAAAGACGGAAAACCCGTAGAAATCACAAGTGAAATTGCATTGCTTAGAGAAAACAATGAAGCAAGAGCGGAGATCACCAGGAAGTTGAAATAAACTGGCAATTAATACTATGATAAAAATTAGAAAACATTTACCAAAAGACGTCCTTTTCCGCGTCAAATGGCTAAGCAATCTAAATGTAACTAAATGGATTGGGAATGAATTGGGACAAAAAACAACTCTGAAAAAAGAAACTGCCTGGTTTGCTAATTATCAAAAAGACAAAAACAAGATTTTTTTTACTATCTGCGATAACTCGAAACCAATAGGTTTTATTGGATTATCGAACATTAGCAAAACAAACAAAAACGCTGACCTTTTTATTGCCATTGGCGATGATGACTATCGAGGCAAGGGAGTCGGGAAAATCGCTATGAAATGGATAATTAAATATGGATTTGAAAAACAAAAACTTCACAAGATCAATCTTGGAGTTATCAAAGACAACATCCCGGCAGTAAAGTTGTATCAATCCTTGGGATTTATTATTGAAGGAGAGATGAAGGATGAAGTCTTTTTCAAAGGAAAGTTTTATAATTTTTTATTTATGGCGATTTTTAACAAAAATAAAATAAATCCTTAACTAACAATTTCAATCTCTATATATATGCCCCACAT
>JABMRF010000037.1 GCA_013202715.1 Candidatus Kuenenbacteria bacterium
GCCGTTATTATTGATTCTGTAACAAGACTAATTCCGGGTGTACTTGGAAAAACTGAATCTCTTGACGAAGAGTCACATTCAATCCCTGGTTATTTAGAATATCCGCAGTATACAAGACCGGAGGCTTTTTATTATAAAACTCGAAGTAAGAAAACAAAAAAACACGTGTCCGTCGTAGCTAAAGCGAAGACGGAAGAAATCAAAAAATCAATCGTGCCAAAAATTTTGCTTTCTGGGCATCACAAAAATATTACTGAATGGAGAAATAAGAAGAGCAAGCAAAAATAAAACATATTAAAAAAACACGATCACGCGTGTTTTTTTATTTTTACCACATGGTGCCGACTTGGTTTGGCTTTAATTTTATTTATTTGGTTAGTTTTGAAATAAAAAAAACTCGACGAAGAGGTCGAGTTGAAATTGACTAGTCAATTTTTACACATTTACGCGAGGGAGAAGTTATGCTGAGCATGGCTCGATTAGGTAAGGCTTTGAACCAATCTGGAAGAGGAGATTGCCAGTACATCCTCAGTAAAATATTGTAGCCAATGACAATGCCGCAGATTGTTGAAAAAATAATATTATTGACAATAAGGAACGGCCACATGATTGCACAAGTAAAGAAAAATCCTTTTTTGTGATTAAAGAAGTAGAATCCTAACAAGTGAGGTTCATAGACCGCCACTTCTTCATTAGAAGTAAAATAACGATACTTTTGCTTTGCACAAACTGCATGTGGAACATCTTTCAAGCATGATACTTTGCCAAACGATTTACGAGCAACACTTAAACATGCTTCAGATATTTTTCTGTAGGACCGTTCATAAATGGCATCAAATGTTTTCAAGGGAAAGAAAAACAGAAAATACCATTTGAATGAAATGTCTAGAGAAAGCCTATCGTAAAGATTACGATAATGTCTTTTCGTAGCCTCTAAGCGAATATCATTTATCTTGAGTAGTCTCCAAACCAGTTTTCCATATTGCATGCCAATATTGCAATAGATAACAATGCTTAAAAGAATTGCTACTAACAAACCTAATCCAAGTAGAATATTTTCCATTTTGGGCACCTCCTTGGAGCCAATTATCAATGTGCGAATTAAACTTAACATTGATCTATTGATTTGTCAATATAATAAAACGTATCAAAAAACACGATCACTCGTGTTTTTTTATTATTGCGATATGGTATTTTATTTATTGAGCTTTTGCGCTTTTTTCATCTACCATCCTCCGCATTTCAAAAAGATATTTTTTTATTCTTCCATTCAATTCAAACAGATCAACAAAAAAATATGACGGTTTCAAATTAAAAGGTGGTGTTATATCTTTTGCCAGCAAAATCTCTTCAAGCTCATTAGCCTGCCCTATCAATTCTGCATTCTCTCTATTTTTATCAAATACAGCCTCTCTCAGTTGTTTCAAAGCTTTTGCTTTTTCATAATAATCCAGCTCATTATAATCAAGTCCTAAAACTGATTGAATAATTTCAGAAAACCTCACTGAATAAATCTTGTGAAATGACAATTGTTTTGTTTCACTAGTATAAGTTTCAATCGCCGAGAGAGCGGCTGACCATTTTTCGATTTTTAATAATAGACTCTCGGCGGTCTCCGCCTTTTCCGTAAATTCCGGTAAATCTAGTTCAGAGAGATCTTGTTCTCGTGATTCCATAACCCTTTTCACAAAACTCATTTGCTCTTTCATGAGAAATTGCGACATTGAGCTGTCTCTATCGGCAGCCTCCTCTTCCGACATCTCTTGAAACGCATTGTGGCACATTGATTGATCGGCCAAATCGGGGAACATTTTTACATTTTCTCTTACAACACCCAAACAATGTTTCCAATACTGATCGAGCAAATAAACTTTGAATTCATCTCCATGTTTCTTGGTATCCAAAACATCCAATAAATTCACACTCCATTGGCGAAGAAAATTGTCCAAATGCATTCTTGCTTTCGGTTCTATCTTTTCATAATACTCAGGCGATAATTGATCGTGATTTTCCGCAAACCAACTGGAAACATGAGTTTCATAATCTCCCGGTTTAAAATCATCAGGGCTGACATCCACATCCTTCAACCTGCGAACTAAGTCTTTGAAATCAGTAGTCAAAGAAACCATTGACCAAAGATCTTTTGCCGGAACACCGTGCCATTTTAACTTCATAAGTTCATGCTTTACCGCCAACCATTCAGGTGAGTATGTCTTGTAAAGATAAAAGCCACTTTCTGTTTCATCGGAAAATATTCCAAAATCAGAAAAATTATAATCTCCTGTTTTCAAATAAGCTGCCAATTCATCAGTAAAGCGGAAATCATTAAAACCTTTCAAAGGGGCAACATACTTTCCGTAAAAAAGATGTTGCTCTTCATGATGACGAATATGTTCATCAGCATTCGGTCGCAAAATCGCAACGCAACCACGCAATCCGGCAAGACCCTGAGGACTGTCCGGATCCTCTATATCAGAGAAAAACGAAAAATCTCGAGTCGCTTTACCCTGACTGGTAGAATTTGAATAATTACCCAAATTTTCTTTTGCTACTCTGTCATAATCATTATCGTCCTTGAATTGGAGTACAATCATTGGCGGATGATCAGCATAAACAGTAATATCATCAACGCTTTTATCGCTCAAACCCAATCGAACCATCAATCCTCTCTTTATAACTTCCGAAGATTCAATCAACCGCCACGGCTCATCGGTATCATCAAAAACAGGTTGTCGATTTTGCCAAGCAGTATCAAACTCTTCTGTGCCGAATTCAAACTGTTCCAGGCATCCATCCAAATAAAGTTGTTTTAGACTTTCAATTCCAAAAGAAACATCTTCAATCCATAATTGAACTTTTTCTTCAATCAGCTCTTTTTGTTCATCATTTAATTCAACGCCTGCGCCCTCTGTTTCCGCTATTATTTTTTCAACTATTTCCTGGTAACCGGCATTGAGATTTGCCCAAAGTATTGCCTCTACTTTTTCCAAAACAACTTCCATTGATCGCAGTTCTTTTCTTTTTTGTTCCACTCCAGCTGGAAGCTTTGAATCAATTTCACTTGACTGCCCTCTCCTCGAGTCTGAGCGACCTCGGAGTCGAAGACCTGATTCTTTTAGCATATAATGAATAATTTAATTTTATAAAAAGGGGACTACATTACTAACCTAATTTTACCATAATCTAATTAAAATTCAAACTAATAACTCTAAAAAGAAAAACAACAAGCCCCTTGCAATACAGCGCCTTGTTTATATATTGACAAAACCAACCAATTTGTCTAATCTATCGATACGGTTCATCTAATCAGGAGAAAAAAATGGGTAACCTTCTTCAAAAGGCAAAAATACAGTACCGAATAGCAATAGAAAGTCCTATGTCAAAATGTCAAATCAATGCTGAGCTACAAGCTCTCTTTGGGTATGCGAAGGAAAAAAACGTTGTTATCATATGCAGTACCCCAAACAATGGGCAATTGTTGGTAATTAGCCCAGTTCAAATTGGGATGACTAGAGTAGATAGCCCGACAGAGGTTCTCCGTCTCTGGACAGACCCAGGAATGATTGACTTCGGAAACATGAGCTCACTGGACTGCATTGAGGATCTACGTTCGATGGATATAAATGAAGGCCACCAATGCCATTTTGAAATCTGGGATACCATTCGTTGGATACTTTACAATCCTGATAATGTAATAATGACCGTGCAGCCCACAGAATACTACGAGAACTAAATAAAATCATACAGCCCTACAATGGGCTGTTTTTCTTTAATTTTACAGCACCATTACTATAAACTTCTACCTTTTACTTTTTACCTAATAAACCATTTGACATGTTTTTAAAAATACTCTATACTAGTGAGCACGTGAACGTTGAAAATTGTATAGCAATGTAAATCCACAAAATTTTGCGAGATACCCAAATCTCGGAAGTAGGCACAGGTGTGCCACTTCCAAACAAGTTAACAATAGCTAAGTGATAGGAAACTCTTCAATTATTTTAGGCAGACCCAGACTTTGTCGAATTTATTCGCAAAGGCCTTTAAACTGGGCAACATTTATTGAGAGTTTGATCCTGGCTCAGGGAGAACGCTGGCGGCGTGTCTAAGGCATGCGAGTCGAACGCCTATTGTAATTTATTATAAAA
>JABMRF010000038.1 GCA_013202715.1 Candidatus Kuenenbacteria bacterium
CCCTCGATAAACTCGAGGCAGATCTGCAAGTGTATAGTACTTTGAAAGTAGCTCTTTAGGGTTCTTAGCCTCTTGGTTTTTTGCCCTTTGCAAAAAAGACCGGCAACAACTGTTGCCAGTCTTTTTCTTTTGTGTTAAGATATACGAATATTTAAATTACATTCTGAAATATTGAATCATCGGTACAGATGTGGTATTCTAAAGTAAGTTATATACAATTATGAAAACGTCTCCATACGCAAAAGTAATTTTGAAAGAAGCGGAAAAACTAAATATTACTCATAAAAAAATCGGCACAAGCGGAAGTGCTTTTATGTTGTCTCGAAAAGACAAGCATACTTTTATTTATCAGTCGCTGACGGAAATGATTGGCGATCCGGCTTATGTAATTGCTTCAAATAAATATTTAACAAGTTTTACATTAAAAAAACATGGGTTCCCTGTGCCAACTTTTAAGCTAATTCGAGATTACAAAGAGGCCTTGGCATTTTTGAAAAAACATAAGAAGATTGTGATTAAACCATTGTCTGCTAATCGTGGAAAAGGAATTACGATTGGTGTTAAAACCAGAGAAGAGTTGCGCGAGGCGGTTAATTTTGCTTTTGCTAATACAAAGAAAAAAATTCAAAGTACATATTCAAAATGCATTATAGCTGAAAAAGCGGTTCCGGGAGATGACCATCGGGTTTTGGTAATTGATTACAAACATGTTTTTGCTATCAAAAAAATCCCTGCTTATGTTGTAGGTGACGGCAAGAAAAATATTCGTCAACTGATCTGGCATAAAAATAGACAGAAAAAAGAACACAAAAAAAGAATTATAATTGACGAAGGACTGGAACATGTTTTAACTCGTCAAGATTTGACCCTGCAATCAGTTCCAGACGAAGATCAAAGAGTGTATGTCAGGCGAACGGCAAATTTGGCAACTGGTGGAGAGTCTCGAGATATTACTGATAAGTTAAATCCAAAAATAAAAGAGATGGCAATTGCTGCGGCCAGGGCTTTGAAAATGCCGGTAGCTGGATTTGATTTCATGTGCCGAGATTATACAGATGACAAAGGCTATTTCATAGAGGTCAATCCAATCCCGGGTTTTATGATTCATCGTTATCCACATTTCGGCAGACCTAGAAATCCGGCCAAAGTGATGCTTCAAACATTAATAAAAAAAGGACTTTTGTAAAGTTTATAAAAAAATCTCTGATAAATATGGCAAAAAAGAAGAAAAAAATTCCAGCGCACGTTGATGTTTTGGCAAAATCTGCCCGAAGCTGTGGTTTTAAGTTTAGCAAATATGATACAGAGGGCGCTCTGCATAAAGTTAGCAATGGAAAGAAAGAGGTTTTGATTAATAGATCTGCTACTGAGAAAACAAGCCACCTAAGCTATATCCTCGCAGATAGTAAAAGATTTACAACGGCCATCTTAAAACATTTTGGAATAGCGGTCCCCAGGCAGAAGCAGATTTCCAATTATGAAGAAGCAATAGGCTTTTACCGCAAACAACGACCGGTTGTGGTCAAGCCAAACCGAGCTTCTCTTGGTCGTGGTGTAACCGTAAATATTACCAATCAAAAGCAGCTAAAAAAAGCGTATCGCTTGGCAAAAAAGTACGGTCAAAGGGTTTTAGTAGAAGAATTTGTGCCGGGTGACGATTATCGCGTGACAGTTATTGATTACAAGCACGTTTACGTGGTGAAGCGAATTCCGGCTTTTGTTGTTGGTAATGGAAAAGCGGATATCGAATTATTAATAAAAAGAAAAAATAGGATCAAAGAAGAATACAAGAAGAAAATTAAGATGGGTACAAAGTCAGAAAAGATACTCCAGGAGCAACACCTAACATTTGATAGTGTGCCTGCAAACGGAGAGATTATTTATTTACGAAAAGCGGCAAACATTGCTGAAGGCGGAACAAGTATTGACTGCACGGACCTTATTTCAAAAGAATTAAAACAGTTAGCGATTAGAGCAAGCAGGATTTTGAAATTACCGGCCGCCGGAGTTGATATTCTCACTGAAGATATTTCTTCGAAAAAGGGCGTGATTATTGAAATCAATCCCCGTCCGCATATTGTCCTGCATCATTATCCTCACGAAGGAAAGCCAAGGTTTCCGGGACGTGATATAATTAGGATGCTGTTTAGGACTTGAGTATAACGCGAATGTCGCGAATATTGATGCGAATGACGCGAATCGCGAATAATAATGAAATATGAAAAGTAAAATCATTTATGCAGACCTTTCATATGAGCTAACAGGGATTCTTTTTGCGGTTCATAACGATTTAGGTCGTTTTTGTAATGAAAAACAAGTTTGTGATCGAATTGAATATTATTTAAAGAAAAGAAATTATAAATATGAAAGAGAAAAAGTTTTGGAGCCTTCTTTTGACGGCGAAAGGAAAGGTAGAAATCGAGTAGATTTTCTAGTTGAAGATAAGATAGTTTTGGAAATTAAGGTTAAAAGAATACTTGGAAAAGAAGATTTTAATCAGGTAATGAGGTATTTAGAATCACTAAACATGAAATTGGCAATTCTTGCAAATTATAAGAGTCAGTATCTTGCACCAAAAAGGATTTTGAATCCAAACGCAAAAGAATAGTGATATTTACGATATTCGCGATTCGCGTCATTCGCATTCATTCATATTCGCGTAATATATATGTCGAACCCACAGCTCCGAGTCATTCGTCACCGACCGCCACAACAAAAACGATCGAATAGAAGGTTGAAGCGATGGCTCAAGAAAAAAATTCAATATTTATTCAAGCGAGGATTTAAGCTGGCCATAATTTTAGGTTTAATTTTTGTTATTTATATTGTTGGCGCTTTTGCCTGGTATTCTCGCGTTCTTCCTGATCCATCAAAACTTTTGGAGCGAAATATTTCTCAGAGTACAAAGATTTATGATCGGGACGAAGAAACTGTCCTGTATGATGTGCATGGAACTGAGAAAAGAACTTTAGTCGAATTGGAAGAAATTCCCGAGTTTGTGCAGTGGGCAACTATTTCCGCAGAGGATAAGCATTTTTATGAACACAAGGGTTACAATTTGTTGGCCATGTTCAAGGGGGTTATAATTGATCCCTTGATGGGAAAAAGAGCGCGTGGCGGCTCAACTCTGACTCAGCAGTTTGTTAAAAATTCTATTCTAACGAATGAGCGAAGACTTTCTAGAAAAATTAAAGAATTTATTTTGTCATATAAAATTGAAAAAGTTTTTGAAAAGGATGAGATTCTTCAAATGTATCTCAACGAGATTCCTTACGGTTCAGTGGCTTATGGTATTCAATCCGCCAGTCAAACATTTTTAGACAAGGATGTTCAAGACTTAACTCTTGGTGAGGCGGCAGTTTTGACAGCCTTACCTCAAGCTCCGACTTATTACTCACCATACGGTTCGCATAAAGATGAACTATTTATCAGACAAGGATATGTATTAAAACAAATGGTTGATAATGGCTATATTACAGAAGAGCAGGCAAAAGTAGCCAGCGAAGAAAAAATTGAATTTGCGTTAAAAAAACAATCTATCACTGCCCCTCATTTTGTAATGTATGTAAAAGAATTGATAAGCGAAGAATTGGGTGACGAACTGGTAGAAACCGGTGGTTTGAGAGTTGTGACAACCTTGGATTTGGAAAAACAAGAAGCGGCTGAGGATGCTGTTAGTAGCGGTGTTGAGGCAAAGGGAGGGCAATATGGATTTCATAACGCCGCCCTGCTTTCACTGGATCCAAAAAATGGACAGGTTCTGGCAATGGTTGGATCTCAGGACTATTTTGATGTTGAAAAAGACGGTAATGTAAATGTTACCCTGAGTTTGCGTCAACCGGGCTCATCAATGAAACCTTTGATTTATACCGCGGCTTGGCAACAGGGATATACGCCAAATACAATTTTATACGACGTGGAAACAACTTTTAAAACTGACATAAAAGATTATCACCCTTTGAATTATGATTTAGTGGAACATGGAGCGGTTTCAATGCGCAAGGCTCTTCAAGGTTCACTAAATATTCCTGCTGTAAAAACGATTTATTTGGTTGGTGTGCAAAAGGTGGTAGATTTACTAGAACTATTTGGCTATACATCGTTTGAAGATAGGTCAAGATTTGGTCTTTCGTTAGTTTTGGGTGGCGGAGAGGTCAGTTTGCTAGAGCATACTGCAGCTTTTGGTACTTTGGCCAATCAGGGAGTTTATCATCCGCCAGTTGTGATTTTGAGAGTGGAAGATAGCAAGGGAAATATCTTGATGGAGTATGAAGAGAGGAAAAGAAAAGTGATTGACAAGGAGATTGCCAATATAACAACAAATGTTTTGTCTGATGATGGAGCCCGGGCCTATGTTTTTGGTGCCGGTAGTTATTTAACTTTGCCCGACCGGCCTGCTGCCGCAAAGACCGGAACAACAAATGATTATCGTGATGCCTGGACCATGGGCTATACACCTGATCTTGCGACCGGAGTGTGGGCTGGTAACAATGATAATTCGGCTATGAAGAAGGGTGCTGCCGGTGGTGTGATCGCGGCTCCGATTTGGCATGAATACATGAAAAATGCTTTGGCCGGAGCGCCAGCACAAGGATTTCCTGATGTTGAAATTGAAAGCACTGGAAAAGCGGTTCTAGACGGAGAAATTGTAGCAGAAAAAATTATTAAAATTGATAAATACAGCGGAAAGTTAGCCACAGAATTAACTCCGCCAGAGGCGATTGAGGAAAAAAAATTCAAAGACGCGCATACAATATTACATTATGTTTACAAAGATGATCCGCGGGGCGGTGTTCCGGACGAGCCTGCGAAAGCTGATTTTCAATATCAGTTTTGGGAAGCGTCAGTTCAGGAATGGTTAAAAGCTGTGGCCGAAGAGGCAGGTGGTGAATTTGTAAATGAGATGCCACCATCTGAATTTGACGATCTACATGTCGAAGCAAATAAGCCAACGGTATTTATTAATAGTCCGAGCGACAAAGCTACAATCAGTGGCTCTCACTTGGATGTCAATGCGACCCTGTCAGCACCGCGTGGAATTACCAGGGTTGAGTACTACCTGGACAAGAAATTAATGCAAACGAAAACCAGTTCTCCATATAGTTTGCATTATCCAATCTCAAGTTATTTTGTAAAAGGATATCACCAGCTTCGCGTGGTTGCCTATGATGATGTTGGGAATTCAAATGAAGCACAGATTGAATTGAATATATTAGTTGATGCACCGCCACCAACCTTGAACTGGAACTTCCCGTCCAATGGAGCGATTTATCATCAAGATGCTTTCCCTTTGCCACTGAAAATTCAGTTGACTGATCTGCTTGCTACAGAAAAAGTTAATTTTTATCAGAAAAATAAATCCACCAATCAAATTAATCATATTGGTGCTATCATTCTTCCGGATTCAGGAAATGTCACGCTCAATTGGCCACAGGTTTATGAAAAAGGTGATTATGAAATCTACGCTGAGATCGTTGATCCGGCCGGTGGCAAGCATATGTCAGGCTCTATTTCGATAATTATTGATTAAATTAAAATAAGTGAATAAAAAGGCCCTGAAGTACATCTCGATAAGCCTATCTGCTGACAGGCAGTCTCGATGACTTCAGGGCAAGCCCCCGAGTTTTTACGCGGGGGTTTTTGGTTTCTAAATGTTTTGGCAGGTGATGGTAATCAATTGTGAAGATCCGGTAGCATTCGCTTGACATGGTTTTAAGGTGTGGTATTATAATACCACAAGAAAATATATAAAACGTATAACTAAAATGTATGCAAAAAAATCTTAAAAAATTTGGCAATCTTTTGAAAGAGTTAAGAATTAAAAAACAGTTGAGCTTGAGAGAAACATGTAAATTAACCGGCTATGATCCTAGCAACTGGAGTAAAATTGAAAGAGGAATACTGTCTCCTCCCTCAGATGAAAGAATATTGCGAAAATGGGCTGAAGTTTTAGGGATTGATGTCCGCACAAATATTCTACAGGATTTTGTTGATGGAGCAAAAGTAGCGCAGGGAATAATTCCTCAGGATATTTTGTCTCGAGAAAGTGCAGTCGAATGTTTGCCGGCATTTTTTAGAACCTTGCGCAATAAAAAGCCGACCAAAAAGGAGATTGATCGGTTGTTGGAATTAATTAATAAATCTTAGAAGAAAAATGGAATACAGAGATATTGTTGTGCCCTTTTTAGGCAATCAAAAAATTAGCAGTTATGTTGAGACTTTCCGACGAAGATATTGGGATGCCTCGATTCCTGTTGATATAGAAAAAATAATTGATGTGAAGCTGCAAATTAATATAATCCCCATTCCTAATTTGGGTTCATTTTGCGATACAGATGCTTTATTAGCATCAAGCTTTAAGGATATTTATGTTGATAATGATAAATTTTTAGATGAGCGGTATCAAAATCGTTTGCGGTTTTCGTTTGCTCACGAAATTGGCCATCTTGTTATGCATAGAGAACTTTATGATAGTTTTGGTATTAAGGGATTTGAAGATTATTACCAGTTTATTCAACAGATTTCCGCTGAAAAATATGTTTATATTGAAGCACAGGCAAATAAGTTTGCTAATTATTTATTAATTCCGAGAGATAAGTTGCAACAAGAAAAAAATAAATTATTAGCGTCAAAAAGTTTGTCCTTGCCTCCAGGTAAATTTGATAAGAATATTTTAAATTCCTATATAGCTTCGCCATTAGCGATTATATTTGGAGTTTCAACCGAGCCGATTGAGATTACTTTGAATCAGCTGGAAGATTAAATTGTAAAATAAAAAGGCCCTGAAGTATCGATAAGCCTATCTACTGACAGGCAGTCTCGATGACTTCAGGGCAAGCCCCCGAGTTTTCAAGCGGGGGTTTTTTGTTTATCAGGAATACCTATACAATTCTTTCCAATCGATCTCCATAACAATATCTTTTTTTGCTTGCGCGAATAGCATGTTTTGTTCGTCCTCATTCATTTCCATAACCTCGGCCATGCCGTCCAACATTTTTAAGTAACCGTAGGCGTAGCGCTCTTCGCGTTCAAAGTTTAGGACATTAAGAGGAAAATCGTGATAGTCCAAAATTGCTTTTAGTGTAGGCTGTAGTTTTTTATCAAGCCATTCCAGAAAGAATCTCAAGTGAAAGTTGTAGATTTTTAGTTGTCTTTCGGTGTGCATTTTTACTCCTTCTTGAGCATTCTTAAAAGAGCCTCTCTCGCTTCTGGAATCTCAAAGAACTCTGGATTTTCGTGTGCTACTTCCGCCAAGAAGATGTCCGTTTCATGGACGTGTGAGGTGAAAAACCCAAAACATTTTGGACATTCTATTACAAGTTCGCCAACAGAAGCGTGGTATCTTTTTAATGATCGGTAACCTACAATGTAAGGATAAAAATGAGAACTTCTTCGAAATCTGCAAATCGGACATTCTTCCCAATCGTCTTGGTGCTTCATGGCATTGCTTGGTTGTTTTCCCCATTTTTTCCAATCGCGGGTGTATTTGGGGATGTACTCAGTCATTTCCCACCTCCTTGAGCATTTGCATAAAAGCTTCGTATGCGCCTGGTACTATTAAAAATGGAGGATATTTGTTGACCTGTCTTTCTATGACTGTGCAGCTAATTTTATAAACATGAGAATAACAATGCTCAAAACATTGTGGGCATTCTCTCACCAAAACACCAACAGCAAGATATCTCACAATTTTGTTGTTTTCATATTCAGGTTTGCAAAATTCGAGTTCGTTTGAAAAGCCAACTCCATATTTATAAAGTAACATGCCCTCCCGATACCCACAGTGTGAACATACATCTTGATCAAATTGGTGCCTCATAGCTTGATTTGGTTGTTTTCCCCACCTTTTCCACGTTCCCAGTTTTCTGGTCATTTTTTCCTCCAAAAGAATGTTATTTGGCGGGCGATTCGACAGAAAGGTCTATGTAACCAATCAATACGTCGTTCATGTCAAAAATAGAAAAGGTGCTTATTGAGCTCAAGTATGTTTCTTTCTTCTCTCCCGGTTCAAGTTTCGTGATCCACTCGGTTTTCCTTCTTCCGAGAAGACGATAGAGGTTTCTTTTTTTTATGCTGACCGGGGAATTATTATTGTTTTGTATCCAGCCTGAGCAGTCATATCCATGAAAAGTTACACCGCTAACAACGTATTCTGTTTTTTGATTTATTTCGTTAATGTTGTGTTGATTTCGTGTGATACAAACCAGCCCAGAAATACCCACCAGCATAGCTACTATTGACCACAGACGTACTTTTTGGGTTTTAGTCATCATTTCCTCCTTAACAAGGGTTGTTTTGGGACTGATTCAGATTATGGTTGTATAAAGCCAATTAGAATACCATTTGGATTGTAAATGTAAAAAGAGTTTGTATCCCTAATATAGACTTTTTGTCTTTCTCCAGGTGTAAGTGCTGTTACCCATCTTGTGTACTCATCTGTAGAGTAACGACGGTAAATAGTGTTTGTTTGCTTGATTGTTATCTCGAAGGTGTTATTGTTTTGTATCCAACCCCAACAGTCACGTCCATGAAGAATTACGCCGGTAGCATTTTTTTCACTTTTCATGTTTACTTCATGACGTTTTTTAAGGTCTTGTTCCTTATTCCATGAGCCATACCAAATAATACCTACTACCGCAAGAAAGATTGCTAACCCAATTATTGGTGCCCTCATTGATTCCCTCCTTCCGTAGGTCTCGAGCAGAGCCGAGAGGTAGTTGTAAAGAGCCACGTCGTTTGACTATAGCCTTTGACTAGTGTATTGTAAATAATGTCGTAACAATCCGACGAAACTAAGGGGCAAAGAGCAAAGATCAAGGGGCAAGGAAGGATTAAGGGGTAAAGAGTAAAGTTTAAAGAATCAAAAATGAAAATAAGGAAACTACTACAACTATTCGGATTAAGAGAGGTTGAAATGGAACTGTATGAAAAATTGTTTTACAGCGGATTAACTGGAGCGGGAGAATTAGCTAAACAAACTGGGCTGGCACGGCCGGTGGTTTATGATTTGCTGAAAAAGTTGGTTGGAATTGGATTGGTCCTGGAAACGCAAAAGAGTGGCGTGAAAATGTTTGCGGTTCAGCCACCGGAAAAAGTTAAACTTTTGTTCAGAGAAAAGCAGACCGAACTTATAGCTGCAGAAAAAAGCCTGGGCGAGCTAAAAACTGAATATCATAGCAAGAGGGCAAAGGCCCGGCCACGGATTCAGATTTACGAGGGACAAAAAGAATTACGGCAAATGATGAAAGATATGCTTTTGTACCGCGATATGACAGTTTCCGTATTTTGGCCACCGGAAAAAGCGATTAAACTTTTGAGTGCAGATTTTTTTTCTGATTTTCACAAACAAAGAGTTGCCCGAAATATTGATATCAAGGTTTTGTGGCCGGAATGCGCGATTCCTTCACTAAAAAAGTATCCGTTTCTCGAAACTAACGCTAAATTGAAAAGACAGGTGCGAATTGTGCCGTCAAAATTTAATTTTACCTTCGGCTATGCTATTTACGGCGGTACTGTTCGCTTTATTTCACTTGAAAAAGATTATTTTGGTTTTATTGTTGAAAGTATTTCTCTTTCTCAGATGATGGAGGCGCAGTTTCAAGTTCTATGGGAATCCGCCAGAAATTTTTCGTTCAAAAAGTAATTTTGTCAACAGCCAAGTGTTGTTCTGGTTAAGTAAATTTGGTATAATAGGGACATCGTTTATGTATCTACAGAGACTGGAAATTCAAGGATTTAAATCTTTCGCTAGAAAGACCGTTATTGAGTTTCCGGAAAAATCCAATCATGACAAGAACGCGAAGAGTATCACCGGAATTGTCGGGCCAAATGGGTCTGGGAAATCAAATGTAGCGGATGCTATTCGCTGGGTGCTGGGTGAACAGAGCTTGAAATTAATCCGTTGCAAAAAGTCGGACGATGTTATTTTTGGTGGCTCAGAAAAAAAAGCTCGACAAGGATTTGCCGAAGTGGTTTTGTATATGAATAATGAGGACAAGGAATTGCCGATTGACTTTAGCGAAGTTGCCATAACCAGAAGAGTGTACCGAAACGGTGAAACTGAATATTTGATAAACAAAAGTCGCGTCCGCCTGTACGATATTTTAATTCTCTTGGCCAAAGCGAATTTTGGTCAGCGGAGCTATGGAATAGTGGGTCAGGGAATGGTTGATCATATTATTAATATTTCCGCCTTTGAAAGAAAAGATTTTTTTGATGAAGCGACCGGCGTCAAACAATATCAGATCAAAAGAGATCAGTCGGTCAACCGGCTAAGACGCTCTCGAGAAAACCTAGATCAGACAAATCATATTTTGGCAGAACTTGAACCTCGGCTTCGTTCTCTAACTCGCCAAATTAAAAAACTTGAAAAAAGAAAACAGGTCGAAAAACAGCTGTGTGATTTTCAAAAAAAATATTACGCCCAGATTTGTCAGACCATGAAAAGGGACAAAGCAAAACATTCCGAGAGTTTTAATATCAAAGATGGATTAAAACAGGAATTGCAAACACGACTGGACCAAGTCCAAGTTGAAATAGCTAAATCTGCCAGACAGGAATCCAGAAAAGATATTTTTAACAATTTGCAAAAGGAATATAACAAGCTGATTACAGAAAAAAATGATCTACTGAAAGATTTGACAATGGTCAAGGGAAAGATGAACCTGGAGTATGTTAAAATTGGAAAGCAAAACTTGTCTTGGTTGGAAAACAAGAAGGAAGAAATTGAAAGACGAGTAAATGAGATTCAGGAAAGCCTGAACAACATTGAAACAAAATTAGTTCATAGAAAGCAGGTTTTAGCTGAATCAGAGGAAAAGGTTTATGACCTGGGTGATCAGTTGACCGTTTTGAATAATAATTTACAGGTTGCTGAAAATGACTTGGCAAAAATTAAAGCGGGTGGGCGATCATCAGCCAGTTTTGAGTCTGTTAAAGCGATTTTGCGACAGCGCGACTCAATCAATGGAATTCTCGGGACAGTAAGCGAGCTGGGTAAAGTTGAATCTATGTATGAGACCGCTCTTTGCAGCTCGGCCGGGAATCGACTGGCCTGTGTTGTGGTCCAAAACGAAACCGTAGCTATTAAATGCATTGAATATTTGAAGACAAACAAATTAGCAGGTGTAACATTTTTGCCGTTAAATAAAATTTCCGGTTATGCGCCCAGAGCGGAAAGCAAAAGATTGCTCGAACACACCGGCGCAGTTGGTTTTGCGGTTGATTTATTAAGCTATGATGTTAAATACAAAAAAGTTTTCCAGTTTGTTTTTGGAAGCACAATTATTGTTGATAATATAAATAATGCCCGAGATATCGGAGTTGGTCAGGAAAGAATGGTCACCCTGGATGGTGATTTGCTTGAAAAAAATGGTGCTATGAGAGGTGGATATCGGCGTCAGGGAAGTTTGAATTGGCAGATTGTCAATCAGCAGAAAAGTTTTGCCACCCAAGAGGAGAAATTAAAAGAAATTGCAATTCTAAAATCAAAAATTGAGGATTTAGATAGACAAAAGCAAAGCTTAGCTGAGGAAATGAACACCATGCGTGTGGAAGTTCAGGTCGGTGAAACAAAAGTCAAAGCGCTTGGCAACGATGTAAGTGCCCTGCAAAAAGAAAAGCAAAAAATAGCTGACGAAATTTCTGATGACCAGATTGCTCCGCAGGACCAAGATCTGTATTTCAAAAATTTGGAAAGCAAGAGAAAAGAAATAGAGCGTCAGGCAGAAGCTCACGAAGAAAAAGTTCAGGTAGTCAGGAAAAAGATCGATGAATTTAATTTGGAGGAAGAGAAAAAGAAAACTGAACTATTTCGTTTGCAGGATGAGTTGCAAAAATATCAGACAAAATTAAATTCAGTAAATACAGAGTTAAACGAGATAAATATTCAATTGGCAAAAATTGAAACTAAAAAAGAAGATTTGACCAAGGAAATTGCGGCAGAGCTGGGTGCTGATATTGATCTTGATAATGTTAATATTGAACAGGCGGCAAATCTTGATCAACTTTGGTTTGAAATTAGTAAACTAAAACACAACCTTGATCAAATTGGTGGCATTGATCCGGAAATTATGGAAGAACACAAAGAAGTTTCAGAGCGATATGAATTTCTGAGCGGACAGGTGAATGATCTGGAAAAAGCAATTACAGACCTAGAAAAAGTTGTAAAAGAACTGGACGAAATTATTGGCAAGCAGTTTGGTGAGTCATTTAAAAAGATTAACAAAGCTTTTGAGCGATATTTTACAAAAATATTTGATGGTGGAAAGGCAAAATTAGAAATGGTTCAAAAAGAAAAGAAAGTCGTAGATCCCGAGCGTGGTCGAGGGGAGGAAAAGGGATTAACCTCACAGCCGGAAGCTTTAAGTGGTGAAAACGGAGAAGAAGAGCTGTTGCCTGAAGAAAAATCCACACTTTTGAATACCGGGATTGAAATTATGGTTGCCCCACCGAACAAAAAAATTAGCAATATTGCTGTCTTGTCCGGTGGTGAGAGAA
Source organism: Candidatus Kuenenbacteria bacterium (assembly GCA_013202715.1). GTDB lineage: Bacteria > Patescibacteriota > Patescibacteriia > UBA11705 > JABHMO01 > JABMRF01. The sequence continues at coordinate 12,499 of JABMRF010000038.1, forward strand.
CTATGACTTCGCTTGCCCTGATTTGTGCGATCATTGACAGTAACCCCTCTCCATTTATTGTTCTTGACGAGGTTGAGGCAGCGCTTGATGAAGCAAATTCACAAAAGTTTGCCGGAATTCTTCAAGAACTTTCATATAAAGCACAATTTGTTTTGATTACTCATAATCGGGTAACAATGCACGTGGCGGATGTTCTCTATGGCGTGGCAATGGGCGATGACGGGGTCTCAAAGACATTGTCGTTGGATTTGAAAGAAGCAGAAAAATCAGTAAAATAAATTTATTAATTAACTCATAACATAAATTTGTATGAAGGATAAAAAATGTTGTAGCTGGAAGTGCGCCAATCATCTTGGTATGTTCTTTCTAGTACTATTTGTAATCTGTTTTCTCTGGTATTACATTCGACCGGTTGAACAGGAAATGCATCTAAGTATGCTCAAAATGTCATTCTTTGGCTTCGATGGTATGAATGTTATGAGCTTTATTCTTGGCGCAATTCAGGCCTATATTTGGGGCTTTATTGTATCTGGCGTTTGGGCATTGGTTGGTTGTCACGGTAAAAATAAAGAGTGTAAATCATAAGTAGTTAGATATTAGAGGGGAGCGTTGCTTCCCTCTTTTTTTATCCACAGGAGTTCTTGACAACATTTGGTAGCGGGGGTACTATGAACCTATACCTGGGGTGGGGGTGTGGGAAAAATTAATAATTAAAAATAAAGAATTAATAATTAAGAATGTCTAGTGATATGAACAAAAAACACAAAGCGTTAATTAATTTCAAAAAATCGAGGACACTTTTGGAAAAGATTATGAAAATGACCGAAGATGACAAATATTGCGTTGATATTATGCAGCAAAATTTGGCCGTAATTGGTCTTCTCAAATCAGCTCATCATTTACTAATGGAAGGACATTTAAACAGTTGTTTTAAAAGCGCCATGGCTGCAAAAAATAGCAGCAAAAAACAACTGATGATTGATGAGATTTTAAAAGTAAGTAAATTAACTAATAAATAGGGATTAGTTTATAGCTTATAGCTTATAGCTTATAGCTTATAGCTCATAGCTCATAGCTCATAGCTCATAGCTCATAGCTCATAGCTTATAGTTTATAGG
>JABMRF010000039.1 GCA_013202715.1 Candidatus Kuenenbacteria bacterium
ATAATTAAATTTAAATATTGGAAAAATAAAGTTGGAATGGAAATTTTAGCTGTGAAAAGCTAGTTCAAACGTCATGGCCTAAGGAGCTCCAATTAAAATTATCAGAAGAAATCTTACACAAAAACACCTCTTTAAAATGGTGTTTTTGTGTTAAATGAAAATTTTTGTAATCTTGACCAATCCTGAGAAATATGTATAATAGCACCAGTTCATTACCATAAAAAATTCATTCCAATAAAGTATCTTCTTCTCTAAATTACTGGAGGACATGATCAATGACAAAGCCAATTATTATACTAGTAGCTGGATCAAGTGGATCCGGGAAATCGACGGTTGTGAAAGAAATAATTGAACAACTCGGTACTGATATCTGCACACTTGTTCCTCTAGATATGTTGTATCTAGATCAGTCATCAATTCCGGCAACTAAACGCACTGAAATTAATTTTGACCATCCAAAAGCTATAGACTGGGAAGAACTTTATTATGTTGTAAGAAGCCTGCAAGAAGGAAATAACACAAAATTACCTTTCTATGATTTCTCCTGTCATACGCGCCAGGCAGACAAAGCCACACCAATAACCCCGAAAAAAATTATTATTGTTGAAGGGATTATGGTTCTCTGGAGTAAAAAACTTCGAGAAATGGCTGATTATACAATCTTCGTGGACGCTCCACTGGATACCTGCCTGAGTCGTCGTCTACTCAGAGATACAGCACCAGAAACAGAAGGTGGACGAGGACGTACCCACGACTCAGTAATAGAGCAATGGGAAGTAGTCCGTGATATGTATCTTGCGCATTTTGAACCAACGAAAATGCACGCGCATCTAATTATTCCACGCGGTGGAAAAAATGATGGTGGTATTGTTCTATTGGTTGCGGCAATTCGACAACTACTCTCAGAGAGAAGCTAATCAATCACAGCTACAAACAAAAAAATGCCTCCCAGTTTCAGACTGGGGGGCATTTAACTTTTAAATTGGAGCTCTGCACCTAAAAATAAAAAGCGCCACTTTCCGTGGCGCTTTTTTGTACAATATTTTATTATTTTATCTATTATCCTACTTACAATCAAAACACTCCCCCTCAAAACTGATATTCACCTTATCAATTTTCGACGCTGAACGAATTCTTCTTTGTGAATATTCCGTAAGCATATTGATAGCGCCCTCCTCCAAAAACACATCCTTTACCTTGCCACATTTCTCACAAATAAAATGACAGTGATTTCCTTCATGAACACCATAACGTTTTTCATTATTAACATTAACATAATACAAAGCACCAAGAATTACAAATTTTTTTATTTGATTTTTCAACGCGCCCTCATCAATACTCTCAACCTTTTCATTGTACGCCTCAAATATCTGATCAAAACTGGGATGAGCTTCCGGATATCCCAAATTCTCTTTCATTACTTTAATTATTTTATCTGACATATTATTTTTGGCAAGCCGGACAATACCGCGTCCCTCTGCCAGCTATTTTTACTTTTTTAATATTTTCTTTCTTACATCTTTTGCATTTCTTTTTATCTCGTTGATAGACATTTAGAAAAGCCAGAAAACTGCCTTTGTTTCCGCTGGCATCTACATAGTCATTGAAGGTTGTCCCGCGAGAGAAAATAGCTTTGGCTAAAATATTTTTAATTGCTCGATGCAGGCTCAAAATCTCTTTGTTATTCAAGGTATTCAGTCGCCGATACGGACTAATTCTCGACAGGAACAATGCTTCATCTACGTAAATATTTCCAAGACCGGCAATAAATTTTTGATCAAGCAAAAAACTTTTTATGTTACTATTTTTATCCGTCAGAAGATTTTTAAAATAAACATAAGAAAATTCCCGAGAGAGAGGCTCAATTCCTATTTTATTGTCCAATTCCGCCATTTCATCAGATGATATCAATTGCCAAAAACCAAACTGTCTCACGTCGTTATAAAATAACTGTGATTTATCTTTGAAATTTATAATTACATGCGTATGCTTATTCGAAAACTCCAATTCATCACCCTGACTATGCCCGCCGGCAACAATTTTCTTGTCCTTTTGATAAATCAGCTGACCGGTCATGCGCAGATGAACAACTATAGTCTTGTCTGCGTTTTTTAATTCAATAAAAATATATTTTCCACGCCGAAAAATCTTTTGAAAAGAATCTCCGACTAAAGTCTTCTTGAATGTTTGAGGAGAGTTCCGAACAATCTTTTTTTTAAGAATTTCAACCCCGGAAATCTTCTTTTTGAGAATATTTTTCTTTAGGTCATTAACAATTGTTTCAACTTCTGGAAGTTCCGGCATGTATTTAAATTTAAGGGACTAAAAAGTTTCACTCTGCACTTGATAATATGCTTTTGGATGATCACAACTCGGACATTCTTCTGGCGCTTCATTTCCAGTATGCATATATCCGCACTCGCGGCAGATCCAAATTGTTTCTTGTTGTTTTTTAAAGACCGTACCGGCTTCAAGTTCAGACAATACCTTCTTGTAACGACCTTCATGATGCTCTTCTGCTTTGGCAATCGCTCGCATTCGGGCAGCGATCTTACCCAATCCTTCTTCGTCAGCAACTTTTGCAAACTCCGGATACATTGAAGTGTATTCATGATTTTCTCCGGCAATGGCAGCTTTTAGATTTTCAGCTGTTGTGCCGTAAACTGTTGGCGCCCCAGCCTCAACGATGATTTCACTCTTATCTTCCTTTATTTCCTGAATATGTTCGAACAATCGCTTGGCATGAACTTTTTCTTGCTCTGCAGTTTCCGCAAAAATTGAAGCAATCTGCTCAAATCCTTCTTTTTTCGCTACTTTAGCATAATAGGTATAGCGATTTCTGGCCTGGCTCTCGCCAATGAACGCTTTGGTCAAATTTTCAACTGTTTTTTGCATAAATTTAAGTTAATATTCAATACTTGAAGTATAGCAGAAACCGCTAATTTTTCAAGTTTTCGCGTTAAAACTAACTTTTTGCTATAATACATTCATATGATCGGTTTAAAAAGAAAAACAATAAAACTACTTCCACATCAAAAATCATGGGGGATTTTTTTTAACAAAGAAAAAAATCGAATTGCCAAATCCATTCCTAAAATCAAGATTGAACATATCGGCAGTACAGCAATCCCCTCAATTTGCGCCAAGCCAATTATTGATATTGTTATTGGGATTGATAATTTCAGAGACCTTCATGAATACAAAATAAAACTGGAAAAACTGGGGTATAAATATCATGATAACCGAGGTTCTCGTTATAATAAGTTTTTCACACTGGGGGCAGAAGACTGCCGAAAGGTTTATATTCACGTCGTAAAATTCAGAGGAAAAACATGGAACAATTATATTAACTTTAGAGACAAGCTGATAAAAAATAAAGGATTGGCAAAACAATATCAAACTATAAAGATAAAATTATCAAACCAATTTAAAAATAGAGATCAATACACGAAAGCAAAAGCAGAATTCATTCAAAGTGTAAATAAATAACAAGGAATTTACTTATAAACAAAAACAGCTCTCTCCCGAGGGTTGTTTTTAATGTCCAACTTTTTATAAATACTTATAAATATCGTGCTTGCCGATGGAAAGGAATAAAATATCCCCATTTTCTTGTCTTTCGAAAAGAATACGATAACTAAAATTGATTGAAATTGTCCAAATTCCTTTATATTTCCCATGCAATTCATGCAAACGAAGAGAGGGGTGCAAAGGATTATGTCGAAAAAGATCTTCCTTTTCAAAGGCAACTTTCTGCATTTCATTCGGCAAATCACGCAGCCTTTTTTGAAATTTTTTCGTGTATTCAATATTTCTAATAATCATAAAAGTTCACGCATTGATTTCGCCTTGATAGTCCTTTTCTTTTTGTATTCTTTTCTACCCTGCTGAATTTCTTGCCATAATTCATGTTCAGGAATTAAATCAGCGTCCTCAAGTATTAAAAATTTCACATAATCACTTAAAGATTGAAACCCTCTTTGCTTGGCTCTGTTTTTAAGCCTATTTTTCTCGGCCAAAGATGGCAAAGATAAACTTAGAATTTCCCGCATAAATTGCAATTTATTTATTATAGCCATATTGTAATACATTTGTAATACAGTGTCAAATAATTACCTCATCTTAATCCTCTGAATCTTGGCAATGACAAACTTAATTTGATCAAATGTAATCTCTTCCGGCAGATTCTCCTTGATTGGTCGTAACCAACAATAATCATCCGCCTCAGCCATTGCCCTCAAAATCATGCTCTGCTCTTCCTTTGTTACAAACTCTTCGATATCAAGATCGCCACCGGCGGCGTACCAACGAACCAAATGGCCACAAATCGTACGGACTCCAAGCTCGCGAATCTTGGCAATTTTTTCCGCAGTAAAGCCTTCTTTATACAAATCCACAGTTTGTTTAATTGTATTCGAAATATCCACTACCAAATCAGGTTCTAATTCAGCTTCAAGGTCTTCGTTTTCAAAACCATCTGATATTTCTGGCTCCAATATATCAGGTTGCCTCGGCACAAGGGCTGCTTTTTTTAATATTTCCATTTCCTGATAATTATTTGTGAACTTGTAATCCAAACAAACATCGCACCCTTTGCAATTACCATCATATTTACCAATATCAGGATCGGAAAAATACTGTAAAATAATTTTTCGACGACAATCGTCTTTGTCAACATATTCCCGTATTTTATCAAGTTTTCTGTACTTAATATTAATTACGTTATTAATTTCCTCAAAGCTTTTCCCTTGCTCCATCATTTCTTCTTTACTTTTGCTAATAAAAAATGACTGCAAGCCAAAATCTTTTCTTGAGGCCATCAAAACACAATCTGCTGGATCACCATCGCGCCCCGCTCTCCCTGCTTCCTGATAATAATTTTCCAGACTGGCAGGCATTCCGAGGTGAACTACAAACCGAACATCTGCTTTGTTCACACCCATACCAAAAGCAACTGTGGCCACAATTACTTTGAACTTATTTTCCATAAAATCTTCCTGGACTTGGGTTCTGATGTCTCGGTTCAAGCCTGCATGATATGCCGTCGCCCTAATTCCATTTCTACTAAAATACTCCGCAATTTCTTCAGTTTTTTTCCGAGTTAAGGCGTAAACAATTCCTGACCCTTCAACATTTTTAATATATTCAAGAGATTCGTGCTCTCTCTCCTTGTCCTTCAAATCATTTCTAACTAAAAACTTCAAATTCGGTCTATCAAATCCGCGCACAAAAACATTTGGGTTTTTTAATTTCAAATGCTTCACAATATCATCACGAACCTCGGGCGTAGCTGTCGCTGTGAAACCAGCTACAGTTGGTCGCTCTTTGAGCTGACTGATAAACTTTTCAATCAGCATATAATCCGGACGGAAATCATGGCCCCAGCTGGAAACGCAGTGCGCTTCATCTATCGCAATCAATCCAACATTTACATCAGTAAACATTTGAAAAAAACTGGAACTTTTCAATCTCTCCGGCGCAATGTAGAGCAATTTTATTTCATTGTTTTTTGTTTGATCAATAATTGTTTGAATTTGAGGATAACTAAGAGAACTGTTTATAAATTCAGCTTTAATCCCGCGCGCTTTCAGGCTGTCAACCTGATCTTTCATGAGTGCAATGAGCGGCGAAATCACAATCGTCAAATTATTATTTATAACTGCCGGCAATTGAAAGCAAAGCGACTTACCACCACCGGTTGGCATTATGGCTACCGTATCTTTTCCGGCCAGGATGGATTCGATCACCTCGGCTTGGCCGGATTTGAATGTACTGAACTGGAAGTGGGTTTTTAGATGTTCGTTCAACATATTTATGTAATAGCAAGACAAGCGAGACGAGCAAGACTAGCGAGACAAGCCAGAATTGGCTCTTTGGCTATCTGTCCAGGCGTGTAATACTCGACCGACTTCACTGCTGATTTTTATTAATTCAAAATATTTTTGCTCACTTATTAGTTTTATATCTTTGCATATTAATATTTGACACTTCAACTCTTCCAAGGATGCGTTTGCCATATTATAAAAATTGAGAGTCTCTTTAATCATTTTTCGCGCAAAGCCTTCAACAATATTACTGGTCACAGAAACAGCGGCCCTGCGCATTTGAACAACTAAAGAAAATTTTTCCGTATCAGGGAAATCTCTCGTCGCAATATATATCTCCAAAACTAGGCCATGCGCTTTCTGCCACGCAATCACATCCCTAAAGGTTTTTACTTGTTCTTTCTTTTCCATATTAGTTTCTTTTTAACTTGTTTTACTTGTCTCGCTAGTCTTGCTTGTCTCGCCCTACCCCCTTCATAAAAGGGTACCCCCTCGTCAATACCACCATAACGTAATAGCTCCCCAAACGCAATCAAAATGTTATCCCCACTCGTCAAGAATTTCAAATAGGCTATTTTTCTCATAGCAAAATGCTAGAAATCCTGACGAGCATGGTCGACAAACAAATTCAAATAAAAAAACCCCGACAATGTAGTCAGGGGTTTTAGTTTTTACTAATCAATCAGTCCAAAATCGGCGAACGTGGCTCCTACCACAAACGTGACCGCCTCGGCAACATTGTCGCCCTGTTGAGTTGAAACCTGAACCAGGCAACCTTTATCCTTGATTTCCATTACTTTGGTACTTTTCATCCAACCCTGTTCTTGACTAGAAGCCTTACAAAGCAGACGCCAAACATCAGGATTACCAAATACTTTTACATCACTTGAACTTTTCCTTGCATCATCCGTACTTTCATTTCCCATCTTTTTCATCTGCTACCTCCTTAAATTATTTCCAGAACCTCGACAAATTGAACGTGTTGCTATAATAATTTCACCTCCCTTGTTCTATGGAATACAGCTACAGCCAAGGATCTCGTTTGTAAATTACGTATTCAATGCCGTGTGTCAATGATCTTTTTATAGCTTGTTCAATTCTTTTTAATGCATCAAGACAATCTCTTTTTTTGGGAAAGATTAAATGTATATGTTCTTTTCGTTTCCATGACCTTATACGAATTAAATTTGTCCGAATGTGTCCTGGATAACGAGTTTCGATAAAGGACGATTCTGTTATATATAAATTACATTCGTTGAAACGTAGGTGCCAGTACCAGTTTTTAGGATTTTCCATATTTATTGGCATGTTTCACCTCCTCGTAAATCTAGAGCCTGCCTGCGGTAGGCAGGCAAAATCAAGAGATAATTTTCAAAGTACCTTAAAATTATACGCCCTCCACAAACACCGTCTACAGTTCCGCCAACTTTATAACAAAAGCTTGACATGTTTTGTAAAATAAGCTATTATTCTAATACAAAATGCCGTCGAAAAATCCGACGTATTTCAAATAACATCAAAACGATTATTCGCATAAATAATTATTTGCATTATACATATGAGACTAGAAAAAACATTACAATCCTATGGGCTAAATCAAAAACAGGCCAGTGTATACTTGGCCAATCTTGAGATTGGCTCGTCCCCTGTTCAAAAAATTGCCACAAAAGCCACCCTGGCCCGCTCGACCGTTTACGAGGTTTTGCAGAGTTTAACTCAACTTGGCTTTGTATCCAGCTTTCATAAAAAGAAAATAAAATACTTTACAGCCAAAGAGCCTAATGAAGTAATTCGATTAGCGGAAAGCAAAGTTGGAGCACTAAAAGATGCTCTGCCTGAGCTGGAAGCAATTTCAGGGCAAGCAAAACAGAGACCGACGGTACGATTTTACCAAGGCAAAGAAGAAATCAAACTGATTTTGCAAGAAATATTAGATGAAGCCGACCAGCTACTATCATTTGGCTCAGCTGAAAAATTTCTGGAAGAAATTGGCGAGTTTCACGAAAAAACATTTCTAAAACAAAGAATAAAGAGAAGAATCCCCCTTCGATTAATCCTAAGAGATACACCACTAGCCAGAAAAAGACAAGAGCTTGGCCCGGGACATTTGAGACAAGTAAAACTCTCAGCAGAAAAACATAAACATGAAGGCCTGATCTTCATCTGGAAAAATAAAATCGCCATGATATCCTTTGTAAAAGATTATGTGGCAGTTGTAACTGAAAGCCAGGAGCTGGCAGATGTGCAGAGGGCGATGTTTGAAAATTTGTGGGATAAATTATAAAAATAAAAAAACGCTCTCCGTACGAGAGCGTTTTTTATTTAAGTTTATTCAGTGTCTTTTTGAAATCTGACTCCTTTTTTAAACCCGTGATTGAAACCTTTTTTCATCCATTTCCC
>JABMRF010000040.1 GCA_013202715.1 Candidatus Kuenenbacteria bacterium
AGTGACATACTTTTTCATTGCCTCGTACATATCAGATGCATAGGGCAACACTTTTTTCGATACGTTTGGGTCATTGTGATATTCTTCGGCCTTTGCGTTATAGAAATAACAGACCAACAAGAATGGGATTAATCCCAAAATGATCTTTGCCACAATCCCAGGGGAATAATGTAACCCAAAAAAATCTCCCAATCGGGACCAAAATTTCCCAAACATAAATTACCTCCATATTTGAATGACGAAACTAAAATGAAAAATGTCAAAGTTCGAATAACATTTAATATTACAGGAAAAGAATAGATTTGTCAAGTCTGTAAACGCAAAAGCGCAAAAAAGGCAAAAACGCGAAAAAAGATGAAGCATTCAGGCTAAATTTAGACCAAACACTCCATATTCGACTTTGCATTATTAGATTTTGCGCTTTTGCCTTTTTTGCGTTTTTGCGTTATTAAAAATCCCCTCCCCGCGTTGCGGGGAGGGAACGGATTTACTACAGCTGACCGTCGATGGCCATCTGCAGATATTTATCTTCAAAGCGAAGCTTGACCTTGTCTCGATCACCGAGGACTACACCGTTTGGAAATGAGATTCCGATGTCGTCCTTGTGGGTGATGTCTTCCAAAAAGCCTTTGTCAAAATAATGAGTTCTGACCAGCTCCATGGTTTCAATCAATTTCGGAGAACGAACAAACTCCAATTCACTCTCCGGAGTATAGAACATATTGGTAGTCTTGAGCTGAGCCTTGAATTGGGGCATAGTGCCACCGGCTGAGTCAGCCATACACTGTAGGATTTTATCCTTGTCATTGCTCCTGCTGGTCATCATCTGCATGACCTCAAACCAGGAGCCCACCAAAATCTTTTTGAAAGATTCAGGCGCATTGGAGCGAACCACCATCATGTCGATAATTTCGCCTGGAATCTGTGACGAATCAAACAGCACCACGGCGTTGGGGTCTTCCATAATGGTCATTGCAAAAGGATTCCAGGTCGCAACCAATATTTCATCACCGCCGGAATACATCATAGGCATGGTAGTTTCATCCACCACATTCTGATAAGTCACGTCGGAATATCTCATACCATTGAGAGAAAATGCTCGAGAGACCATATAGTCGGTGACAGAGCCCACAACCATGTGCAGATCTTTGCCCTTCAGGTCAGAGAGACTCTCGGCATACCCCTTTCGACCAATGATCTTGTCATTGCCGTTGGAAGTATCCCCCGGGACAACACACATTGAATCTACGCCTGCCTGTGCCGGCATAATGAGTGCATCCATATTGGTCATCACGCAAGCATCAAACTCGCCACCATTGTAGGCCTCAATGGAGGCGACGTAGGAATTGAACGGTTGGAATACAACCTCAACTCCATACTTGTCTCCCCACTTTTTCAAAATGCCCATACTGTCCGCGCAATACCATGCCTCCCAGGCAGTGTAATGCGAAGCGGTAATCCGCAAAACCTTTTCATTCGTGAGCGGGGGCATTGGCACAGGAGGAAGCTTTTCCTCGACAGCAACCTTTTGCGCCTCTACGGCAACAGTCTTGGCAGCCTCGTGCTTTTCAGCCTCTTCCGCCACAATCTGCTTCTCACTCTTCGCCGGGCCCTTGGCGTCCTTCTTGCCGTCGCAACCTGCGAGACCGAACATCAGAACCACTGCGATCACCATCAGATACTTGAACTTTTTCATGTCTTCCTCCGTTTTGGATTTGAAAGTTTGAATCGAGCTGGCTCACACGTGTGAGCCAGCTCATGGTTGAAACCCGAGTTCCTGACAGCTACAACGCTCTAGGCGCTGGCTCCGTCGATACTGAAATTTTTTGACGAAGCGGCTGTTCCCATTTCCCACTCAGCGATTGCTTCTTCGCCCTTGAGGCTCAGATCATTGAGCTCAACAATGGACTTGGCCATCTGAGGAAGCGCATTTCGGCGGAATTCCCTGATCTGCGTCATCGCACTATTGATCTTCGTAAAGGAAGTCTTGAGAACTTCCACGTCCATCTGAGCTTCTGCAGCTCGCTTGTAAGTCGCGGTGACTTGCTGTTCGAGCCGATCCGCATTACTTGCAACAAGACGATTTGTAGTAGCCTGAACTGCTTCCAAGCTCTTCAGGACAACTCGTTGCCGATTGAGAGCAAAGGCAACAGCCACGCCGATATCGAGCGCAGTGCGCGTCACGGTCTCGGCCTGGGTAATGCCAAAGATGAGCTGTTCATTGGTAGCAATGATCAGCCCCATCGCGAGCCAACCCTGCTGACAAACTGTCATTTGTTCATGCAAAGCTCTGATCCGCTGTCCGAGCGGATAGAGGATATGCTCTTCGAGGTAGGCAACCTCAGGAGAATCACTTTCGAGCTTCAGCTCAATGTGAGCCAAGATCTGATCACGCATTTCCATCAGGAAATCAACGGTCTGACGCAGCTCAATCAATTTCCCCTTCAGATCAACCTGCATCTTGCGAGCAGTTTGATTGTCTCTCTTCAAAGAGTTTTTACCGTCAGCCAACTGATCAAAGATTCCTTTGATCACAGTTGAGGCGGACTGATACTTCTGGAAATACCTCTTTACCTTTGTACCAAAGATCTTACCAAGAAATCTGGTAAGGGTGTTGGTAGAAAAATCAATCTTGTCCGGATTGATCTCATTGACCTGATCACTCAGATCGAGAAGAGCCTTGGCAATGTCATCGCCTTCGAGCTCTTCACCGGCATGCTTGCCGGACAATTCCTTGATTTTCCCCTTCAAAAACTCATTCTTGCTGATTGCGGCCGATACGCCTTTTTGCAGGCTAAGGCCAATATTCGCGATTGAAGCGCGGGCATCTTCTTGTTCCTGAGGCCCTGCACTGGCAATTCTCAGGAGCGACTGCACCTGGTCCGTTGCCTTGGCCTTGACCTCTGGGTTAAGCTCCTTTGCTTGTGTCCCTTCAGAAAATTCTTCTTCTTTCAGCCCAAACTGGGCTTTGATCCTTCCTGCATCAGGCATCTGCAAATCATCAACAGGTTTTTCAACCTCCTGAAGAAGAGCCTGAGTATCTACCGCCGCTTGTTCAGCCATAGTTTCCTCCTTTGGCTAGTCAGATTTATAATCCTTTGAGACGTCAGCTATCCATTGTACTTTTTGCATTGCTTCTTCCAATGTCATCGAGGCGTAATAACCACCTGTGTCCATTTCAACGATATCACCAGTTACCTTTTCGAGCTTGGTAATGGCTTCATCATTTAGACTCAGAAGGTCCCTTATCTTACGCAACTTTTCTGTCCGATGTTCCAAGAGCTCTATAATTGACTTCTTGGCCCTCTCGCTGGATTCGTCACTTGTTTCACGTCCATTGAGATTTTCCAGGCGTCTTTCAGAGTCCTCCACATCGATCGAGCTAATTGCCTTCAAAATCTGAAATACTGTTTTCAGATTATCGAGAATGTTATTGACGATCTGATTGGCACCATCAAAGAAAACACCGAAAGCCATTTCACCGACCTTCAATTTTTCGTTGAGTAATTCGGACATGTCATTGAAAGCCACATCAGCTGTATCAAACTGCTTCATCGCAACTCGAACAAACTCCTCGGCTCCAATTATCATAGAGCAACTCTCAATCTCATTCCGAACATTTCGCTTTTTCGCTTCATTGGCTTTCATGACGCGCTCATTCAACTCTGCAATGTAATTGCATTCGAGCTGTTCACCGCGCAAACCCCAGTTCACAAACCAGGCGATGATACCGGCGAAAATTCCGCCGCCGCCAATAAACACAAGGATCGGTAAACCCGGCAGAATAAGTGTCCCGCCGATAATACTGATAATTCCCAGCGTTACCGGCCAGACCGTAGCTTCATGTGTCAAGGTTCTCTTTGTAACAGCTTTTCTCTGCGCCGACTTTGAGAATTCACCCAGACTTGGCCCCCGAATATCTTCAGGAGGCCGAGTCTTGTCACGTTTTTTCATGACTCGACCTCCCTATTCAAGTTTTTGCAATTAAGCTACTAATATTCTTCTTTCACCAGAACAAATTCCACGCGGGAAAGTCTGGATTTGAACGCACGCTCTGATTCCGTCGGCTCCTGCTTCAAGGGCTGGGCACTGCCCATGCCAATTGATAAGAATCGATTGGGATCAATGCTGTACGTGACGGTCATGTACTTCACAACCGCCTTCGATCTTTCGACCGAAAGCTGTTTATTTAGTTCAGGATCGCCGTCCGAATTGGTGTGACCGACAATCTTGACCCGGAAATTCGGGTAGTGCTTCAGCTTGTCCACCAGGTCATCCACCACCAGCTTGCCATCATATGTCAATCTGGGAGAACTCCTGGAAAAAACAACCTGATCCACCTTGAGCGTTCCGACCGGCTTCAAGTCAGCCCAGGCCTGAGCGCTCAGCTCGGAAAACTTCTGCTCAAGCGAATTGCCCTGAACGGTCGAATCCTTGCTACCGACATTGGAAAACTCATTGTAGAGCTCTCCGAGGGTTTCGACATGAATGATCCGGTACGGATCTTCATTCGGCAGTGGGTTTTTGTCAAAGTCACCGCTCTTGATCAGCACATCCGTGGTGCTCTCGATCACTTCCACGAGCATTTCATTTGACACTTCATTTGGCGCAGATACGCCGAGCCACTGCAGGCAGTTGTCCGAAAGCGTCTGCCACTTCACGCCCTGAACCATTTTTTCCACTTGGGCCTTGGTCAGACCGGTCTCCTTGACCAGCTCCTGGACCAATTCCACCGGGTTGTCCCGGTAGTACTTCAGTGAGCGGAAATAATTGGACAGGTACTTTTTCGTAAGCGCTTGATTTTCGTTGTACCACTTGATATTCACAACCAGGATATCAACGATATAGCGCTCAGTCTGCTCAGTTCCCAGAATTTTGACGATACCTGGAGTTGAAAGCGCCCTCGAAACCTCAGGTTCCCAGAGAACTGCAACATCCACGGTGCCAGCCAAAAGCTTTTTCAGCGCATCTTCGGACCCGTCAGTTTCTACGCGAAACCTACCCGGAGCCGGAAGAAGTTCCGGTACATTGAAGTGATCCTTGGCCAACTTCAGCAAGTGATGACTTGGCGAATACGGAGTAAATCCGACCACCACGTCTTTGCCCTGGAAATCATTGAAGCTTTTGCCAACTTTTTCCAGAGCAACAATTGCATCTCCGCCCTTCGACTCATCAATGACCATGAAGATGAGGCCAGGAAAATCGTGCACAGCGGCATTGAGAACATACGAATCCACGGTCGCGACGACCATGTCGAATTCTCCGTCTGCCAGCTTTTGCATTCGCACTTTGTAGTCAAGCTCTTCCACGACAGTGATCTTGCAACCAGAATTCTTCATTTTCTTTCTCTGAACATCAGAGAAGAGAATGTAATATCCCGGCCAGGGATCCACTGCCATGACGATTTCGTCCGTTATATCTTTCGCCGCACTTGTATTTACCTTCTCCTGCTCTTCGGCAGCTTCTTCTGCCTGCGCTGCCAGCTCTTCCTGCTCAGTAGTATGATCAGAGAACAGCCTATAGGCACCAAAAGCAAGGAGCAAGACAACGACAATCGCGCCTAATGCAATCCCTTGGCGTTTGCTCATCCGTACCTCCTTTGTTTTTGAGCGGTTAAAAAAGGGGCAAGAGCAATTGTCCTGCCCCCTTGATGTACCTATTCCTCGAAATCCATGACTTGGAAATCTTCGGATTCAGCCAAAACGCCCTTCAAGGCGCTTGCGAGCTCAGCCGGGTCGCCAGCTTCACGATAAACCAGGTCTTCCCGATTCAGAGTGTGCTGACCACCAATACAGAATCCAATCGTGTAGACCACAATCGGGGTATTGTCGGCAATGAATGAGACATGGGTGGCAAGTGGACCTACATGGTCTGCAGCACCATCGGTAACGATGACCATCGTGTACTCACCATAACCAAGCTGTCTTTCAGCCTGCGCCGTCAGTTCAGCATAGGCGCCGGCAACAGCCTCAGTCAGAGGCGTACCTCCCTCCGGGGTCATGCTGTTTGCGTGGTCCAAAAACATTTGCCTGTTTCTGGTTCCCAAAGGAACCAATACTGAATACTTGTCGTTAGTGAAAACAGGGAACTTTATCAAGCCAAGATTGGCGTCATCCGGAACGTGCTTCACAAATTCCGCCAAGGCGACCTTGCCCGCATCGGACTTGGTATTTCCTCCAGAACATTTCGACTGCTCCATACTGCCGGAATTGTCCATGACCACGATGTAATTCTTGGTCAGGATGTTTTCCGCAACGTTGTCATCGGCAAGTCTGGGTGGCCAGACGAATTCCACGTCTTCCGCGGCTGACTCATCTCCACCGGCCCGCTCTACAGCGGCCTGCTTCTTCAGCTGATGCTCCTTGGCCCCGGGAATCTTCTCCGGAACTGGATCCTTGCAACCGAGTGCGAAGAAAAAAATGAATACTGCAAAAATTGTGATGATCTTTTTCATGGTATTCACCTCTCCCTACAGCAGTTCGAATTCAGAAGCTTCGGTTTCCACCTGAATGATCCTGAACTCGACCTTCATGTTGCTGAGCCACTCCTGCTCGCTCTTCGGAGCGCAGGGATGCGCACCGCACATGCCGCCGGCCGACTTCTCAAAGCCGTGGCCAACCACAGTGAACTGCGACTTGTCGAGCGTAATCCCCTTGGATGCTGCGTAGGCAACAATGCTGTTGCGTACCGCATTTCCACGAGTCACACTCAGGTTTCTTGCGCCCTGCCGAATCTGCTTCAGCTTGGATGCCGGAGCACCGGCCTTCTTGGCCTTCAGGTAACCGAGCGGATCCGAGTGGCCTTCGACCACCATCACCGCGCCACCGAACGTTGACATCACATCGATTGCTTTGTCATATTCGGAAGCATACATGTTTGCCGTGAAATCGTTCTTGTTCGACTTGAAGAAAATCTTCAGCGTCGGAAAAATCTGCCCTGAAGACAGAGTTCCCTGACGCTGCTTTTGCGTTACGACCGCAGCCAGCTTTTTCTCGTCATACTTCGGAGACTCGGCATGGTACTGCAGCTTTCCGCCGGAACGCATCACGGCATAGTCCCACTCAGCGTGCATCAGCGGGTAGGTCTTGTTCATCAGACCGAGCTCGGTAAACGCGGTCTGGATTTCGGCATTGACGTTCTGAAAGCTCCTCGCCTCGCTGGACTTGGTGAAAAAGGTTTCACTGTAAGCCAGCATGGCCGGGGTGCAGTCGAAGTACATGCCCTCAGAGTCGGCGAACGCCGCCGGATCCTCGATGATGTACTTGGCAAAAAATTTCACCGTTGCATTGTAAGTTTTCTTGTCCTTGTCCTTTCCATCGAAAACCTTGGCCATTGCTTCCTGCGCCTGAATGACGCCCTTGGCAAGCTCGAACATCGCTGCCTTGTGAGCATTGAAATAATCGGACCGTACGACAAAGACATCGAAGATGACCTTGTCACCCGACTTGGTAGTCATCAGGATACGCGCACCCTTGCGAGTGCATTCCTGCATTTTGCACACCGTATCGGTGCCACCACCGGCCGCGCGAAGCGCGTCGGGGATGATCATGAAGGCCACATCGATCGACTTGTCCTTCTCGAATGCATCTGCCGGCGAATTTGTTCCGTACAGGTTGTCCTGCCAGACAAGAGTAACATCCTTGAATGAGAGGCCGACCGTTTTCAGAACTCGCCACAGGAAATACAGGTGCGGACCATAGGCCTGAATGGCAATCCTCTTGCCATTCAGGTCTGCCGCGGTTTTGATACCTTCACGTACGACAATTGCGTCACCGCCCGTCGAACGGGTCAGGAGACCGGCAATCACCGGCTGAGTTCGCGGATCCTTGGCCATGATCGGCAGAGCCGCATTGACCATTCCGAGAGTTCCACGGAAGGTCGGGTTCTTGCCGGACATGTAGTCGTTCAGCATCTGCTGCGGATTGTTCTGCAGCTTGATGTTGAAACACAGGCCCAGCTTGTCGAAAATCGACCCCTTTGCGGTTCGCAGAGCATTGCCGTTACCGAAGGTAAAGGCATACTCCCCGCCCCAGGAAATCACGTGCAGGTCAATGCAACTGTTGTCAGTCACATTGCCCACCGGCGAATCCTTGAACGGCTTGAGCATCTGAGCGTTGGCAACGCCAGACCACATGAAACAAACTGCGAAAACGACTACGAGAATCTTGGCGGTGAAAGTCCTCATTTTTTCCTCCTAAAGGATTGAGTTAATGGACCACCGTACTACGGAACAGGACACCGAAAAAATAACTATTAAAAAAAAGAAACAGCAAACTTAATCTGCTCTTTTTCCTCCTTCCATATACAAATTGTCAAAAAACACAAATGAAACAATCTTAATACAAATTTAATATTTTGTCAAGTTTTTTATGTAACTTTTTGCAAAAAAAAGCAAGCCAATTTTTCTTGACTTAATTTACTACACATAACAACACAAATACTATTTTTACGCAAGTAAAAAAGAACATTGAGTTCAATGTTCTTTTTTTTGAAATTACCGTTGGAACGGCCGGCAAACCTTTGCTTTCGCGCCATAGAAACTCAATCTAAACCTCTGGACAACCTTTCTTCCAGTTCCGCCAAAGGCGTCAGGCATATTCCCAAGATCGACCTTCTCTCCCATCCTGTCTGCTACCATATTTTCCTGTAACCAAAGTTTGTATTGTTCTGCTCTGCTCAACTTGTCACTTTCAAACCTTTCAAATACTCCATTAATCACACCTTGGATTGCTCCACTGATACGATCATCCAGAGCAGTCATCGTTTGGCCAATCTTGCCGGGAACACGTCCCAGCATAACCATCACAATCATGATTCCCAGAACTGCCAGAAGAGGAGAAAGGACCCACAGTAAAGCGCTGAGCATCCACCAAAGCTCTCCAGCCAAGACCAGCTTGAACAGATAGTACGCACCTACCAAAAATACGACGACACTCAAAACTTCGATTGGTGCAACACGGAGATATTTATCAGCCTCACCTTCTTTTTTACCTCGTTTCCAAAGCAAAAATTCAGGAGTACTGTCCAAGCAAACACTCCACTCTTTTTCATCTCGCTCATGCATAAAACCAAGATACATTTCTCTGAGCACAGGTCGCGGTCGAAAACCGCAAAACGCTGTTGCAATACTGGCCAGCAAGACATAGAGCGAGTGGAATGTGCCACCAATCAAATAGACAATGATCAAGTACCCCAGCCCCACAAACGGCTTCAGGGAATAAGCGAGCATCTTCCTCTGGCGATACACGCACTCATCGCGCGGATTTCCTGGATGCAACCAGTTTGCCCAGTCCCAAAGACGACTGGCAAACTTCGTCTTTGGCCTCTGGGCAAAAAGCTCCGTTGGCACTTCAAATTCCATCACCTTGCATGCCAGTGCGCGACCATCAAAATCGGACAAATCGCCTTCCTCAAGATTTGAAAATGAAATAGAATTTGAGCTACGTGAAAAATGATCATCACGCAGGAGATTCTCCATAAAACGTTTCGAACATCTCTTTCCATCCAGCGCAACAACTGCCAACCGGTGGTAGCCGGGTGAAAATACCTGCATGAAATGAACGACTTGCTTCAGGTCATAGAGGCTTCGCCGACCCATTGTCATTGAATGATAAACATTTTCTGTTTCGTCCTTCGTTTGTTCAATGACCAAAATATGAGTCGGAGTGTTGTCCTCATCCATCAGCCACTGCTCATCAAACCCAACCTTGATAGGAACGGTGGCGCTGTCCATCTCATTGGTACCGCCATTGAGCACAACTTTCATAGCTGAAAGCGCCACCTCACGCCGCAACTCTTCTTCCTGCCTTTCACGTTCTTCCTGCGCTTCACGTTCTTCCTGCGCTTCACGCTCCACACGCTCATTTTCCAATTGCTCAGCTGATTTCTTGGTTTTTTTCTTTGACATTTGCTCCTCCATGTTGAGCGAAAAAGTTTAACGAAGTCAACCCAATACTTATCTAATTGTAAGGTTCAGAACTAACATATCATGATAACAAACTTTTTTCAATTTGTCAACCTTCGAGAACCCTTCGATAAACTCAGGACAGGCCTCAGGTTGACACAAAAAATACTTATTTTACGCAAAAAGAAAGGATTTCACTCCCCTCTTTTTATATAATTTGCTTATTCTAAAATAGCTTTAATCCTTCTCACACCTGCTGAGCTGGATTCTTCTTTTTTGATTCGGAACTTACCAAGCTCTCCAGTTTTTTGGGCATGCGGTCCGCCACACATTTCACAAGACACGTTTCCAATTGTGAAAACTTTTGCAACGTGACCATACTTGTCTTCAAACAATCCAATTGCTCCTTTTTTCTTCGCATCATCAACTGCCATTTCCGCACAGCCAACTTCAAGATCATCTTTGATCCAACCATTAACTAATTCTTCAACTTCTTTTTTTTGTTCGTCAGTCATTTTATCTAGATGTGTAAAATCAAATCGCAATCGGTCAGCGGTAATATTGCTACCCTTTTGCAGTGCATGAGGGCCAAGAACTTTTTGTAATGCGGCCTGGAGTAAGTGAGTTGCTGTGTGAAGTTTACAAGTTTCTTCCGATGCGTCAGCCAGTCCGCCTTTGAATCTTTGACCAGCGCCTTCTCGCGAAAGAGCCTGATGTTTTTCAAACTCAGCATCAAATTCTTTTTTGTCAAATTTAATTCCTTTTTCTTCTGCCAACTCTTCGGTCATTTCATATGGAAAACCATAAGTTGAAAACAAATCAAACGCTTCAGTTCCGGAAATATTATTGTCCTTGGACATTTTTTTGAACTCACGCAATCCTTTTTCCAGAGTTGTGGCAAATTTTTCTTCTTCTTTTGTTAATTGTTTCAAAATAAAATCTTTATTCTTCTTGAGTTCAGGATAAGTGTCCTGCATTATTTTAATAACAACTTCGGCAACCTTGTGAGTAAACACGCCTTCAATTCCAATTTGCTTGCCGTGCCTGATTGCTCTTCTAATTAAACGTCGCAAAATATATCCCTGGTCAACATTTGACGGTTCAATCCCCTTTTCATCACCAAGAATAAAAGTGGCAGCGCGAACGTGATCTACTATTACTCGAATTGATTTTTTTTCTTTTTCATAATTTGGATCATCTTTTTTTCCGTAAATGTCTGTATTGTCTACTCCTTCTTGACCAAGATATTTATATTTTCGGAGCATGTTAACTTCTGCCACAATCGGTTCAATGTGCGGGCAATGATAATTATCAGGAAAGTCATTCAAAACTGAAACTGTTCTTTCCAATCCCATACCCGTATCCACGTTCCTCTGCTTCGCTTTTACATATTCATATTCTACTTTATCTGATTGGCTCTTGACTTTTGACTCTTGACTCTTGACTTTATTATATTCCATAAATACGTCGTTCCAAATCTCAACGTATTTACCACAACTGCAACTTGGCTGGCAGTCTTTGCCGCAAGCTTTTTTATCGGAAATATAAAACATTTCTGAGTCCGGTCCGCATGGTCCTGTTTTTCCAGCCGGGCCCCACCAGTTTTCTTTTTTATTATATTTATAAATACGATCCTCGGGCATGCCAAGAGATTTCCAAGTATTGTAACTTTCTTCGTCAAAGGGAGCATCGTCGTCACCTTTAAAAACGGTCACAGCCAATCTGTCCAAAGGAATATCCAAAACATTTGTTAAAAATTCATAGCTCATTTCAATTGCTTCTTTCTTCCAGTAGTCGCCAAGTGACCAATTGCCCAGCATTTCAAAACAAGTAAAATGCCATTGATCTCCGACATCATCAATATCGCCAGTTCGAATACATTTTTGGAAATCAACCAATCGCGTTCCGGCTGGATGCTTTTCGCCCAATAAATATGGGACAAGAGGATGCATTCCGGCAGTTGTAAAAAGACAGGTTGGATCATTTTCTGGAATCAAAGAAGCAGAAGGGATTATGGCGTGGCCCTTGTCTTTGAAAAAATTTAGGAATTTTTCACGAAGTTCGTGTGCGTGCATAGAGTTAAGTCTTGAGTCTAGAGTCTAGAGTCAATAGTCGGTAAAATAACTCTAGACTTTTGACTCTTGACTTTTGACTTGTAGTTTATGCTTCCATAATAACCAAATTTAACCGAATTTGCAACCTCAATATTAACATTTATGTAAATTGAGACCAGAACCCAACAGCCATTGACAAAATTCGAAAAGTATGCTATAATGGTAAAATTGAGAAGTTCGTTTTCGTGACACATAAATCCAAAAAGGAGAGCGCAATGAGTACCTACGAAAATCGCCTGGCAAAGGCAAAAGTCGAAGCAGAACAAACGGCGAGGGAAAAGGCTAGCAAGGAAGCATCCCAACTCGCCAACGCCGCAAGGTGTGGTATCCACAGCGACATTTATGAGGATAAATACGAAGATACCTTCGAGATCGTCTACAGAGATGAGATGATGACGTTCGAAGTCAACGAGATGGACAGCGAACCCGACATTCCGGAAGACGAAGACAATCCTCATCTTGAAGAGCCGGAATTGATGGACGACCTCCTCTATGATCTCGATCGTCTTGATGAGGAGTACGAGGAGATGGAAGCACGCATCAGCGCCGAGGACCCCATTTTCGACACAGCCTAAAACGACGCCTCCACGAACAAGACCTCGACGCCATGTGACTCGAGAGTCAACAACACTAAACCCCAAGCCCCCACCATCCGAAATCGGATGGTGGGAATTTTTTTAAATATTTTCTATTTTTGATTTTGACTGTGGTTTTACATTTTTCATTTTGCATTATCACTTGACATATCCTCACAAAACATCTAAACTAATTTAATACATTGTTAATCAGACAAGGAGGATAATAATGCGAGATAATCAATACGACAAAGACGCTATTGAAAAAGCGGCGGAGTTTATTCACAAAATTGCCAGAAAAGAAGCAAGAATGGGAACAAAAAGGTATCAGGGAATCTACCTGGATCTTTACTGGCCGGCCTACACTGCTGCCTGCAAAGGCGATGATGAATGGATGCAGTTTTGTGCAATACTTGAAGAGCACGGCCCAGACGCGGAGCTCCCGAAGTATGAACCGCCTATTACACAAAACGAAATTGCCTGGCAGGAACTGGTTGCCATCTTGCGCTCTGGGATAACACAAGGAATTTTTGCCGGCGTAATCGGAACGGCTTTCCTCATTGTTATTGTTAAGAAACTGATCAGACAACTGAAAAAGAACTAAAGAAAAATAAAGGAACGAATCATTGTAATTCGTTCCGTTTTTTTTATTTACAATTCAGCAATCAATTCATTGACCCTGCCGAGCGAATCGTAAAACTTAATGTACCTGGAAATTTCTAGCGTTGATGCAGATTGCTCAATTGCATTTTTCAATGCACCTTTTTCTTCGACAGTCAGATCGCCAATCATCTCCTTGAAAAGGTCGACGAGAAAAACCAATTTGAGCGCGTTGTCCCTGTAGTAGGTAACGCCCTTCATGGTATCATTTTCTGCCAATGCTTCACACAAATCCTGAAATTTTTCAAAAAGTGCTTTCAGTACTGGATTCAACGTTGCCATTTTTACCTCTCAATGTTATATGCTTCTTGCCAAGCGCAAGATATTCATATTACTTTACAAAATAAATTGAAAGTTGTCAATAGAAAAACCGCGCTTGTCAAAACAAGAGCGGTTTTTTCTTTTTAAAGTATAATTATTCAATTTCACCGCCCCCTAAACATTCATCTCCATTATAAAAAACACAATACTGGCCGGAGGTAATGGCTCGCTGGGGTTTTGGAAATTTCACCAGAAATTTGTTTGAAGAACGATTGTCAGGCGAACTTCCGGAAGTTCGCCTGACAATCTGACAATTTACATTTTCAGATCGATATCGGATTCGGCATTCGCATTTAAATGGCAATGTTGGAGCCGTGCCGGAAATCCAATTAACTTTTTTAACTATTAATTCTTTGGCTAAAATATCATCTTCGTTTTTACTCACCCAGAGGGTATTATTTTTTTTATCCAATCGAGAAACATACCACGGACCATCGGCAAGGCCAATCCCCTTTCTTTGCCCAATTGTGTACATTGGTAAACCGTCATGCTGGCCAAGGATTTTACTGTCAGGCGCGACGCCTTCTCGAATAGGCCCTTTTTCAAATTTGATATATCTTTTCAAAAATTCACCCACCTTTCCATCCGCTACAAAACAAATTTCCTGTGATTCTTTTTTGCTGGCAGTTGACAGTCCATGTTTCTTGGCCAATTTTCGAACTTGTTCTTTTGTATAATTTCCAACTGGGAACATAACATGAGCCAGATCCTTTTGCTTGATCTGATGAAGGAAATATGACTGGTCTTTGTTTTTGTCCCGTCCCACGCGTAGGGAACGGTCGCGACCGTTCCCTACGCGAGCGAAATGCCCGGTCGCGACAAAATCAACGCCCATTGGTTTTAATTTTTTCCACAACTCACCAAATTTGATATATTGATTGCAACGCACACATGGATTTGGTGTACGACCACACTCATATTCATTAACAAAATTATCTACAATTTTTTCCTTGAACGGAGCCTTCATATCAATCACATAAAACGGAATTCCGAGCTTATTGCAAACCCGGCGGGCATCTTCTGCAGATTCCAGCGAACAGCAAATGTTTTCACGAATTTTGCCCTTGATATTCTCATTCCAGAATTTCATAAAAACACCAATGACTTCATAGCCTTGTTCTTTTAATAATACTGCGGCAACTGACGAATCCACTCCGCCGGACATGCCGACGGCCACCTTTAATTGTTTGTTTTTATTCATAAATTCATTATATCAAAAAAAACGCCTTTTGCGTCTTTTTTTATATCATACTATCCAGCTTTCTTCAAGGTCACCATCACCTCCGGCACATATTTGTTATCTTTGTCATCAACAACTTCAACTTTATTATTTTTCATCAGCTCATTCCACATTAGATCTGACAAAACTTGCTTGGTGTCTTTTATATCCATTTTCAAATCATCCAAGTCGTTGAATTCAGAGGCATAATCTCCTCGAATCGCGACTTCAATTTGTTTTTTCTTAGCTTTCAAGGAATTCATTTCATCTAAAATATCCTGATATTCTTTTGTCTGGTCATAAGCTTCCTTGACAACTACTTTGATTTCTTTTTGTTTAGCTTTTGCATCCTGGATTTCCAAGTGCAAATCTGTAATTCTTTGTGCATTGTCGGACATATATAATAGGGCGAAAGAAGGCGAAAGAAGATAACCTTGCCTTCATAACTTTATTATTAAATACAAAATTAAGTATAACAAACATTCCCTTAATTAACAATTGTGGATAAATAAAAACCACCGTCAATCCGGTGGAGTCTTTGTTATTTTTCAATTCTAGCTTCTAATACATCGAGATGACTCAATACTTCCTGTCTCAGCGCTTGAAGAGCATGAAACAGTTGAAATATTGGAACGTCCTGATCAGCATCTTGGTCAGCACTTCGATGTAATGCAACCATAATAGAGATTTTTTCCTTTTTAGCATAAGGAACAATCTGTGTTTTTAACCATTCGCGCAAAGCATCTAGATCATTAACAAACGGGCAAGAAAAACCAGCTGCTATGAGTTCTCTAGCTACTACATTCAGAAATCTGTCTGAAGTCATTTTTGCCATTTATTCCCCCTAGACAAAACATTGCAACCTCAAGTGAAAAATATAAAAAAAGAACATGCAGCTACATGTTCCTCACATTACCATACAACACTTTTATTTACAAATATTTTTTCAGTAAATTATAAACTTCCTCATAATTCATCCGGATCTTGGCGCCCATTACCAAAGCGATTAATTCCCTGGTGGAACCCTTTGCCTGCATGACAAGATTGTAGCCTGCCTCATCTGTCCAGCCGGTTTTGCTGCCAGTCACATAGAGATCGCGATCGAGAAGCTTTATGCTGGTATTTTTCACCCAGTAAACAACATCTTTGTTGACCGGTACAACTTTGTACCACTTTGTGGTTGTGGCCTTGAGAATATCAATATTTTTAAATGCTCTTTTGGAAATAGCGGCCATTTCAAAAGCGGTGGAAACATTATTTTCATTCAATCCGGTGGGTTCAACAAAGTGAGTGTTTGTTAGTCCAAATCCTTTTACTTTTTCATTCATCTTCTGAACAAACTCATCCAGAGTCAATCCGCTAGCGCGAACCAAAGAGTGAGTGGTATTATTTTTCGAGCCAACCAAGGTCGCATAAAATAAATCTTTGACTGTAATCTGATCGCCTTCTTTTGCCCAAAGTGAGGCGCCACCAACATAGTCGGACTTTTGCATGGTAATGATCTTGTCCCAACCAGGATTGTGATCAAGAAAAACCAAAACTGAAACTAATTTTGTCATGCTGGCAATCGGTCGAACATCATTCATGTTCTTTTGGAAAATGATACTGCCGGAATTTTTATCAACCACTATTGCGGACTGCGCTGTCAAAGCCTCCGGATCATTTTCCAGAACAGCCACTTTCGCGTATGGAAAAATTGTTTTCGCTCGAATTAGTTTATTTTCATAATCTATTTCAGAAGGAAGCTCTCGCCATTTTTGCTGATGATTGTCGTAAAAATAAATTGCTTTGTCCAGCTCATTATCACTTTCATAAGCCATGGAAATCAGCTGAGCACGCTCCATAAAGCCGGGGTTTTCTTTTCTAATGTCAAAAGTATAAAAACCTGAAACTGCTCTTTTCGTTTCAGGTAAATCATCAAAATTATCATTCCTGGAAATTTTTACTAATAATTTCCCTTGGTGAAAATTTGGAAAAATCGGCACCCAAAGTTGTTTGTCAACACTTTTTACTGTAAAACCGCGCTCTAAAGTTTGCTCATCAAAATCAATTATAACAGTATCAAACGTTTTTGCGTCTGCTGCTTGATATAGTGCGAAAAATAACACAAAAATCGAAACTAAAATTAGCCAACGTTTGAGATCCATACAATTAACAATTGACATTTAACATTTGACCTTTGACGTGTCAGGTGTCAAATGTTTTTTTAGAGCTTTGTAATTCCAAGCGGTGTTACCTTATAACATCCCTTGCTCTTGAATTCATCAATTCCTTTTTCTAAATGAAAATACACTTCAAAATCATTTTCATCAAGTTTTGTAAACGTGTAATTACAGCCTGAATCATAACACGCTTTTGCGCTGGTACAGGCTACATTCATAACATCAGGATCATTCACCTGAGCGAGTTCTGGTAAAATTTTAAGCAGTTCTGAATTCTCATTTTTACTACATAAACTTACAAATGTCAAATCACAATATGCCCGTTCATAACTGCCAGTTTCATTTTTTACTACCTGAAGGGCGTCTTTGATTGTATTCACATCAGTAAGTCTTTTTGCATCTCGGAGCTGTTTTTGTTTTGAATTCAAAGAGAGAACCAAGCCGGTCAAGATAAGCCCTATGACTCCTACGACAATTAATATTTCAACTAAAGTAAAGCCATCGCGCTTAGTACCAAAGCGGGCTCTTGTGTTTTTGAACATACTAGATTTTGTTATTGAAAATTCTAATTAATCCTTGAAAATTCCTTTTTCAGTTAAAGCATAACATCCTTCTTCCTTGAACGTACCTGCCCCCTTTTCAAGATAAAACTGAACCATATATGCATCAGCAGTTAAAGCACGAACAGCATATTCACAACCCTGAACACAACTCGTACTACAAAGTCCTGCTGTTCCAAGAGGATCAATAACAGTTTTAATGCTGGTTAAAACTTCTTCCAGCTCACCGCCAACACAATCTTTTATCGCTTTTCCAGCAGCACAATTTGCATCAGGTTTGTATGTGCCAAGCTCCTGATTGACCATGCCCATTGCTTTTTGCACGGCAGAAATGTCATTGATACGTTTTGTGTCACGTCCTTTTTCACGAATGTTTCCCAAGGAAACAACTGCTAGAGCTGACAATAAACCAATAA
This sequence comes from Candidatus Kuenenbacteria bacterium, assembly GCA_013202715.1. Classification (GTDB taxonomy): domain Bacteria; phylum Patescibacteriota; class Patescibacteriia; order UBA11705; family JABHMO01; genus JABMRF01. The sequence goes on from JABMRF010000040.1 coordinate 17,932, forward strand.
TGGCAATTACCACAAGTAGCTCAATTAAAGTAAACCCTTTTTGTTTTCTCATAATTTTTTTAAGTTAATTTCCGCCATAGGCGGATCAGCCTATGGCTGAAATTTTTTATATTTCTAAACAGGGCTATATAGGGCTAGACAAGAGGACAAGATAGAGATTATCCCGTTGACTTGTTTAGCCATGTTTCGCCTTATTAATTATATCACATATTCGATGAAATTTCATACATTGGTAAAATAATTGAAATAATCATTGCGCCAACAGCTACACCAAGAATAATCATAATAAATGGTTCCAATAATGCCATTAAGTTTGCAATCAAATTATTTGCTTCGCGGGTATAGAACTCACTAACCTTTTCAAGTACCTCCTTTACTTTTCCTGTATTCTCGCCAGTTTCTAGCATTTGAGAAAGCATTTTCGGAGCATATTTACTTTTACTGAAAACTAACCCCAGTTCTCCACCGTCTTTTACAACGTTCACCGTTTCCAAAATTAAATCTTCATAAACTGTATTGCTCATCATCCCAGAGCTTATTTCCAAAGCCTCTACCATATCCACGCCACCAATAAGTAATGTTCTAAAACTTCGAGAGAATCTGATTACTGCGGTATAATTAATTAATTTTCCAAAAACCGGTAATTTTAAGGCCACTTTGTCAATTACTCTTTTTCCCGCCGACGATTCATTAACTTTATAAACAACAAAGCCAAAAACTGCAACCACAATAATTAACACCCACCAATATCCAATCAGAAAATCACTCGTTCCAATCAACATTCGAGTTGTAAAGGGTAGTTTCGCTCCAGTTTGAGTTAGCATTTCCGTTAATTTCGGTACCACGAAAATCATCATCAAGACACCCACCACTACCAACCCGCAAATCACAAATACCGGATAAATCATGGCTCCTTTTATTTTTGCCCGTAAATCATAATCTTTTTCCAGCTGATCTGCCAAATATACTAAAACTTCCTGAAGGCGTCCGGAAACTTCCCCTGATTTGATTATATTAATAAAAAAGCCGTCAAAAACTTTTGGAAAATGTGCCAGAGCTTCAGAAAACTTAACCCCACCCTCCACTTCACTGGCAACTTCAGCAATGGTTTTTTTTAATTTTGGGTTATTTGTCTGCCCTACTGCGTCTTTCAATGCCTCAACTACTGGGACTTCAGCAGAAATTAAAATAGAGAGTTGGCGAGAAAAAATCACCAAGTCTTTAATCTTTACCCGGTCAAAACTAATTTCTAGAGCAGCTAGGCCGGTTTTCTTTTGTTCCAATGAAAGGACAATATATCCTTTGTCTTCAAGAATATCAACCGCCAAACTTTCACTTTCTGCCTCAACCACTCCCTCCAACATTTCATCGTTTTCGGTTGTTTTCGCGCGATAATTATATAAACTCATATTGCTTTACTCTTGCTCCTCAACTTCTTTACTGACTCTGAATATTTCTTCAAGCGAAGTAAATCCTTGTAGTGATTTGATAATTCCATCCTGTAATAGACTAATCATCCCGATTCTTTTTAGCTCTTCGAGAACTTCAGGTTTTTTAAACCCGTTGGAAATTATAATTCTCATTTTTTCTGTAATTGGCAACACTTCGGAAATTACAATTCGTCCACTGTAGCCTGTGTTCTTACATATTGCACAACCTTTTCCCCGATATGCTTTTAATTGACCTGTTAAATCAATTTCTTTGGGTAATTTCTTCGGATCGACTTTTTGCAATTCTCTTTTTACCTTTTCTGCAACGTCATTTGGTAAATCGTAACTTTCTTTACACTTGGAACAAATACGACGACCCAGGCGTTGTGCAATTATTAAATTCAAGGTTGAAGCAAGGAGAAAAGGCTCCACCTTCATATCCATCAAACGTGGCACAGCACCAATTGAATCATTGGTATGCAAAGTTGAAAATAATAAATGTCCGGTGAGTGCAGCATGCACGCCCATCTCGCCAGTTTCATGATCACGAATCTCTCCGACCATAATAATATCCGGATCCTGTCTCATCAAAGCGCGAAGTCCGGCTGCAAAAGTAAACTTAACTTCAGGCCTGACCTGAGCCTGATTAATTCCAGGAATATTATATTCCACCGGGTCTTCCAGTGTGCTAATATTGATCCCTTCTTTGTTCATGCTACTCAAAATTGAAAATAAAGTAGTAGACTTACCCGAACCTGTCGGCCCGGTAACTAAAATCATGCCGTAAGTCTGCTTCAACGCTGTGGCAATTACATCTCTCAGCTCCTTGCTAAAGCCCAGTTGCTCAAGTGTCAAAGCTTTACTACCAGTATCTAAAATACGAATGGTGATTTTTTCTTTTCCCGCCAAAGGCATCACTGAAATACGCAAATCATAATCTTGTTTTCCAATATGAATTTTTGATCTGCCATCCTGCGGAACCCGAGTTTCATCAATTTTTAAATTTGATAAAACTTTAATCCTGGAAATTACTGAATCATGAATATAGGACGGTAATGTTAAAACTGTATTTAAAATGCCGTCTATTCGAAAACGAACCCGCGAACTTTTTTCAAAAGGTTCAATGTGAATATCGGAAGCCCGGCTTTCAACCCCGTGCTTGATAATCATGGAAACTATCTGAGCTACCGGCGCACTTTTGATAACCTCCTCAATATTATCAGTAGAAATATCTTCTTCTAATTTTTTTTCTTCCTGATCTTTTTCAACCTCACCGAGAGCAGTTGCCACGTCGTCTCCAAAGGCGCCGTAACGCTTTAGTGCTTCTTGCCAGGCATATATTGAACAAAGATAATATTCAACTGAAAATCCTTTGCTGGAAGCCCAAAAATCAATTGCTTCTCGGGCATCATAATCTTCCGGTTTAGCTATAGCAATCTTTAGTTTTTGGCCCTGTTGGTCAAAACAAATTGCACTGTGTTGCTCAGCTAAATTCAGGGGCATTATTTCCTGAATATCCGGATTTACTTTGCGCTGCATCAAATTTTCATAAGGATAATTAAAAAACTCTGCCTCAAACTGAGCCAACTTTTCTGCATCAACAAATCCTCCTTTTATTAGGATGTCTCTTAGACTTTTCTCTTCGGAGCTCTTTAGGATATTTTTAACTTCCTCAACCTGCTTCTCTCTGAGTGCTCCCTTTTGTAACAAAAAGCCCAATAATTTTTTATGTTGTTCTTTTATCATTGAATTATACAATTCATGGAAGAGATCGATAAGACCTATTCCACTTCTTCAATATTTTCAAATGGATTTTCTTTAAATTCCTGTCCTTCTTCATTTATTACTAATGGCCAATCACCCACTTTTTCCAAGCCAAGAAACTGCTCATCTTCCAAAAGCGCTTGTTTTACTTTTTCAAACTCACTATTACTATCTGAATCAGAATCTAAATTTAGTAACTGAATAGGCCCCTCGTTATCAATATTTTCTTGAGGCTTGAAGTAAATTAAATCAACTGCCATTAAAGCAGCTATAATTATGACAATTAATATTACAATAATAATTGAATTTCTAATTTGGTTACTCTTCATCTGATTCTTCATAAATATTCTCCCCCCAATAATAGGTATTCATGGTTAAATTGTATGAACCAGCCAACGGCTCATAAATTAGAGCCTTTACATCAAGTAAGCGCAAATTTTTCTCGACATCAATAAGGAAGTTCTTCAAAGTATAATAATCACCGCCCGTAAGACTCAATGTCAACGCCAATTTTTTAAGAGTCGGTTTTTGGGATTTTATATTTTCTCCGTCAAGTTCCTGTGATTCAGCAATATCAACCGTATCTAAAGATAAATTATTTTTGTAAGCAAGAGCATCCAGCTGAACAAAGATGCTGGAAAGTTCTTTTTCAGACGGCAAGACCATAAGCATTTTCTGTACTGATTCTTCGATACCTTCATAATTCACTTTGGCCGATTTTAATTCACTTAATTCATTTTCTTTTTCAGCCAAGACCTGTTGTTTTTGCTGAACAATCAATTTCATTTCATTAATATTAACGTCATAAACATTGTAAACACAATATGCAAAGGCTAATATTAAAATGACTAGGCTAAGAATAAAAATCATCTGGAAGTATTGAATAAAACTTTCTGCAAATCCTAAAAATCTGTTTTTCTTGACTTTATTTCCTGAATTCAAAACGTGATCAGATTTTTCAAGTCCAACCATTTTCCCTGTTTTTATTTTTTTGTGCTCTTTCATAACTTATTCCTTGCTTTTTAATAACGCGACTGGTACTAATTGTAAATTAATATCAAAACTGACCATTGTATCTAGGGCAACTGGCTCCTCCGGCTCCTCAATTCCAAGTTCAAGATCAAATTCTGACTCAAATACTTCCGGGGCAGCCTTGCTTGCTGCGTTCAAATCAACCAATTCTACAAAATCTGCTTCCTGAAAAACTGCCAACTGCCTGGCTACGTCCGTATAATTTTTTGCTTTTGCTGACAAAACAATTTTCCCGGTATCCTCTGCGGTAATGCCGGTATAATATACATTTTCAACTGTGTTATGTTCCAGTTCAGTTAGAAATTCAGTCCAGTAAATATGATTTTTTAGTAAAATTTGTAAAACCTTGGCGCGTTCTTTTAGTTTTTGCACCTGCAGTTTCCCTGTGCCGTATAAATTTATTTCCGCTTGAGTCTGACTAATCAACCCGTCTAAGTCATTGTATTCTTTGACTAAATCTTTTTTATAAAATTTGATCCCAAAGTATGCGCCTGAGAACAAAAGGACAAAAACTAAAACAAGAATTAAAATATATTTGACGCGCAACCAAAACTGGCCAAGCACAACCTCCTGATAATCTTCTGAAATTAAATTAACTTCTGCTGGCGGTTTTTTAAAACGTAAAACGGCCAGTCCTTTTTTGAAATAATCAGCTAATGGTTTTGATTTCCGCGCCCGCTCTACTTTGTCTGATGTTTCCTGAATGATTTTTTTGCCTGTTCCGTTTAGCTCACGTTCATCTTGTGGAAACCTCATTTTCAACCCTTTGTTTGATTTTTTTTCCGGAGGCGGTGGCGGTAGTGGCGTTTCAACCTTTGGAGGTGGTGACAGGGCCGGCATTTTAATCTTTGGAGGCGCTGGCGGAACCGGCCTTTCCCCTCGACTTCGCTCGGGATCTGCGACTACTTTGGGGGGTGGTGGGGGTGGAGTAGGCTTTTCTTTTTGCTTCAATCGAAAAATCCCACGCTTTTTCTTTGGCGCCAGTTCTTGACCTTCCAGCTTTATCCATTCTTCAGTCTCCTGCTTAACTTCCGCCTTTTGCACTTCGTCTTTTTTCTCTGGCAAATGCATTTTAAAATCAGGTAAACCCATTCCCTCCTTTGTTTTTTGTTTTTCTTCTTCCTCTTTGTCTCTTTGAGACTTGGGAAGTAAACTTATTGGCATAAACTACCGCAGATTATGCGGATCTAACGCGGATTTGGCGGACTTTACTGCAACGTCCAGCTTTTTTCATGGACCCTGCGTACAATCTCAAGGTTCTTTGCGCCAAAATTCACAATAAATCCTAACTTATATTCTGATGTTGTTAAATATTGATATAATTTCTTTATAAATACTTCAGGGATAAACAATACTGATTTAAATTCAACAATAATTTTTCCGAATGGTACAAAATCTGGCTTATAATAACCTACAACTTTTCCCTCCATCATTAAATGAAGTGTTTTTTCTCGTTCGTATAATATACTTTCCCTTTTCAATAATTCTTCAAACGCATTCCCATAAACTTTTTCTTTATGACCTGGCCCAAGTGTATTGTAAATTTCCATCCATAAACCGCGGAGTATATATGATGATTCATCTTCATAAATCAATGGCTATCCATCTTTCGTTATTATTCCCATATACACGTCACTTTTAATTCCGTTTTATCCGCCGTTCGGCCACGAGCTCACGGCCGAGTGGCGTTAGATCCGCTTTATCCGCGCCACTATTCTATGTCTCGCATTGCTAACCCAATGGAAGTAGCAAGACGAGGGCCTATAGACTCCAAGATTGGTTCCAAATCCTGTGGATAAATAATTCTGGCCCATGGATTACCGATAAATGATCGTATTCCTAATTTATCTGTAAAATATTCCGATAAATTAAACAAACTTGCTGTCCCACCGGACAAGACAATTCTTTCTATTTTTTTACCTTTATTATCAGGTTGTTCTAGATAAAAATTCTTTGTGTATTCAATTTCATCAATAATTGATTGGATTGGTCGCTCTATAATTTCCGGTAAAGTTTTTCCCTCTCCTAATGCTTCCGGATTGCTGGCCAAATCCCTTTTGAACTGTTCAGCCTGTTCAATAGAAATATTCAGAGTCTTAGAAATTTCATTGGTAATGGAAAGTCCGCCGACTCCGAGACTTCGGTTCAACAGAGGAATTGCATTTTCAACCACAGAAATATCTGTTCCCACAGCGCCAATGTCAACCAAAACCACAACTGATTTATCTTTTCCAACCATCGATCGAGCCAAGGCAAATGATTCTGTTTCTAAACTGATTAAATCCAAACCTGCTTTCTTGAAAATTTGAATATATTTTTGCACAACTTCCTTTGCCGCTCCGGTCAACAAAACCTGTAGGTTTTTGATTTTGGCACCATCTCCTTTTGCTCCTTTGTCCTCTTTTAAAATATCTTCATTGCCAATAACTTTCCAGTCCAAAATCATTTCTTCCAGTGGAAGCGGTAAGACTTTTTTTGCTTCCCATTCAACTGCAGCTGTCACTTTCTTTGGTGAAGCCAAATCCTTTTTGCTGATTTCAGACAAAGAAATAATTGAACTAAAAACTGCCGGCGCCGGGAGTGCGGTAATGGCTCTCTTTGTGATAACTTTTGATCGTTCCAAAACTTTCTTAATCATTTCCGCAGTTTTCTCCGGCTGATCAATCAATTTGGATCCCTCTCCAGACAAAGAACGCTCCAAATAACCATATGTTACCAACTGCGCACGTCCATTGTTGTTAGTTAATTCAACCAACTTAATACTACTCCCACCGATGTCTACGCCAAGATAATTTGTATCTGCTGTTCCTTTTTTTGAAAATAAGCCCATATTTTTAGAAAAATTCAAAGCCCAAAATCCAAAATTCAAAGGAAATCTAAAGCTCCAAATTTAAATATAAAATATACCTTGGAATCTTAAATTTTTATTTTCGAATTTCCTTTGTGCTTTGTGCTTTGTATTTTGTATTTTATTCAATGATATTATATCACTTTTTACGTAAATATAAAAACATTTATCCACTTATTCCCAACTTGGTAAAGCTTTTGCTAAATCAGCGAATCCAGGTGGCGGATTTACGATGACTCGACCATCGTAAATAACTTGTTCAGAAGGAGCCAAAGTTTCCAAATCTGAAACTTGTCGTTCAAATCTAAATTTTCTGGCAATCATTAGTCCATTAACCTGCAACGTTTTATCAAATTTATTATTAACAATTGTTTTTGTGCCGGTGTAAATTGTATTTTCAGCGTAAAAATTCCCATCCAGTCGATCAACATCCGGACTGATGTAAATATTTCCACCGGTGCCATCATCATTCTTCAAAACGATCCAGCCGATCGACGGCAACTGTTTTGCTTTTTTAACTGAACTTGTTAAATATTGATGATAACCATTTAAATATAGATCGCCCCGAACAACAATCGTTCCAGAAGCATTTTCATGATTGGTGTAACCGGTACGATATTTTTTGTGATTTATTTTAAAATCTGTATTTGAATAATATACTTTGCCGTCTAAAATTGAATACAAGGAAGAACTAAATCCTTGATTGACACTTTCAACTTTTCCATACTGGCCGGCCAACAAACCCTTGATATCTAATGTTCCGATATTACTGCGATAATCATTTTCCTGACTCGGTAATGTTAACACGCCGATGTCATCGCTAACCCAACCCAAGCCTTCACACTCGCCTGCCACTTCACATTCTGAAGAAAAGTGAACAATAGAGCCGTTACTTTGCAACATGAAAGTAGCGTTATATTGTCCTTCTGGTGCCACATTTTGATAAAGAGAACCAATCCCCCTTTGGGCGTAAATATCTCCGCCAACAGTTTGCACGTAAGGCGCATTTACTTTAACTATATTTTGTTCAGGATGAAAGCCCAGCCAACCAAACCCAGTGTCGTCTCCATTTCCATTCCAACTCCAGCCAACTAAAGAATTATTTTTGTAATCGATCCCAACTCCGTGTTTATAACACTTACTACAAGCGTAACATGTCCCGTTACTGCAACTCGAACAGTCCTCGCAAATTTCTTTACTGCCTTCATATTGATTTGAATTAAAGCACAAGCCGCATCGATCTCGATTTTCATCTTTTAATCTGGCGCAATTTCTACAAGAATATTTTTTCCCGGAAGAACTAACTTCGTTTCCGGTTAATTTACTCCAGCCGTCCATTCCAAGTACAGTCCAGTTTGTCCAGCCAAAAAGTATTCCATGTTCAGAAATTCTAACTTCAGGCGTAAATCCGTCAGGTGCGTTTCCAACACTGGAACAAGATTCACCAAAACAAACCCAGCCACCGTATTCTGACCAAGACCAGCCATCCATCTTTCTGGTTTCATTATTATAATCAACACCGTAATCACTTTGGATACATTTGTTGTTAATGCCGTCGTTGTAACAATTCAAAGACAACCAGCCGATATTTTCTGACCAGGCCCAGCCGGTAATTTTGTGATTCTTGCTTGCGTTAACGTTGGAGTCGTAAGAAATCAAAAAAACAAAAAAACAAGAAACCAATAACAAAAAAATTGTGGTTACTTTTTTGTTCATAACTGGGTTCATTATACCATGCAGACGCAAAACCGCAAAATTAAAAAAAGCGCAAAACTTGAAGTTTTTACGCTTTTGCAAATTATTTTGCGTTTTTACGACTTTTGCGTTTTTGCGTTTACAATTCTGACGATTAACTTCGCTAAAACTTATCGGTCGGATCGTAATCTTCGATTTTCGTACCACTACCTTGAACTAACGCCTCTTTTCCCAGAGATATAGACAAAACGCCAATAATGACAACAACCAACGCTACAATATTACTGATCAAATATGAAAATTCAGATATGCCCAAGACATTATGAAAAGAATCTTCCCAAATCGCCCAACTGAGCAAAATCATCACAAAAGTATTTACTGTCCATAAAAAACAAATTCCCCATATTGCCACTATTAACCCAAGTAAAACTTTTTTCATTTTATCCTCCCTGCCGGAACTTCCAAAAACTCACCCCCGACATCTCCACCCTCCATTCGGCTCAAACATGCCCATCTTATACATAACTTTCAAAGAAAAGGAAATAATTAATGCCCCAACGACGAACGCTTGCCCGTGAGAAAAAACTCCGAACAAGGGATAATCGACAAAAAAGGGAACAACTATAAAGATAAGTCCACTGAGGAAAAAAAGCATCAACAAGGAAAACTCTATCATTATAATCAGAAACCACATGGTATCCCCTCTTATTGAAAATCCTTCGGCACTTCAGGAATTGGCCATAAATTCAACCGGGCGCCAAGAATAACTGAAACTGCGAAAACTGCCAAACCTAAAAACATTGTTCCGCCTTCGCCCAAATAGCCAAACAGCGGCGCAACCATCATCACTATTCCAGTCAAAGCACCCAATACAGCCAGAAGTTGCAAAAATTTTATGATTAATCAAATCACCTTTTCCATGTTGGCCTCCATTTGTAAAAGAACTGAATATATGATCTTATTATAATTTAAATGGATTGTCAAGTATTCTTAATCAACCGTGAAGGCGACACGTCGACGTGTCGCCTTCACGATTAATTCCCACTCCTTTTCTCATCAAGCGCCTCATTGACCATCGCATCCGCCTCGGTATTATCTTCACGATAAATATGCTTGTATTCAATCTTTTTGAAATGACCTTGCAGATTGTGAATTTTTAAAAACTGTTGAGCTAAATCCTGATTTTTAACCTTGTACTCGCCTTTGAGCTGTTTCACAACCAGCTCGCTATCTAATTTGAATTCCAATTCCGTTCCGCCAAGTTCTTTTGCTTTTTCCATCGCAAAAACAACGGCCTGATATTCAGCCTGATTATTTGTAGTTTCGCCAATGCATTTTCCTTCACTGAACAAAACTTCTTCTTTTTCATTTTTAATGACAATGCCGATTGCAGCGGGTCCCGGATTTCCTCTCGCTCCCCCGTCGCAGTTTATTGCTAATTTCATATTGTGTTTATTACTTTTAACTTTTACATTTTACATTTTACCTTTTACCTTTTACCTTCATATCCACAGCCTTGAATTCAAACTCCCGATTTCCGTTCCATTCGTTGATTCCAAGTTCGCACACCACGTCTATTGTATCACCAACCCTTAACTTTTCCAACCATTCTTTCGCTTTTCCAAACCAAAGCATTTTATACAATTGTGGACCATCTTGTTTGAAATTAATTCGCAAATGAGTTTTGTCTTTTCCGATCGCATCCATGGCGACAACTTGTAAATTATTGATAATAAAGAGCGGCTTAGGATTTCTTTCACCAAATGGAGAAAATTTTTCAAGCTGGGCCAAAAAATCGAAATCAATTTGACTTGTCTTTACCTCAGCGTCAACTTCCAAGACAGGTTGCAAATCAAGATCAGCAAGTTCTTTTTCAGCATGCAAGGTAAAATCATTTTCAAATTGCTCGCGAACTTCTACTTCATTCAAAGTAAATCCACATGCGCCAGGATGGCCACCGAACCGAGCGAGATGATCGCTGACTGTGCGCAGCCCTTCAGTAATATTAAATTCATCAATTGAACGACCGGAGCCAGTTACGTTTCCATTGCAAAGCGTCATCGCCACAGCCGGCCGATAATACTTGTCCGCCAGTCTTCCGGCGATAAGGCCGACAATTCCCGGTAACCAATTTTCATTATAAACAAAGATAATCTTTTTCTTTTCTATTTCCTCGAGCTGAGCAGTCGCCTCTTCCAGGGCGCCAATAATCACCTGCTGGCGAGCCTGATTATTTTCCTGCAATTCCTGAGCAATTCTCTCTGACTCCAGGGCGTCATCAGAAACTAATAATTCATAAGCCACACTGGCATGATTCATTCTCCCTGCGGCGTTGAGCCGAGGTGCAAGTTGAAAACCGATTGTAAAAGAATTGATCCCCTTTGAACCAATTGATTCCAATAACTTTTGTAAACCGACCCAGCGCGTTTTCTCGAGAACTTTCAATCCCCACTTTACCAGGACTCTATTTTCGCCGATAATTGGTGAAACATCCGCAACAGTTCCAATGGCCACAATATCAAGCAACCATTTTTGAAAACCTGCCACCCCGCCGAACGTCATGAATTCATTTTCATATTTACTAAGTTTCTCCGTATCACTCAAAATTGCTTGAACCAGCTTATATGCCACTCCAGCTCCAGCTAATTCCTGGAATGGGTATCCGCTGCCCCCCACTTTTGGATCTAAAGTTGCAAAAGGTTTAGGTAAAACTTCCGGTGGTTCATGGTGATCTGTAACGATAACGTCAACACCCTTTTCGGTTAAATAAGCAATTTCGTCCACATTTGTGATACCACAGTCAACTGTGATTAACAGTTTAGCTTTTTGAGCAATAAATGTGTTCAAGTTGTTCATGTTCAATCCATAGCCGTCCGTTTCTCTGTGCGGGATAAAGACCTGAGCATCAGCTCCAAGTAACTTCAAAGTACGAAATACGATAGCGGAACTGGTAACTCCGTCTGCATCATAGTCGCCGTGAATCAAAATCTTTTCTTTTTTTTCAATCGCCTGCCATACCCGCTCAACTGCCTTCTTCATATCTCTGAATAAAAAAGGATCATGGATCTTTTCGTATCCAGGATCAAAAAAATCATCAATCTCTGATTGACTTTCTAAGCCTCTATTGTATAATAGTTGTGTAACAATTGGATGCTGGCCCTCAAATTTGTTTTTGAACTCGTCCGGTGGGGCATCCTTTACTTTCCAATTTTTAATCATACATATATTTTACAACAAATATGAGAAAAGCACAAAGAATAACCTGGGGAATTATCGTTATAATTATGATTCTTTCAATGGTAATGTGGACAATGGGATCATTTTTTTACTTTTAATAGTTACCATTATCTCAAACAAAAAAAGCTGTGTTCAAGGACACAGCTTTACGTATTGTTTAGATTACATCCCAGCTAACGCCGGTAATCTTCAAGCCAACTTCTTTCAGCCCGGGATTAATCTTTTCCTGAAGAAGCTCCAGAAAAGCCTGTTTTTGCTCAGGCCGCTCGGGATTATGAAAATGAGCCAGTTCTTTTGAATAGGAATCATTGAAATCGTACAAGTAATATGAGATCCTTTTTTGCAATACCTCTTTTGACTCATCTTTTGTTATTGCGACTGGCAATTGCCGTTTATCCTGATGCTCTTCTTTATAGCATTGAGCAACATATGCCACAGCCAGTTCTGGGTCAATTATTTCAAAACCAACTGTATAGTTCAGCACACGAACCTTGGGATTGTCAGTGATCGGCCGAACCATTGATTCAACTTCTGCCGCTACGAGGTAGTTTACGCAATCCTGTCCGGTACAAAATACAAAATATTCACTTGTATCAACAACTTTACCATTTTCAATTTGCGCTACCCGATCTTCATCTGGTTTATTTGATAAAAACCGTGTATATTCCATGAATAAAGGTGAAAAAACCACCAGCGCTGTAATCGCGAAAGATAGCACAGTCGAAATTCTTAAAAAGCCTTCCAAGCGCTGATTTTTTACTGGTTTAACTTTTAGCATTACAAACGTCAAGACAACACAAACAACACACGCGCAAATCCATAGAAGTCCACCCATGTCATCACCTCCATTTAATTAAAGAACTACCCTTTTGGGATATACTCAACTTTAACAATTTGAAATTGTTTTGTCAAGACCTCGAGCCTGCCTACCGCAAGCAGGTGTAGTCGAAAGGTCAATAGCTTGACAATTCCGTTCAATAAATATAACATTAAATCTAATCCCCGGAACGTTTCCGGGTTGTCCAAAGCATATGTTTTGGATAAAGGTGCTGAGTGGCCTGTGCCAACCAAAGGCCAAGGTTCATTACAAGCCTTTCGAGGCAAAAAGGAGGTGTCATATGACGCCGGAAGAAAGACCAAGGATTGAAGTAGCAGGAAAAGGACCAGGGAAATGGGAAATTCTCATTGAGGCTTCTCAACACCCTAACCAGGCCTTTCCTTTTCAAAGGAAGGGATTGGCCAACGCATTTGTTGAAGCCAAGATCCACGGCGCACATTGGATCTCTGACACGACACAGTTTACTGTTTGCCCAGAATTAGAGAGTGATGTTGTGATTCTTTGGGGACAATTTGTAGATCGAATCAAAATTCTTGACATTCTTGAGCTTGACCAAACCATGCTTGAAATCTATCCCAATTGGCATGGCGCATTTTGGGGCAGTTATGACTATAGACTACGCCGCGGGGTTTTGGAGCCAATATTCAAGCCAATTGAACTGAGCTCAACGATGAACCCAAGGCTTGCCAAGGCTCTACCTCTGCACTTTATTCAGGCACAAGAAGCGGTACCGTCTCGCCTGGCCAAGTACTGGGAGCCAACCGGTCCCACACTGGAACAAAAACTGGAAATTCTCAAACGCTTTATCGAGGATCAAAATATTAGCCAAAGCACAAAACGTGTCTTAGCCTGGCTAATTGATAGATCAGACAAACTGCAAAAAGATGTTGTTCTGCATTTTGAAGATGACATGCTTGAACTTGGCAAAACAGTTACCCGGGAGACACATAGACTGAACAGCTCCTCACATGATTTTGACTTACATGGATTTCTCAAAGAACTTGTGCTTGATTGCCACTTTGGTGATGGCGGATATAAAAACAGAATATCTGTTTTTCTTACGCCTGGATTCTGTTCACTTGGTGATTGCAAAAGCAAGCCGATCATTCTGCGCTCAGAAACTGATCTGGTCAAAAGAGAAATCACTACGACCAGCATGACCCATGAAGAAAAAATTCAGACGCTAAGACGCTTTATTATTGAAATGGAAGATGTTAGTGATTTTTGCAAAAAGGCTTTGCTGTATTTGATTAAAAGATCAGATGGATTAAAAAATGATACTTGCCTTGTAATGACCGGTCAGAATGAAGATATCGGCAGACAGATCGCAGTAGCTGTAGAAGAGATGAACTCCTCAAGCGGCAGAATAAGAGTTGATCTATTTCTCAAAAAAATGGGTATGAACAATTGGTTAGCTTGCCGGCAACAAGACTTTGGCACTGCAAATAGATATGCCTATTTCATCTTCTGCTCTCAAGGCCATTACTATCCTGAAGAAAAAAACTTGCATGACCAAATTGTGTATATAAGCAAAGAAGACCTTGAACCAATTTATGATATGGAATTAACAGTTTAAAACCAAAACCCCGCGCTCAACTGAGCCGGGTTTTTTTATTTTATTAATTTTCTACCTGACTTCAAGTCAGTTCAACTGCAAAGGGCGGTGAGCCCACTGGAAGTGGGGCAGAATTTTTTTTAACGCTTCATAACCGCCAAAAACGCCTCAGGCGGAATATTTACTTTTCCTTTGCCCAGAGCCATCATCTTCTTCTTACCCTTCTTCTGCTTGGTTAAGAGCTTCTGACGACGAGAGTAGTCACCACCATAGAGCTTCGCTGTTACATCCTTTCGAAGAGCGCTGATTCGCTCACCCGCAATAATCTTACCGCCGAGAGCGGCCTGGAGTTTGATTACAAACTGCTGACGAGGAATAGTTTCCTTCAGACTTTTTACTATTTGTTTACCTATTTTAAATGATGAATCTTTGTACACAATGGTACCAAAGGCTTCAACTATTTCTTCGCCAACCAAAACATCCATTTTGACAAGTTCAGCAGTTTTGTATTTATCAAAGTCATAGTTCATTGAGCCATATCCTGAAGTTACAGTTTTTAATTTATCGTAAAAATCCACGATGAGCATTGCCAATGGAATTCGATAGTGAAGGATCACGCGAGTTTCGTCAATAAATTCAGTTGTTAAATATTCACCACGAGAATCCTGAACTAGAGTCATCACATTGCCCATAAAATCCTTTGGGCAAACAATATCAACAGTCATCAATGGCTCTTCCATATGAGCAATAACGGTCGGATCTGGAAATTCATTCGGGTTTTTGATTAAATATTCTGTATCTGAAACAATTTGTTCAACTTTTATATTTGGTGGAAAACTTTTCGGACTTCTCAAAACAACTTTGTAAGCAACGCTCGGTACAGTTACAACTAGATCTAAGCCAAACTCACGTCTGAGCCTTTCCTGAAAAATTTCCAGATGAAGCATTCCCAGAAATCCGCAACGAAAACCAAGCCCGAGAACTGGAGAGCTTTCTGGTTCAAATGCTAGAGCTGCGTCATTCAACTTTAATTTACTAATGCCTTCACGTAGCTCGGTATATTCATTTCCTTCCTGACAAAAAATACCGGCATACACCATTGGCTTTACTTCCTTGTAATCTGCCAGAACCTCAAAATTACCTCTGTCTTCAATGCGTGAAATAGTATCACCGACTCGACATTTTTCAATTTCTTTTAGTCCTGTCACGATATAGCCAATTTCTCCGGTGCCGACTGTATCGCGCGAAACTAGATTTGGCTTCAATACTCCGCAATCCAATACTTCACCAAGAGCGCCGGATCCGGCCATAAAAATCTTATCTCCCTTTTTCACAACTCCGTCAACAACGCGGACATACGCAACCACTCCCTTGTATTCATCAAAAAATGAATCAAAGGTCAATGCCCGAAGCGCGCTGTCTTCCACTCCCGTTGGAGCAGGAACACATTCGATAACTTTATCAAGGATAGGTTCAATGCCCATGCCTGTTTTCGCACTACAAGTCAGGATATCTTCCTTTTTGCAACCAATCAAATTGATAATTTCCTGGGACACTTTTTCAACGTTCGCAGCCGGAAGATCAATTTTATTTATCACAGGAATTATTTCCAAATCCTGTTCAATTGCCAGGTATAAGTTTGCCAAAGTCTGGGCCTGCACTCCCTGTGCTGCGTCAACGAGCAGGATTGCGCCTTCAACTGCGGCCAAAGACCTCGAAACTTCATAATTAAAGTCAACATGACCGGGCGTATCAATTAGATTCAAAACATGATCATTGTATTCCATCTGCGCAGGCTGAAGTTTGATCGTAATCCCCCGCTCGCGTTCCAAATCCATGGTATCGAGAAGCTGTTCTTTCATGTCTCTTTTTTCAACAGTTCCAGTAAATTCCAAAAACCGATCAGCCAGGGTACTTTTCCCGTGATCTATATGTGCGATAATGCAAAAATTTCTGATTTTGTTCATCATAGTAATGGTATAATAGACCATTTTCAATAAAAAATCAAGGACAAAAAAAGACGCTCGCTGAGCGTCTATTGTTTTTCACTATTCTTCACTCCCATCTTCAACGGGCTCTTTCAGCTCATCTGGTAAGCATTCTGCGATTGCGCAGGGGGTGCCCCTTTCCTCAGCTCCTGCTTCCATTTCATCAAGGCCCTGGCGAACTCGATCAACATGCTCCAGGGCCTGTTCAGCTACCTCTGGCGGAGCCTCTACTCCGTCCAAATGAGGAGGTGGGCCTTCATGCGGAATCTCATTCTGAAGTGCCCCCACACTATGAAGTAAACCACCTACTGAAACACAACCACCAGCCTCTTTTGCTGCTAATTCCAGCATACGCTCAGCAGTCATCATGGGTTCTACTTGAGAACCTTGATAACTTTGTACTAAAGCTAAATCTCTCTTCGTACGTAAGGCAAGATTTTCGTGATATTCGAGGCCCAACTGAGATTTTTCCTCTGGACCAACAAAACATATTTCTGCATAAACATACGTTTTTGAATGAACCGATCTCGGTTCAGTAGAATCAACCAGTGTCAGAACGAAATCAGTGGCTGTGGCCCGCAAGTAGTTAAACATTGTGCTGTCAAACTCACACAACAACACATCGGACAAAGCAGCTTGTGCCGCAAAGCACTCTTCCATGCTCCCATACTGCTCGCTATACCAACGCATTGGCATGCACTTTGCAAGTGGCACACCAGCTGCGTTAATAATTACAACATACCGATTTGAGAGGATAACACCCTTAAGGTTTTGAAAAAAATCGCTTTGCTTGAGAAACAGTCTTTGATCTGTTTCTCTAGCCGACGCTGTCCTAATTTTTTGTTCTGTCATCACTTCCTCCTTGGCAGATGAACACAAAATTTGTTCAAATGAGAATAAACAAACGAAACTGAACACGTACATTGTTCAATGAATACCATATTTCAACTTATCATATAAAATTGAATATATCAACAATATAGAAGATATTAACTAAATGCACACTAAGCATTGACAGGCTTATTACACCATGCTATATTGAACAGTTATCCGCTAATTTAACAATCCTTTTTCTCTCTATTGAATAACAAAAACAAAGCCCTTCTTCGCTCTGTACTTACTCAGAGCTTCGAAGGACAAGGAGGAAAGCATGCTGAAGTACTGTCTTGGTGGAATTGGATTTTTGTTCTTTGTTCTCATCGTTTCAGCAAAAGCCCAGGTTTTTCTGGAACAACTGATTGACCTGCCCAACGTTCTCGAATTCGGAATTTGTGCAATCCCTCTCGTCGCAATTCTCGTTTCCATGATCCATGATGTGGTCAATAGAACCAAGGGCTTTAAGAACGCTTCCCTGTCAACTCTTGCGGGAATCGGTGTACTGTTCTTTTTCATGATGGTTGCAAATAACGGAGCAAACTTCATGGATATTCTGGCCAAGCTCTCACCTTTTGAACAAGGGACAATCGTTGCTATTCCGATTCTTGCCCTTGTCGCATCCACTGTCGTGGATATTGCATTGCCAAGAAAAACAAAAAAGGCCTCAAGCTAGTCTCAACAAAAACCCCAGCCCTCTTCGGCCGGGGTTTTTCAATTAAAAAATCATGATAACTATAATGAATCACGAATCCCCTCTTTTTCAATTTTGACTTTCTTGAACATCTTTCGCTTCAAGCTGGCCATAAAGCTAAGTAACTCTTCAGTCTTCAATAAATAGCCAACCAAGACGAAAACAGCGATTCCGACAATTCCTGCGACAAATCCTTGCGTCAAAACCCCCCAGAACCTCTGCATGTCAACTGATAACCCAATCCAAGTCTTGATATATTGCGCCGCGACTCCCATTAACAAAGACGCAAAAGAAATTTTTGCCAGAGCGATTAGAATTCCATTGTGTCCGATATCTTTTACTTTTATTTTTAACCAAACAACAAGTAGTATAAAGTTTATAATTGAGCTAATTGAAAATCCGAGAGCGAGTCCGAGTACACCAATTTTTTGCACAAGAAACCAAGTTAAAAATATATTAACAACCAGACTCACAAACGCCGCGTAAAAAGGCAACTTTGTATTGTGCCGAGCATAAAAAGTGCGCGCCAATAGTGGCAATAACGCTTGGGCGAATAAACTCATTGCAAACAAGCCAAGTGAATTCGCAGTTAACTCCGTAGCATTCCAGTCAAACTGTCCCGCACCGAGAATTACACGTACAATCTGCGCTCGCAGAATAATTAGTAAAATTGAAAACGGAATAACAAAAAATAAAATTTGCTTGAATGTGCGATGAAAGGTTTTCCTGAACTGCACCTCGTCTTTATTTGCAAAAGCCTTGGATAGCACAGGAAAAGCGGCCAGCGCAAAAGAAACACCAAAGAGTCCAATTGCAAAACTTTGTAAATTATTAGCCAAATTAAATACCGTCAAACTTCCAGCGGCCAAAGTCGAAGCAAAGATCGTAATTACAATTAAGTTTAACTGAGTACTGGCTAAACCAAGAATTCTCGGCCCCATCATTTTTACAATTTTGACAAAGTTCGAATCCTTAAAATTCAAAAGTAGGCGATAACCAAAGCCCAGCCGAAAAACTGTTGGAATCTGAATCAGCAAATGCAGACCAGCGCCAAGTATGACACCAAATGCCAGTCCGTAAATATTATATCTTTCAGTTAGAAACAAAGCGCCAAAAATTATTCCCAGATTATACATTACCGGAGCCAAAGCAAAAACAAAAAATCTTTTGTACGATTGCAAGACTCCGCCAAAAACTCCACTAAGACCAAGAAGTATCGGACTAAAAAACATTAATCGAGTCAAATTTATTGTCAGCTGAAGTTTATCACCACTAAATCCGGGCGTAATTAACGGTACAAGCCAAGGACTCAAAACTGCCAATATCAAACAGGCACCAAACAAAAACAGGGCAATAATATTCAAGATATTGTTAACCAAATTCCAAGCCTGCTCATTTGCTTTGTAAAGTGGGCTTTCTTCATTTTTTATTAATCCAATGAAGACAGGAATAAAGCCTGCGGATAAAGCGCCGAGGACAATCAGATTATAAACTAAATCAGGAACACGAAAGGCAGCATAATAAATATCAAGCTCGTTTCCAGCTCCAAACTGACCGGCCAAAATTCGGTCACGTACGATTCCCAAAACTCGAGAAAGCAAACCCGCCGCGGCGATGACCACTGCGGCTGAAGTTATTGAATTGAATTTGGTAGCAAGAAGTTTTTTGAACATGAAGTAAGTTCCCCCCAGTGGGGGTGTAAGGATACGCGCAGGCGCGTTGAAATTAAGGGTGATTGCGCCCCCACTCAAGTGGGGGGAATGGAAGGATTGGGCTCAAACTAGGATTCGCACATCCACTACACTTAATCCCTTTTCATCTACAAACGCGGGATTAATATCCATTTCCTGAATTTCTGGGAAATCTACAGCTAACTGGGAAAGTTTTAAAATTGTATTTACAATTGAATCTGTATTCGAAGCTTTTTCTCCGCGAACTCCGGTCAACAGCTTATATGATTTTATTTCTTTTACCATCATCTCAGCCTGCTGCTTACTGAGGGGAGCTAAACGGAATGCCACATCCTTCAAAACTTCGACGTAAACGCCTCCCAAACCGAACATGAAAAGCGGACCGAACTGCGGATCTCTTTTCAGACCGAGAATTATTTCTTTTCCGCCCTTGGCCATTGGTTGAAGCAAGACTCCGTCAATCTTGGCGTTTTTCTTATATTTTTTACAGTTCTTAAGTATTTCATTGAAAGCTACCATCACCTGCTTTTTGTCCTGAAGTTTGATCTTTACTCCGCCCGCATCTGACTTGTGAATGATATCTTTTGAAATCACTTTCATGGCAATCGGATAGCCGAGCTTGCCTGCAAGCTGACCCGCCTGAGCTGATGACTTTGCCAGGCCTGAACTGACAACAGGAATATTGTAAGCTTTCAAGATATTTTCACAGTCCAGAAAATCAACCGATTCGCCAGCGGAATTCTTGCTTAACAATTTTTTGATCTGCTCTTTTTTTGCTCCGCTGACTTTAATTTTTGGAAAACTATCTTTTGCTGTCTTGTTTTTGTGATATAAATAAAATTTTTCTAATGACTTGACCGCGATTTCCGGATACAAGTAGTGCGGAATGTTATTTTGTTCTAAAATTTCAATCCCGGATTTAACTTTTTTCCCGCCAATAAAACTGGCCACTACAGGTTTTTTCATTTTCTTGGCATAATTAACGACCATCTGTGCAGTCTTATCAATTTCAGTTACAGTTTGCGGAGTTAAAATTGTGATGAGAGCGCCGACATTTTTGTCTTTCAATACTGCATTCATGGCTACTTCATATCTGTCAGCGCGCGCATCGCCAATCACGTCCACCGGATTGTGAATATTGGCAGTAGCTGGAAGATTTTTTTTCAAAATTAAAGAAGTACCGCTTTGGAATTTTGCCAGCTCTAACGCTGACTGGGCAATCGCGTCCGTTGTAAGAACTCCAGGTCCGCCGGCATTGGCCACAACCGCAACCTGATTATTTTTCATTTCATAATCACTTGAAAAAAGTTTTATTAGATTAAACAGCTCAGCCAACCCCTCGGCTCGCAGAGTGTTTGTCTGCGTAAAAGCTGCTTCAACCGCTTCATTTGCGCCGGCAAGAGATCCGGTGTGAGAGGCAATTGCCGCCTGGCCAGCTTCAGTTTGACCAGATTTAATTATGATCAGCGGTTTTTTGGCTGATAACTTTTTGGCCAACTTCAAAAACTTTTGACCGTCGGCAAATCCTTCCAAATAAGCGAGAACTACTTTTGTCTTTTTATCGTTAATAAAAAACTGAATCAGATCATTTTCATTAATACCACTTTTGTTTCCAAGACTGATAAACCGAGAAAAGCCAAAATTCTTTAGGTTTGCCCAATCGAGCATTGCGGTACAAATTGCGCCTGACTGGGACATGAAAGCCACAGTGCCCGGCATAATCATCCCTTCTGCAAATGAAGCATTCAAACTGATCGTTGAATCCAAAAGCCCAAGGCAGTTCGGACCCAAGACATTAATCTTGTATTTTTCAGCAACTGCAATTAATTCATCTTCCATCTGTTTTCCTTGTTTACCAACTTCTTTGAATCCTGCGGTAATAATAATTGCATTTTGGATCCCCTTTTCCCCGCACTCAACCAAAACCGGTTTTACAAAAGGCGCGGGAATAACAAAAACAGCCAAATCAACTTTGCCTGGGATGTTTTTCACAGATGGATAGGCTTTCAAGCCCTGAATCTTTTTACTTTTTAGATTAACTGGATAAATTTTCCCTTTAAATTTGAAATCAATAATGTTTTTCAAAATCGTGTATCCCAATTTTTCTTTTTCGGGCGACGCACCAATAACTGCAATTGACTTGGGACTAAAAAAAGAATCTAACATACTGGTGAGTAGAGATTAGTTATTAGAGATTAGTATTTTAAACAATGACTTCGCCTTCACCTCCACTTGAAATTCCGGAAGCGTTCGCCTCATCGGTATCAATAACAATAGCAAAATCATAATCCTCTTTTACCCTTACTTCAACTTCATCAAAAATTAAAGCTCTTGGTCCTTCAATTTTAACTTTAATCTTCTGAGCATTATTTAGATTCAATTCTGAAGCTCGATCCGGATCAACTTTTAGGTGACGCATTGGAACAATAAGCCCTTCTTCAAGTTCTAACTCGCCTTTTGGTCCGACAACCTTGACCGGGCCGGAGCGAATAACTTTTCCGGACAATCTAAGCGGTGCATTCAAGCCAAGTCGATAGGCATCACTTTTTGAAACTTCGATTTGGGTGTGAATCTTGCACGGCCCGACAACTCTGACATTTTCCAGGGTTGTCTTTGATCCGACCAATTTAACAACATCCGAGCTGGTATATTCACCTGACGATAAATCTTTTTGTTTTTTCAGATCATAACCCTCCCCAAACAAGACCTCCAAATCATGTTGAGTAAAATGCGCATGTCGAGCTGATACTTCAATTTTTACATTCATATACTTATAAATTAGAAATTAGAAACTTGAAACTAGGGTTAAGACTGGATTTTACATCCATTATTCCTACCCTAATTTCCAATTTCCAGTTTCCAGTTTCTTCTTTCATTTACATTTTATCATATTTTACAGAAAAATGAAAACCCAACTGTTAAAACTGGTTGATAACTATAATATTGACAAAACAAAGGCAACTTGATATATTAGAATGAAACATTGTTCATTTAACTAAATTTGGAGATAAAAATGCTTAAAAACAAGGTACCGCCAAGAAAAGAGTTTTTTGCAGAAGTAAGAAGGCAAATTTCCGATGAAAGATGTATTACCGCAATTGAAGTGGCTTATAATATAGCCAAAGAAGCGCATCGCCAACAAAGAAGAGAAGATGGTGAACGCTATTTTGATCATGTGAAAGCAGTTGCTTGGATTTTACTCACAGAAACCAACATTACTGATCAGCTACGTTTAACTATCATGCTCTGCGCAGCTCTTCTTCACGATATCATTGAAGACACTTTTGTCGCTAAAAGAAAACACCTCAAGTTTATGTTTGATCAGCTTTCACCTGATATCACTTCCGTTGCGTGGGAAGTTACAAAGGTAAGAACAAGTGACAAAAATAAAAAGTTTAAAAAGCTCCTGGCCAGTAATCGTGCCGCGACAAAACTGGTCAAGCTTGGAGACAGGTTACACAACCAAAGAACATTACTCGCCTGCTCACGGAAAAAAATACGGAGAAAGAATCGTGAAACCAGAGAAATAATTATCTCTTGGGCGCAAAGTAATTTGCACTTGGTTGATGAAACCAGTCGACAGGAAATTCTTTCCTTGGCTGAAAAAGTTGAGTTACAGACTACCGAAAATGAACAGTGGCTACTAATGCCCCGCAAAAAAAAATAACAGCCCTTGCAACCAAGGAGCTGTTTTTTGTTCGGAACTAGACGTAAAAAATCAATAAATCAACAAACCAATAAAACAAATTCGGGGATTCTTATCTTTATGATTTCTTTTTTTCTTGTTTTTTTGTTTTCTTACAACTTAATCTTCAACAGTCCGTTCTGAGCGCCAATTCGATACAAAACATGGGCGCTGTTTCTAATTGCCAGCTTTAACGCTTTATCAAAATCATTTTTTTTAACCAAGCCGGCAACTAATCCTGAAGAAAATGAATCCCCTGCGCCAACCGTGTCAACAATTCTTCTTTTTTCGCCAACCGCGCGGTGATAATAATATTTTTCATTGTCATCAATTGCCACAACGCCATTTGAACCCTGAGTAATAACAACTTTTTGCGAGCCAAAATTTTTTAACTCAGTAAGTAAATATTTTGAATCATTTAGATCTTTTTTGGTAGTTCTTGGGCGAGCTTTTTTCACAAGCTCAATTGCTTCGTCTTTATTCAAAATCAAGACTTCAATTGATGGTAAAAAATGTAATACTTTTTTGAATTCTTGAAGTTGAAGTGAGCCCGGATTCCAAGCGATTTTAACATTGCGTCTTTTTTGTCTGGCAATTTTGTCAAATTCCAAAGCCCAGCTCTTGCTGGTCAGAGAAGAAACATAAAACCACTTTGTTCGGAAATTTCTCAGATTATGAACTTCCAGATTATTACTGGCGCCTTTGTAAGTAAAAATTGTGTGCTCTTTGTCTTTCAGCGCGGTCATGACAATTGAGAAACCGGTTCTCTCTGTTTTGTCGACTCTGATCAATGATGTATTGATCTTTTGATTTTTCAAGTAAGTAAAAATCTCTTTGCCCACCTGGTCACGGCCAACATTTACCATTGGCGAAACATCCAGTCCGAAGTTTTTCAATCCGACCGCAGTATTCAAAGCCCCGCCACCATAATTAACAAACACTTCACTAATTGGCAGTTTTGCACCGTATTCAACCGCCATTAATTTCTGACGGGTGATATCTTTTTCATTTTTTATAATTGAAATCTCATCACTGTAAAACATTATATCTTTTAATGCGCTACCAACAGTGACTACATCGAATAGTTTCATATTTTTGTTTGTATTTTTCTTAAATTTATTATACCATAAAAGAACAACGATTAGCAAAATAATTATCACCATATGGCCAATCTCGAGGAAGTACAACCAATTGCACAGGAAAATATTCCGGAAACAGCAGAAAAAAAGTCACCGCCTGAAACGAAAAAAGCAGAACAGCCAAACTCATTAGAAAAGATTAATGAAAACTATGGAGCAGTTCTTGATCACCGTGAGGCTCAATATGACAAAGACATTGAAGCAAAACCGGAAATGGGCGCAATGCGTTCAAATTTAGAAATGCACAACAAAATTGTCCTTGGGTACGCTGGCGAATTGGTAGAAGCCATGAATTTGCCTGATGAACAGCGGGTG
Source organism: Candidatus Kuenenbacteria bacterium (assembly GCA_013202715.1). Classification (GTDB taxonomy): domain Bacteria; phylum Patescibacteriota; class Patescibacteriia; order UBA11705; family JABHMO01; genus JABMRF01. The sequence continues at coordinate 42,716 of JABMRF010000040.1, forward strand.
GCGGCTATTATTGCGACAATTGAACATGATTCCGGTAAATTGGCTTCTGGACTGCTGGATCATCATGAACAAGGAACTGAATATGCTGGCCAAATGCTTGACGGACTTGAAGGACAAGAGTTTGAAGGAGTAACAATAACACCGGAAATAAAACAAAAAGTAATGGAAGCAATTGAGCGCCACATGAATCATCCCTTCTTAGTAATGCTAAACAAAGGCGAGAGATTTCCAGAACCAAAAGATGATGTTGACCGGGTTGTTTTTGACGCTGACATGATGGCCAATGCTGGATTTTAAAATGTTGCTTTTCGTCTAACCAGTGAACAGTTTTTGACTCAGGACGCGGCCGCAGCTGCCGAAAAAGGAATTTCAGTTTTACAGGAATCTTTTGAAAATGTAATGCAGGGTGTTGTTTCATTGCCTGGCACAGTTTTGTCTGAGCAGGCGCAGGAGATTACCGGTGGCATTGTTAATGATGTCGTAGAGATTAAAAAATATTTTGAAGAGCAACAAGTCTTCACTCAAATTCAAAAACAATTTTCTGATCCAGAAGGAAATTTCAACATGATGACTATTAATGAACATGGCGGGTTTTCGTTAATCAAAAAACTCATTAACGAGGAAATTATAAAAGCCGGTGCAAAATTAAACCTGACGCCCGCAAGAGTAGCTAATTTCCAGATATAACCGAAAAATACAGGCTCAAAATTTAATTTGATACCGCCAAAGGCGGTAATAAAAAAAAAGCCCGGCTTGTGCACAGGGCTATTTTGTACTACTGAATTTCAGTAATCGGTAAACTCTGGTAAACAGGATGATCTTCCCCTTCCTGAAATACGACCAAAATCTGGCCGACTTTTGGCTCAGTTCCTTTTGAATCAAGATGGAAAGTGCTGTCTGCCGTCTGATCTGTAAAAAAATGAGTGAACTTTCCACGGACAACACTCTGACCATCAACCAGAACTGAATCTTCCTGCAAATCAATTGCGTTTTTCTCTGTTTTGAGAATCATATTTACCTCCCTTAATTTATGATTTATTATATTATCAAGCATTCAATAATCTGTCAAGGGGCTGTATTCGGCGACAGCCCTTTCATGTCCATTATACTGGAAAAACAAAAAAGGAACAACGTTGTTGTTCCTTAAATTCTGCATTTTCACCGAACTATTGCCGTCAACCTTTTCAAAAGCCGCAAATCGTCATCAGTCAATTCGCTGATCGGCTTTCTTACATCAATCACTGTTTTCCCTTTTCCAACATTCAAGATGACTTTCATGACTCAAACCAACTTTTCAAGAAGGCACTCGGCCAACCAGGAAAGTCCATGACGCAAACCCGCAGAAACAAAATACACACCCGTACCAACGACTACCACCTCAATCATTTTTCCTCCCCGTTATTGTCCCTTTCTTCTCCCATATTGCAATTACAGACATGGCCGGAAACCTGGTTCATATCGAGGTTGACACGACGTCTATTTATTACAATCAAAACACCAAGAAACAGGAAAAGAACACTTAAGGTTATCAATCCCCACGTCTCAAAACTGAAATGAGCCTGTCCACAATGCGCTAATAGGTCCATTTTTACCTCCTGGCAATTATGCCAAACGTTTTACTTTCTTTATAGTTATCAAAAGAGCTCCCTTACAAGGTTCATCTATATTTTCAGGTAATTGTTTAACTTTATCATACCACTCACCTGATGTAAAGTATTCAGCAATACCAATAAACTCAAAACCACAACAATTTTCTTCCCAATCCTTATTCCAAACAGCCAAAGCAACCTGCTTGTTTTTCTGAATATTTTCAATTGTTGTATTCATGTAATTATTGGTAACTAAAATCTTATCCTCTGCTACAACTTTAACAAAAGCTGCCGCAACTACGTGCGGAGAACCATTAACATTAACACTTGCCAGGGCTAAAGCATTATTTTCAATTACTTGTTTTTGTTTAGAATCAAATTTAAGCATATTTTATCAAGATTTCAAACTTTCATAATGTTTTTTTCGTTCCTGTTCTGTGATAATTTTCATGAATTTTTCGTTCTCAATATCTTCTCCCCATTTTTTTATATTGTTTTTAATGTATTTGCGGATTGATTGCAATTCATGTTCGTTGCGGATAATGCGATCGTAAAAATTTCTTTTCCAACGATAATATCCAAATTTATCATGATTCACACACCATTTACGGACGCCAATTTTATAACCACGCACAATTGAACCCAATGATTTGGGGATTATATGCTGATATTTGTTCTTAAAAACTCCCGAATGTAAGGGTTCAAAATCTTGAACCCTTACATTCGGATCCTGTTTATTATCAGAACAAATACGAATAATCCCATGCACATGATTTGGCATCACCACATATTCCCACAATTGTGCATTTGGATAATGTTTTGGGATTTCTAACCAACATTTATTGGTAACGTTCCCAATCTCCGACAACCTCATTTCCCCATCAACAATTTTCCCAAAATCATGGTGCCCACGTTCCTTGGCGCAAATTGTTACAAAATAAAACCCCGACTGTGCATAATCAAATCCTGGCAATCGGATTGATTGACGATTATGGATATCGGGATTATAAATCATAATAAATTCCGTAATGCAGCGCAGATATTTGTGTAAGGGTTCAAGATTTTGAACCCTTACACAAATATCTGCATCCCTGTTTCTACACGAACTTCTTCTCAAACCATTTTTCCAAATCCTTGATCTTAACCCGCTCCTGTTTCATCGTATCGCGATCGCGAACTGTAACTGAATCATCTTTTTCAATAGTTTCAAAGTCAACGGTTACGCAATACGGAGTTCCGATCTCATCCTGCCGACGATAACGCTTACCTACATTTCCATTGTCATCAAATTCACAAACCCACTTGGTTTTCAAATTATCAAATATTTTCTTGGCAATTTTGACAAGCTCAGGTTTATTTTTCAAAAGTGGGAAAACGGCAATTTTTACCGGTGCTAATTCTTTCTTTAACTTCAGAACAACCCGCTCATCATCGCCAACCTTCTCTTCGGTGTAAGCATCACACAAAACGACAAATAAGGTTCGGGTCAATCCTGCTGAAGTTTCCACAACCCACGGAGTAAATTTTTTATTTGTTTTTGGATCGTTATAATTAAGTTCGCAACCGGAATGTTTTGTATGCTGGGTCAAATCATAATCCGAACGGTTGTGAATACCTTCCACTTCTTTGAATCCAAACGGGAATTCATACTCAATATCCCAAGCTTCCTTGGCATAAAACACTAGGTTTTCATGTTCATGCCAACGAAGTTTTTTCTCAGTAATCCCGAGGTCGTTAACATAAAACTCCCAACGTTCTTTTTTCCAACGCTTATATTCTTTTGTCGCATCTTTTTCTTCCACAAAATACTGCATTTCCATCTGTTCAAACTCACGAGTTCGAAAAATAAATTGACGAGCGGTGATTTCATTTCGAAAAGCTTTTCCAACCTGAGCAATTCCAAAAGGAACTTTAACGCGTGAAGAGTCCATTACATTTTTGAAATTAACATAGATTCCCTGACAAGTCTCACCACGCAAGTAAGTTGGCTCTTCGTCCCATTTACCTGTAAAGTTCCCTAAGTTCGACTTAACCAAAAGGTTGAAGCTCTTCGCGTCCGTAAAATCTTTTGATCCACAACTCGGGCACTTGATCTTGTCTTTATTTTTCTTGAAAATTTTATTAATCTCATCTTCAGTCATGTTTTCGTCTGCAAAAACATCAATCTCTTCGAGTAGATGATCCACTCGAGAACGGGTGTGACACTTTTTGCATTCAGAGAGTGGATCGGAAAATCCACTGACATGGCCACTGGCTTCCCAGACTTTTGGCGACATGAAAATTGCTGAATCTAGGCCAACAATATTTTCCCGATCCTGAACCATATTTTTCCACCAGACACCCTGAATATTGTTTTTCAATTCCACGCCGTATGGGCCGTAATCATAAACTGCAGCAAACCCGCCGTATATTTCACTGGATGGATAAACAAATCCCCGCCTTTTGCAAAGGCTGATAATTTTCTCTAAATTTTTTTCACTCATATAATTTTCCGCGGATTTAACGGATCAAATGCGGATAATGCGGAATTTACTAACTCGTTTCCCTTTATATCCGACAAATCCACGTTAAATCCGCAGTATCCACGTATTATTAAACTGTCATAATTTATTTTTATCTACCTTGCTAACCTGAAAACCATTTTACATATAATCTGCATCAAGTTTCTCCAAATCACCAATACTTCTCTCTGAAAATCCCTTTACCCTGCTTTTGCCATCGCCACTATAATACCAAATACTACCACTTTTTAGTTGATGCTTTGCAAGACTATCCACAATACTACCATCTTCTCTGGCTGAATCATCATACTCCTCTTCAAGTGTTCTTAGCAAAGTTCCATCCTCTCTGTACGTAAACTTCGTAATTTTATCAACGGTCCCATCAGGACGATATAATTTTTCTACAGCCGGACTTCCCTGACCATCAAACTTAACCATCTTTTCTTCCCCATCATCACCAAACTCTGACCTAGAAATCACTACTTCTTGACCATCTACAACTTCCAAAGCCTCTGAACTCACAACCTTACCAGATTCATCATAAGCAATTACAGATTTCCTAAATGGTTTATCATATTTTGTTTTTCCAACTAATTTCCATAACCCAGAAGTCATACTCTGTTCGCTCCGTTTGTGATCAGCCCCAACAACTCGACCAGCTTCATCCCGAATAATATCAATTACATAATCCTTACTACGTATTTCATGTTGATCAGCACCTGCATTCTGATACTCAAAATGAGTCTTTTCCAAATCAAAAACCAAACTCTCCTTTCCAGCTTTTTTTACAGTTTCAGATTTTCTCATCTGCATTGGATCCGGTCTTTCCCTAACCAATTGTCTCATTACAATTTCTTCATTTCTTTCAGCTAATTGTTCAGGAGATATCACAATTTTTTCCTCGTCCATTGCCTGCAATTCAGTAACAGCAGCTTCAAGTGCCACCGATGTTTCTTTGTCTATCTGTGCTTTTGTCTCTGCACCTTTGGCTAAATCATCTTCAGTTAATGGTACAGTTTTAATTCCCTCTCTCTTTCCTTTATTAATCTTTTCCAAAGTAAGTTTTTCATTCATACTTTTATTTTAATTTAAAATGATTTATACTGACATTATTTCCTTTTCCTTACTCTCTGCAATCGATTGCAAGTCTTTGTTCAATTCGCCAACCTTTTCATCCAAATCTTTCACATATTTATACTTGTCATCCTCAGTAATGTCACTGCTTTTTTCTGCACTTACAATTTCTTCCTTAGTCTTCTCTCGAATTGATCGAACTGAAATTTTAGCTGCTTCCAGCTTTTCATTCATAGTTTTCACCAAATCCTTCCGATTTTCTTCAGTCATTTGAGGCACACTTAGACGAACCAAAGTACTTTCGACCGAGATCGATAATCCTAAATCTGCATAAGTAAGAGCCTTTTCAATTTCTTTGAGCAAATTTTTGTCCCACGGATCAACTGTCATGGATCGGGCCTCAGGTACAGCAATACTACCCAGCTGAACAATCGGGGTTTTGATTCCATACGCATCAACCAGGACATTTTCAATCATGGCCGGATTGGCTCGACCGGCTCGAATAGTAGCTAGTTCTTTTTTAAAATGCTCAAGTGTTTTATTAAATTCCTCCTCGTGTTTTTCAATGAATTCATTGCTCATATTAATATAATACGTGATCAACGTGATTTACTACTGATCTACATGAGATATCCATCAGTAGATCATGTAGAAAATCAGTAGATCATGTATTCCTTTATATTCTTTTTAAAAACCTACTGTGTAATTGTTTTCACACCAACGAAAATATTATTTCCTTTTTCAGGATGAACTGCAATTTCTCCTGCAATCCTCGCTGTTGGCATTTTCTTGACAACCCAATTTTCGCCACCGTCCAGGGTTTTGTAAATCGCTTTATCGGTACTGTAATAAACATGGCTAGCGCTACTCGGATCAATGTCCAGAGAATAAATCCGCTCTTCGCTTGGCTGAGTTAATAATTTAACTTCTGACCAAGTTGTTCCACCGTCTAAACTTTTTAGCATGCCAAATTTATTCGCATATAAAACTAAATTCTTCTGACTCTTGGAAACGACAAAGTCAAAATAAATTTTAGAACTACTAAAATCCTTCATCTGCTTATTCAGATCCTCCCATTTATCACCTTTATCTACTGTTTTATAAAGTCCTCCGTTCATAATTCCTGCGTAAAGAACCCTACTGTCATTAGGGTCAACGATAATTTTAACTACGCGATTGGGAAATTTATTTGACAACTTCCAGCTCACTCCATAATCTGAACTCTTTAACAAAGACCCATCTGATAAACCGGCGTAAACAATATTTGAATCAAACCAATCATGACCAAGCGAGCTGACATAAACTCCAGCTTTATCGGCCATGAAGACGCGTTCCCAATTTCTGGTGCAGTCTTCACTTCTGTACACCTTACTGCCAACTGCAGCATACGACGTACATTTATCTTTGGAATCAATAACTAAATCGCGAATAAATCCCTCTGGTAAATTTTTCGACTTTGTCCAACCATTTCCACCAGTATATGAATAATACAAACCATTTGCTTTTGTTCCTAAATAAATCGCGCTTGAATCACTTGGATCAAAACGTATAAAATAGGCGTTAACATCACCGATTGTACCCGGAGTATCACTTGGAGTCATTAATTTTGAACGATGGCTCCAATTTTCAAATCGGTCATCAGTAAAAAATACGCCGCCAAGATTTGTGGTTGTTGTTGTTTTCTTATTTAAAGTGATACAACCCGTAGCTCCGAAAAGAAGTACGAGCAAAACCAGGACAACTGAAAATTTTCTCAACATAAGATTTTTTTTATTTTTAATAAATTATTTATAAATTTAAGATGAGATTTTCTAATACTAATCTCGGGTTAATATTTTTTCGGAGAAGATCTTTGGTTTCTTCGATTCGCACAGCGAAATTTTTTAATCTTGTCTGAGAATAATCAGCCGCCGCTCTTTCCAATTTATTTTCAAGATAAGCATTAGCGATTAATTCATTTTTATAACTTGAAATCATGAGCACATCACGCGTCAAAGAGCTTAAATAATCCAACTTTTTCAACAAAACATCTTTTGATTTATTTTTATTAACAAAACCCTCAATAAATTTAAATTTTTCAACCGTTGACTGCGTAAAAACATTAAATAGTTCTAAATTGTCATTTTTATACTCCAAAAATCTGTTACTATCATTAAAAAATTTCATTGCCACCGTGGGTCTACCGCTGGCCACATTTGACAATTCCTTGGCGTAACTCCGATTTGCGCCCTTTCCAATCAGGTATTCATAAATATCCTTTTTTGTAACTGCTAAAAACTTGAAAGCCTGGCTACGTGACAAAATAGTTGGCAATAGCAACTCTTTGCTTGGGCTGATTAAAATTATAATTGTGCGCGGAGACGGCTCCTCGAGTGTTTTGAGTAAACAGTTGCTGGCTTCTTGATTTAATTTCTGCGCTTCAGGAATGATAACGATTTTATAGGAATTGAGAAATGCTCTTTTGCTTATTTTTTCAAGCAAATCACGAATCTGGGCAACGCTGATTAAACTCTTTTTTTTGCCCGTCTTTTCATCCACTTCCCTCTCCACTATGTAAAAATCCGCATAGATATTTTTTTCAAACTGATGACACGAACTACATTCACCACAAGGAGCAATTAGATTGCTCTCCACTGTGCTCGCGGTCGGGCTGGAATAAGTCTGATATTTTTCACACAAAATCGTATTCGCAAAAGTTTTCGCAGTCAATGTTTTCCCGACTTTTTCAGGACCATAAAAAATATAAGCATGTGCTAATTTGTCATTAACAATACTGGTCTGCAAAAACTGTTTAATTTTATGATGTCCAATAATTGGCCAGTTGAATTGGAGGCCGTTCATATGGTTATTATAGCAAATATTAATTTTTCAGTAAAATAGGAAAGTAATTGGGTAATTGGGTAATTGGGTAATTGGGTAATTGGTAGTAATTACAATCAATTACAGCGAAGCCAAATTACTAATAATTTCCAGAGTTTCTATTGCGCACTTTTCCCAAGAAAAGTTTTTCACATGTGAAAATCCTTTAATTTTCAATGATTCTTGAACCTCTGGGTTTAACAAAACCTGTTCTATTCGGGATACGATCTCATCCACATTTTCAGGATTAAACATTAGCGCGGCTTCACCTGCAACCTCTGGAAGACTTGTTGTCTTTGAACAAATGACAGGACAGCCTGTTGCCATTGCTTCTAAAACTGGGATCCCAAATCCTTCGAATAAACTTGGAAAAATAAACAAATCTGCTCCGTTCAACCAAATTGGCAGCTCTTTGTCTTCGACCCAACCAGGAAAAACAACTTGGTTCTGTAAATTATACTTATTTATATTTTCTTCAACTTTTTCGAACCCGAATCCTTTTTTCCCGATCAAAACCAGTTTATGTTTATCATCTGGATTTTTTTGTTTAAATTTGCCAAAAGCTTCAACCAAGCGGGCTGTATTCTTCTTTTCCTCCAGCCGACCAATGAATAACATATAAGGCTGGTCAATCTTTTTTTCTAAATTTTCAATTGGTTTGTACTGTTTGTTGTTGAATCCATTCAAGATCACTTTTACTTTATCCTCTGCAATTTTATAAAACTGACAAATATCTTCTTTTGAATAGTTTGAAACTGTAATTATTTGATCAGCATGTTTTTTTATAAATCGAATTGTAAAGCGGTGGTAAAGTTTATCAGCCCAATGATAAAGTTTCGGGAAATGCTCAAAACCAATATCGTGGACTGTGACCACAACTTTTTTTGGATTTAATAATGGAATCGTATGCGCTGGAACAAACAGGACGTCCGGAATTCTTTTTCCAAACTTCATTTCCCAGCTTAGTCTTCCCAAAGTCCAAAATCGCGGTAACCACCATTTTAAAACCCGCTCTTCAAAATTATCAGGGCAATTTGCCAGATTGCCTTGCAGGGGTTTATCTGTATATAAAAAATAGTGGTTCTCCTTATCAATTTTTTTTAATTCTTCAATCAAATGATAAGAATACCACTCCACACCGGTCTTTTTTGGTTTGTTTGCGCGGGATGCGTCTATTCCAATTAACATATTACTTAGTCGCAAGTACTGACCGTTTATACATTTCCAAATTATCTAAAGCAATACCCGTTCCCTTGGCAACACACAAAAGGGCATCATCAGCTACGTAAACTGGGACACCGACTGCTCGGGAAATCAACTGATCAATATCGCGCAGCAAGCTGCTTCCTCCGGACATGATGATTCCCTTGTCAATCACATCGGCAGACAACTCCGGCGGGGTTTGTTGCAAAACTTCCTTCACAGCATCGACAATTCCCTGCAAGTCTTTTTGCAGAGCTTCGGTCGCGTCATTTGAACTGATACTGATCGTTTTCGGCAAACCGGTAATCATATCTCGACCACGAATATCAATTATGGCTGGCCCCTCCGAGTACATGGCTGCACCAATTTCAATTTTAATATCTTCAGATGTTCGCTCTCCGATTGCCAAATTGTATTTACGACGAATATATTCTGAAATTGAATTATCAAATTTATTTCCGCCGATTCGCACTGAAGATGAGGCCACAATTCCACCCAAAGAAATAACCGCAATTTCTGAAGTTCCGCCACCAATATCAATAATCATATGTCCGGAAGCACTTCCAATCGGAATATTCGCCCCGATTGCAGCGGCAATCGGCTCTTTGATAATATATGCGGCTCTGGCTCCGGCAGCAATAGTCGCATCAATAACTGATCTTCTTTCTACAGACGTAATGCCGGCCGGTACAGCAACCATAACCTCCGGTCGGAACAGTTTAATTCCGCCGAGCGCCTTATTAATAAAATAACGAAGCATCGCTTCAGTTGTTTTATAATCAGCAATCACGCCGTCTTTTAGCGGTCTGCTGGCAACAATCGTATCCGGAGTTCGGCCGATCATTTCCTTTGCTTCATCGCCAACTGCTAAGATCTTTTTGTCGGTCATCGAAATAGCAACAACAGAGGGCTCGTTGATCACGATCCCCCTTTTTGGCAGATGAACTAAGGTGTAAGTTGTGCCAAGATCAATTCCAATCTTTCGGATAAACATAATTTAATAACAAGTGACTAATTACACTCCTCCTTTTTTCTGATCTTCTTTATATTCTTGCAATCGGTCAGCTTTTATTTTTGATGATTGCTCCAGAAAATATTTATTTACACCTGGAATCATTTTTAACCAGGATTTAATCATATCAACGACTTTGTTCATCTTAACCTTAGCAGAATTTAATAAACTTTCAATACCCCTGGCTGTTTCCTCGCCTTTTTGTTTAAATTCAGTCTGCCGATTTTCTGGTAATTCTTTATATAAATCTTCAAGTCCCTCTGATAAGATCGTCTCAATTTGAACCAAATCTTCACTTTTTGGTTCAGCTTCTGGAGCAGTTGGAACTGCTTGGTCCTCGGTTACTTGAACTGGGGCTACCGCCTGTACTTGTTCTGCCTGTTCGTCGGCAACCGCTTTTTCCGGTGCGTTTTCAACTTGTGGCTGTTCTTCTACCTTTATTTCTTTTTCAACATCAACCGGAACAACTTCTGGTTGTGGTAAATTAGCTTCCGGACTTGTAGCTTTTGTTTGTTTTGACTGCATATTTGTTATTGTATCTTACTTTTAAAATCCAAAATAAGCAAATTACTTATACACTTATATTATACACTATTTATTAGTAAGTTGTAAGCTAAAAGGGAAAAGTTAAAAGCAACAAAAAAAACCCCTAATTTTACGGGAATAGACTCACCATTGACTTTTCGCAGAAAGTATGCTATAATACTATGAACATTAAATGGAGGAAACCATGGTAGATGCAATTGCAAGCCTTTGCATTTCACTCGGACTGATGCTGCTCCTGCTCCACGCAATCTGTTACATGGCCGGAGCAAAAAAGTTCGTGCCGAACATGATCAAAGGCTTCTTTCGGAGCCTCGGAGACATGGCCAGCTCGACCGTCCGAGGAGGATTTGGCGTTCTTGGAGCAATTCTGAGAGAAGGCCTTTTCGCCATTGGTCGCGGCTGCAGATGGGTCGTCGTTTCTCTCTGGAACAAGGCTCTCGGGCGATGAACAAAAACATTCCAACTGGCACCGCTATCTTATATAGCGGTGTCTTCTCTTTACCCCGCGTCTTTAGACCGGGCTCGCGACAAAGAGTCCTGTCCTCCCTGTCTAAATCCCCTGCAAAACCTTTTTGATATCCTGAACGGTCTCAACTCGAACCAACTTTTGTCTCAACTTTGTAGCTTGAGGAAAGCCACGAAAATACCAACACAAATGTTTTCGCATTTCTACAATTCCGTGTTCCCCTTTTGTCTGAAAATTATATTCAGCGTGCTCGAGCACGATTTTTTTTATCTTTTTCAAATCAGGATGAGAATATTTTCCTTTTTTTATATAATCTTTTGTTTGCTGGAAGATCCACGGCCGGCCGTAAATTGCTCTCGCAATTCCAATTCCATCCACACCGGTCAATTCCAACATCTTTCCTGCATCTTCTGGTTCACTGATTCCTCCATTGCCGATCACTACGCCTTTGAACTTTTCCTTCGCGGCCTTCATCATTTCATAATCAATTTCTCCACTGAACGCCTGCTCATAAGTTCGGCCGTGAAGCATCAAGCATGATACCGGTAGATCTTTTATTTTATCAAGAAAATCAAGAACTGTAACTTTGGCTTTTCCTTTTCCAATTGAAACTCGAGTTTTAACTGAGACCGGAAGTTTTGTTGATTCGCAAACTGCCTGAACTAATTCGTGGCACAAGTCCAGATTTTTCAAAAGGGTAATTCCTCCTTCGTGCGCCACAACTTTCTTCGCCGGACAGCCGAAGTTGAGGTCAATCCCGTCATAGCCAGCCTGCTCAACAATTTTTACGGCTTTTGAAATTAATTCTGGACGCTTTCCAAATAATTGAAGAACTACGGGTTTTTCTTTTTTATTAAACTCAATCATCTTCAAAGTTTTTTTTGAATCATAGTGCAATGCGTCAATGGAAATCATTTCCGTGTAAACAACATCTGCGCCATTTTTTCGACAAATTGTGCGATAGGCTGAATCGGTCAGACCAGCCATGGGCGCAAGCGCCAAAAATGGTGGTTTTAGTTGTTTCCAAAAATTTTTCATAGTCTTTATTCAAAAAACCAGCTCCGTTTCGAGTAACATCGAGAAGCGGAGCTTTTTTATTTTACAAGATTGTTAAACTTATTGCGCTAATTGTTGCAAAACTGTCGTTTCACTTTCATCAACTAACTTATTTCTTTGTAAAATTGATAAAAGTTTTAATTTGTATGCTTTGTCTCTTTCCTTTTCTCCACGAAAAACAGATACAATTTCAGAATGATGAACTGCTAACTTTCTATCAATATAATCTTTTATTTCATGACGTTCTTTAGCAAACTTCAAATCTATTCTTTCCTCAAAGCTGTCAAATTTACCATCCAGCTTTGTATCGATAATATTTTCTATTGCCGGTAATAAAACAGTATCTGTAAATTCACCAAGGTCATTTTTTGTTAAACCATTATTTTCCATATATTCTAATTATAAATTATATAAACACAATTATCAATCTTTTTTCCTCAATCGACTTGTATCCGCCGTATCTTCCAGAAGCCAGCCCGCTTTTTCAATTTCCTTTCTCAATTCGTCTGACTTTTCCCAGTTTTTATTCACTCGCGCTTTGTCTCTCTCGGCGACAAGTTTTTTAATTTCTTCTGGAACTTCAACTTCATCTTCATCTACATTTCCCAGGCCAAGACCAAAGACTTTATCAAATTCAAGGAGCGTAGCTCGTTTATCAAAATCATTTATATTAGACTTAAATACATCCCACATCACAACCAACGCTTGTGGCATCGACAAGTCATTGTTAATTGCGGTTTTGAATTTTTCTATAAACGCCTCATCCGGAGTTCCGTTTTGTTGGCCTAGATCCAAGAACTTTCCTTTTAATTTTTCCCAGGAATTTTTTGCGCCTTGAAGAGCTTCCCAAGTGAAATTTAATTTACTGCGGTAATGAGATGATAAATTAAAAAACCTGTAGACGATCGGATCAAATCCTTTTTTTTCCAATTCTTCAACTGTGATGAAGCCACCTTCTGATTTGGCCATCTTGCCACTGTTCATTAACAAAAATTCATTGTGCGCCCAAAAACGAACAAACTGCTTTCCAGTTGCCGCTTCGCTCTGCGCAATCTCATTTGTATGATGAACTGGGACATGATCAATTCCGCCGGTGTGAATATCAATTGTTTCACCAAGATATTTCATACTCATAGCCGAACACTCTAGATGCCAACCAGGAAAACCAATCCCCCATGGCGATTCCCATTCCATCTGGCGTTTCTGATCTTTTGGTGAAAATTTCCAGAGCGCAAAATCTGATGGATTTTTCTTTTCCGGATTTTTTTCAACTCGCGCGCCCTCTTCCTGTCCTTCGAGATTGAGCTTTGCCAGCTTGCCGTAATCCTTCGTCTTGCTGGTATCAAAATATATTCCATCTGAGGTTTGATAAGTGAATCCTTTTTTTTCTAAAACTTTTATTAAATCAAGCTGTTCTTTGATATGATCGGTTGCCTTGCACCAAATTTTCGGTTCGATAATATTTAACTTTTTCAAATCACTTTTAAATGCCTCAGTATAATGGTCTGCAATTTCAGCTGCACTTTTTGATTCCAGTCGGGCGCTTTTTTCAATTTTGTCTTCACCTTCATCACTATCACTTGTCAGATGTCCAACATCCGTAATATTCATGATATGCAAGACATTAAAACCATCAAAGCGTAAAGTTCTTTTCAAAATGTCATTAAAAATATAGGCCCGATAATTACCAATATGAGCATAATCATACACTGTCGGCCCGCAAGTATAAAAACTAACCTCATCTGGGTTTTGAGGTTTAAACTCTTCTATTTTGCGAGACATTGTATTGAATAGCCTTAACATATCTATTTTTTCTTTTTTTACCCTTAAATACTTTTAACTTTTACATTTTACCTTTTAACTTTATTTTTCGCAAGCCCCACCTTTCAACTCCGCTACGCTTCGCTCAAGACGTTACTTTTTCCTTTTATTTTTATCTTTTACAGGTTCCGCCAAACCAACCTAAATCAACAAAAATTTTGATCTGTCCTTGCCTTGAATCAAGAGCCTCCAACGCCTTGCCAACCACTGTGCCCGAATCAACAGCTTTCATTCCAAATCCGGGGACTGATGAAGCAGTTATAAAATCGCCGGCCTCAATCGATCCGTTTTCATTGTTCACATTTACCGGCACAATCCCGCTTAGCGCTACTGGCGCACTGTCAACTTCTGTATTTTGATTCAAAGTCATTGACGGATTGGAAGAAATAATTCCGATTACAGTTTTATGTCTGCTACTTGCTTTTATTAATTTTAAATCAGAATCAGTTGCCACAATATCACCAGCTTCAACTCGCCCGCTTTTCGCCATTTCTTCGGCCAAATCACCATCACAACCGGTACAGTCCTGATTCACAATGAGTTTATCAGTAGTTAACGTATCGTAAACTCTGACCGGACCGTAAAATTTTCCAGCGAAATATTTTCCACCGGCTCGAATTCCTGTTCCGTCCAGACCAAGTTCAGCATACCCTTCAACATTTCCTTTTTTGTTATATGCGCCCACCGCAATCGGATTTGTTCCTGATTCGAAAAAATTTAATTTTGTTTCTGAATAAAGTATGTTTGATTTTTTTAATTTTGAATACAAACCAACTTTTTCCGCCTCAACCACCAAACCGTATGAATCTCCGAACATTGTAGCGGCGGCGGCTTTTCCGATAACATTAATTCCCACTCCGTAAAAATTATCATTTCTAAAATAGCCCGGATAAGAATTAATTCCGTCAATTTGCGAGTTGATGCCCTTGAATGATGACTTGTTTCCTTCGATAAAAATCGCATCTGTATTATCATTTAAATTTACTTCCACGTTTGTTTTACTGTTCAAAGTTTTAATCGCCCCAGTCGTACCACTTCCAACTGCTAACCCGTAACCGACTCCCGGATCAATATCTAGAATACCTAAACCGCCTTGCTTGACCTGATTATTAACGCTAACATTAATCGGCGCTTCAACATTTCCTGCTGGCGGAGAGGCAGACGGTTCGGTCCAAGCAAAAACCTGATTGATCATCAAGACACAACCAAATAAGCTAACTAAAATTACAAAATTCAAAAACATTATTTTGTGTTTCATATCGTTTTTTATTAATTTTTGTCTAATTAAATTATAACATTATTTAACATCAATGACAATTTGTGATATAATTATTTTGATGAAAAGCGCACCTACAATTATTGTTGTCATTATTTTAATGCTCCTAATCGGGATGATTGGTTTTGTAATTGGTTTATATGTTGGCAAAGGAAATTCGTTTGAATCTAAACTAAAACAAGAAAAAGCAGAGGTTATTCAAAATCTGAATAAAAACATTGAATCAATCCCGGGCGTTTCCGTTCTCGAGCAACCTGAAGATTATCTCATCGGTTCAATTAAAAAAATTGAAAAAAATGTTCTAACAATTTCTTCTGCTCCGGCAACCGTTGAAGATTTGCTCGAGGGAGAGGAAAAAATATATGAAATCAAAATTTCCTCACAAACAAAAATCTTTTATCAGGAAATTGGAGAAGACCCAGTTTTAACTGAGGATGAACCAGGCCAACTTGTAACGGAGCATCTGCTAACTATTCAAGACTTGCAGGTTAATGAACAAGTCTCCATCTTCATTAATATTAAAACCAAAAATCAACCGTTGGTTGAAGCGCTGGAAATTAAAGTAAATAGGTAAAATGTAAAAAGTAAAAGTATAAAAAAGACAGCCTTTAATCGGCTGTTTTTTTATCCGCGTCAATCCGCGTTAGATCCGCGTTTATCCGCGTTCTATTCAAAATCCTCTAAAAGTTTCCTCTGCTTCCGACTAAGTTTTTTCGGCACCGCCACTTCAATAACAACATACATATCGCCTCGAGTGGAACCGTGAAGCTGCGGCATGCCTTTTCCTTTCAACCTAAACTTGGTCCCGGGCTGAGTTCCTGCTGGAATTTTCAAACTAACTTCAGATTCAAGAGTTCCCACATCAATCTCGCCACCGAGCGCAGCCTCAACAAATGAAATATTATTCTGCATGTAAATATCTTTTCCATGACGCTGAAAAACTTTATCAGATCTAATCCGGACACGCACATAAAGATCTCCAGCTTCGCCTCCAAATGGAGCAGCATTTCCTTTTCCGGTCAGGCGAAGGGTAGAGCCATCTTCGATTCCAGCTGGAATTTCAATATTAATTTTTTCTTTTTTCTTGGTAACTCCCTGGCCTGAACATTTGGAACACGGGGTTTCTGCTTTTTTTCCACTACCGTGACAATCTGTGCAAGTTGAACTGCTTTGAAATGCGCCGAGCATCGTTTGCTGAACTCGAGTGACACGTCCCTGACCATTGCAGGTCGAGCAAGCATTGATAGGAGTTCCAGGTTCCGCCATATTACCGTGACAATGTTCACATTTTACAGTTTTATACAATTCAACTTCTTTTTTGATTCCATTAATAACATCTTTTAATCCAATTTCAAAATCAACCTGAATATCTTCGCCACCGCCTCGGCTTCGCCCATTTCTTCCACCGCCAAAACCAAACATGTCGCCAAATATATCGCCAAGGTCAAGTCCGCCGAAGTCAAACTTTGCTCCGTTTGCACCGCCACCTCCGCCTCTAGCTTGGCTCATAAAATCGCTCCAGTTCATCCCCCCACCAAATCCACCCATTTGGTCAAATGAAGATCCAAACTGGTCATACTGTTTTCGTTTTTCCGGCTTGCCAAGGACCTGGTAGGCCTCATTAATTTCTTTAAACTTAGCTTCATCACCAGTTTCTTTGTCAGGATGGTACTTATGAGCCAGTTTACGAAAAGCACGCTTGATCTCGTCTTGATCAGCGCCTTTTTCTACGTTTAATATTTTATAATAATCTTTAGACATAAGGGAAATAAGGCGGAATAAGGCGAAAGAGGATAACTCTCGACTTCCTGTTACTACGATTTAAAATTATTGTATTCTTTTAATTGAGCGACAACTTCACTGTCTGTTATATGAAAATCAGAACGATCATCTTCATCTACTTGAGGAGCTGTCGGAACTTCAAAATTATATTCCTCAACTTTTATTGTTTTGATCTTTTTTTGTCTGGCGAGATATCGTAATTCTTTGTCAGATGAGACAAGAACATAATATGAAGGATTATCGCACGTTTTGATTATTTCAGCAATACGCTCGTCCGCATCACCCGCGAATTCGACCTGAACAAATTCTGTGTTCAAGTCTTCCTCAGAGTAGCCATCAAAGATGATTTTTGCACTCTTTTTACAGTAAACAAAAAATGTGTTCAGAGCAGAAAGCAATTGTTCTCTAGTCTCAAATTCAGTTGCATATAGTAGGTTGTAGCCGTCGATGAGGTACATAAATGAATACTGATGATACTGATATACTGATTAAGAGAAATTTGATTTAGGATAACAATAAATTACGTAAAATTAGCAAAAACCGTTACCAACCTATTGACTTTTATTTAAATATATGCTATAATACAACAATCGAACAAAAATGAGATGAACCTTAATAATCTACTTTCGGCAGCTATGCCAGGGACGTATGTGCCCATAATAGCAAAGGACAAAACATGAATCTGATCAACAAGGCCTGGAACGTGACCGTGACCTACAACACCAAGCTGGCAATCAGCTGGGGCGTTTTCGCCCTGTTCCTCATCTGTGCCTCGATCTGCATCCCGCCTGCGATCGCTCTGATCGAGGAGGGAGTGTATCACTCGAGGAGCTTCGTCACCGAAACGGTATTCGCCTACACCGCCACGGCGGGGTTGGTCAGCACCTTCGCCGATTGGCGCTACAAGCTCATCTTCTTCAATCGCAGCTAGGGACATCATCACGCTCGTGATCAGATGATTCCCCCGTCCATTCCTGCCATTCGGAAAAGACTCAAATCACAATTTAATCTGGGGCAGCTATGCCAGGGACGTATGTGCCCATAATAGCAAAGGACCAAAAATGAATCTGATCAGCAAAGTCTGGGACAGGA
This sequence comes from Candidatus Kuenenbacteria bacterium, assembly GCA_013202715.1. Classification (GTDB taxonomy): domain Bacteria; phylum Patescibacteriota; class Patescibacteriia; order UBA11705; family JABHMO01; genus JABMRF01. Next base: position 60,993 of record JABMRF010000040.1, read on the forward strand.
CCTTCAAGATGGCAGTCGTGTTTTGCTTGGTGTTGTTCGCGATCGCGATCACCGGCTGCGATTTCGGAGGAGACGATACTCCGGAAGAAACCACCATGGAAGCGACACAGTCGCAAGGAGAAGTGCTCGAGGAAACGGTAGTCTCGGAAACAGAGCTCTATGTGTCCGTCATGGGATGCTTCCCGGTGCCCCAGTCGGACTTCGAGAACGGCATCAAGCCGGACTGGACCGGTACGATTTCCTACATCACACCCAATCCCGAAATGACGAGTACAAAAGTCATCACGATCACCGACATTCCGGTAACCCTGGGAGGATGCTTCGTCACCCTCTACGTGCCACTGAAGGACATCGAACTCGGGTTCTGGATCAACACCTCCGAGGGGTGGGAGAACTCCCAAAGCCCCTATCTTGCAGAGGTCCGATTCCTCACGACCACTTACGGTCAAGAGGGCAATCAGATCGAAACTCGAAAGGTCAATATCGGAGAAGAAGAATCTGCCGGCTTCCCTATCTGGGATGCCAACACCTACCAGTAAGCCCACACTTGGGCATACTTCAGACATCAAAGGGCTCAACCTTATCTCAGGTTGGGCTCTTTTTCTTTTTAAATTATTTCTTTTCTTCGAAGTCAGCATCCTGCGTATTCGAATCATCATCAGCTTTTTTTTCTTCAGTTTCATTACTATCGCCTTTATCTCCTGTTTCCCCTGCTTCTCCTGTCTTCCCTTGTTCCGCCGCCTGTGCCTTGTACATTTCTTCCCCAGCCTTCATCGCAATCTTATTAATCTCTTCCAATTTCGCTTTGATCGCTTCTGTATCTTCTCCGTCTTTAATTTTTTTAAGCTCTTCGACTTTTTCAGTTAGATCTTTTTTGATATCTTCTGAAATTTTATCACCGGACTCTTTCATCATTTTTTCTGTTGTATAACAAACTGAATCAGCCTGATTTTTAATTTCAATCGCGTCTTTCTTTTTCTTGTCTTCATCAGCATGTTCCTCAGCATCCTTTTTCATTTTTTCAATTTCTTCTTTACTTAAACCGGACGAAGCGGTAATTGTAATTGCCTGTTCTTTATTGGTAGCTTTATCTTTGGCTTTAACGTTCATAATACCGTTGGCATCAATATCAAAACTAACCTCAACTTGCGGTACGCCGCGTGGCGCTGGTGGAATTCCGTCAAGAATAAAACGACCCAAGGTTTTGTTTCCCTCAGACATCTCACGCTCACCCTGAAGCACGTGAATTTCAACTGTGTTCTGATTATCAGCTGCAGTTGAAAAGACTTGTGACTTTGAAGCTGGGATAGTCGTATTTTTTTCAATAAGTTTTGTCATCACACCACCCAGAGTTTCAATTCCGACTGAAAGTGGAGTTACGTCAAGTAATAGAACGTCTTTAACATCACCCTGTAAAACACCGGCTTGAACTGCGGCGCCGGAAGCAACAACTTCGTCAGGATTAACGCCAACGTGCGGTTTTTTTCCGAAGAATTCTTCCACTTTTTTTAATACCAATGGCATACGGGTCATTCCCCCAACCATGATAATTTCCTCAATATCTTCAACTTTGAATCCAGCATCAGCTAAAGCTTTTTTACATGGTTCAAGTGTTTTATCAACTAAAGGAGTAACTAATTCTTCAAGTTTTGCCCGAGTCATTTTTTTAACTAAATGAACAGGATTACCTGAAGGATCCTGAGCAACAAACGGTTGATTAATTTCAGTTTCCTGCGCAGTTGATAATTCAATCTTTGCTTTTTCCGCAGCTTCTTTAACTCGCTGTAAAGCCATTTGATCTCCACTTAAGTCGACACCGGTTTCAGTTTTAAATTCTTTAATTATCCAGTCGATGATTACTTTATCAAAATCATCACCACCAAGATGGGTATCGCCATTAGTGGATTTAACTTCAACGGTATCTTCGCCAACATCTAAAATTGAAATATCAAAAGTACCGCCACCCAAATCATAAACTGCGATCTGTTCCCCTTTTTTCTTATCAAATCCGTAAGCTAGGGCCGCAGCAGTTGGTTCATTAATAATTCGACGAACTTTTAGTCCGGCAATTTCACCGGCATCTTTTGTGGCTTGTCTTTGTGCATCGTTAAAATAGGCTGGCACAGTAATTACAACTTCATCAATTTTCTCACCAATTTTTTCTTCCGCATCTGCTTTCATTTTTTGAAGTAGCATTGCTGAAATCTCTTGCGGAGTATATTCTTTATCCGCCATTTTGACTTTGACGCCATCACCTGATTCAACCAATTCATAAGGTAATGTTTCTTTGTCTTTTTGAACTTCGTCATCTGAATAACTGAGCCCAATCAATCTTTTGATTGAAAAAACTGTGTCTTTTGGATTAGTTACTGCTTGCCGCTTTGCAGGCAATCCTACCAATCGCTCACCGGTCTTGCCAATCGCAATTACTGACGGAGTTGTTCGGCTCCCCTCTTTATTTTCTAAAATTTTTGGCTTCCCTCCCTCAACAATTGCCATGCAACTGTTTGTTGTTCCTAAATCAATCCCGAGTATCTTTGACATATTTACTATTTGTTAATAATACATGATCCACTGATCTTCTACATGATCTACTGATAAACACTTAATAAATCATGTGGATCAGTAGCAAATCACGTAGATCAAGTATTAAAACGTAATTCTTATAAATGTTATTTATTTGTATTAATTTCTTTGTCATTATTTTCCTCATCAACACTGTCTAATCGTCCGACACTAGAGGCAATTCCCTTTAATGTACCGGCCAGCCAAATAGATATGATAAGTAGTATCTTTCTAATAATTTTAGGTAATTTCATATTATTCTTCTTTACCAACAATTACTTTTGCAACTTGAACACATTTATTGTTCAAAGTATATCCAGCTCGCACCTCTTGAACAATTATATTGTTCGCCTTTACTTCTTTTTTTGAAGGGGGCTCCATAGTTCTGCCAGAGGCAGACTGTGGAGTCCTTGTAGGGATCTTTGAATCTTCCACCGCTTCATGTAAATTTGAGTCAAACTTCTCCCCTACTGTTTTCACGGCCTCAACACCATTTTGACTTAAAAAATCCTCAAGCTGCTTCTTGATATACCCGAAACCAACCACCCACGGACTATCTTTTTCGTCTTCAGGGATCTGATTAAAGGCAGCTTTGAAATTATCCAAAACCGGTAAAATCTCCATGATCAAGTTCGCATTTGCATACTTAACGTAATCATTTCTCTTGCCATCAAATTCTTTTACCAGGTTCTGATAATCAGCTTGTGCCCTTTTCCAACCGTTAAGGTATTCTTCACATTTTTGTTTGAGGTCTTCTTCTTTACTTTTACCTTTTACCTTTGACCTTTTAACTTTTTTTTCTGCCATATATTTTTATGTTAACAATTTAACAGATTCCCTCACCAGCGCATAATTCTTCTGATAGTTCATGCGCATTGGTCCGATCAGCGCGATTATTCCTTTATATTTTCCCAATTGATATTTAAACACAACTAAACTACAATCACAGCCAATCGGATTTTTTGAACCGATAAATACCTCCGGCTCATCAAAATCTTTTTCATCAAGCTCAAAAACTTTCGTATCCAGTCGATCAATCACTGATGACAGATTAACAACCAAATCAGAATTCTGGAATTCCGGTTGTGAAAATATATTCGATAATCCAGTGTAATAGTTATCACACTCGGCAAATGTAACCATCACTCCCTGCTTTGAAAGCGCGGCAATTTTCTTGGCAAAGTTTTTGATTTTTACTCGGTCTTCAGTTTCCTGTTTTTTTATTTCTTCGAGCAAGTTTTTTTCCATTGCATTTAATTCTTTTTCTTTGTCCAAATAATTTTCCACATAAAACTGGTAAGCTTTCTCCGTCGGAACTCTACCCGCTGAAGTGTGGGGTTGAAAAATGTAACCTTCGTTTTCGAGTGCTACCAATTCGTTCCGAATAGTGGCCGGACTGATTTTCTCTTTCATTTTTCCCACCAAAAAGCTGGAAGCAAGTGGTTTTGCATCCTTTATAAAGGCGTCGATGATTCTTTTTAGAAGTTGTTTTTGCCTCTCGTTCATATGAAATCATTTTAACACACCTCTTAGCACTCGTCAAGAGGGACTGCCAGTTGTTTTTTAGAATAAAAAAAGACGCGATTTCGTAGTTACGAAATCGCGTTGTGTTGTTTTCTCTAAAACAATCTAGGAAACTGAGCGTCTGTGCAGTCCAGACCTTCATCAATGAGTCCATCGCAGTCATTGTCGTAAAGGTCACCACAAATCTCAACCCCACCATTTGACTCTGTCTTGCAGGAATACTCTCCACATCCCGGAATGGAATCATAAGTGAGCGGATCGCCGTCCAAATCAACCAGCCAAGACGGACACTCCCCCTCCGCCACCTCAGCACCGGGAACTTCTGCTTGAGCGCCCTGTTCCTTCTTGAGTGCTTCAACAGTTTTTTCCAGCACTTCAATTCGCGCCAGCATAGCCTCGTCTGCTTCCGTCCTTTTTTGAATACCATACCCCAAACACGCAAACCCGAAAGCTACAGCCACACACAGAAACGTAACTCTTCTATTTAGACTCATGTGCTCCTCCTTTTCAGTTTAAGTTATACTATTCCACTTTACTCACTGTTCATTCATACTCATCATCTGTTCACGCCAAACAATCTTGGCGGACTTGGGAACAAAGTGAAGTGTACCACTCGGGCAAACCACACCAGTTCCGGAGACCGGGATTGTATAACGAACCAAATATTCATCGTCAGTTTCACCGATCAACTCCAGCTCCCCTCGTCTATCTTGCATACACCGACGAGAGTATTCAAAGCTGATGTTGCCGTTGAAAATCTTTTCCGGATTCACAACGGTCACGTATTGCCAATGAAACGAATCCGCTACCGGCCCAGGGATTCCCCAACTCTGATATCGTTCCATCAAACTGGCGACCAATTGCTTTCGCTCTTTTTCCTGTTCTTCTTCCAGGAGGAAGCGAGCAATGTCGTCCGCTGCCATAAACGTACGAGTTCCCGTAGGGCAATCATCGCTGTAAGCCTCTTCGGGCGCTGTGTACTCCACGTAGTAAGTACCCTCATAGGAAAGTCGAACTCTCAACTCTCCATGACGATTGAAGCCGCACCTGTCCCGAAACACGAATTCGCGATTGCAATTACTCAGAATCTCCAGGTTGGCTATCACAGTTCTCTCCCAATGAGTCAAACGAATTGGGGCGCTGGGCTCGATTTCGTCGATGATTTTGTCCAGATCAGCAATCAGTTCAATCTCAACGTCTGATCGCATCCTCGATTGAGCAACCTGCTCTTTAGAAGGTTGCTCGACAACTTCCGGCTGAACTGCCTGATCATTATAAACAATGTTATTTATCTGGTGAACAAGCTGGTTCATTCCATAAACATACAGAACCAAACTGGCTTCTGCTACAAACTTGAACTCCTGGTCATACTCACCTTGCTCACAAACGGACTCAGTTTCTCCTGCTACAAAATCTTGACTCTGAGCATTCTCATAGCCAAAAAGTCCATAGCTCAGAAGGCACACAGCAACGCAAATCAAGACAATCCCGCTCGCAATTTGAAGTGCTTTCTTCATGATAATCCTCCGTAAGAGTTTATTGTCAATTTACACTATAACAGAAGATTATAGCACTCATTTATAAAAAAGTCAAGTTTCAAAGGAGAAAATGACAACAAATTATTTAAATTTACATAAAAAAGAAGCTCATCACCTCGTTTTTATTTACTTACCCTAGATTGAATTGATGATTTTTATATTTAACAAAAAGGCTCTAGGTTGAAAACCTAGAGCCTACCGCTTGATAAGCGGAGTCTATGAAAAAATGGCCATTCCAGCACCTGCTGAAGCAAAAAGAAGAATAGCCCAGTAGAGAACTGACAAGAACCACACACCCACACTGGGAAATCCCTTCCTACTTAAAGGCAGAAGAAAACTTGCCGCACAACCGATAAGAATGCTCCCAGTTAAGAGCTCATTGAGATTGTGAGGACCAACAATACCTCCAGGGTGAAAAGTGGCCCAAACAGCAACAAGAAAAGCAGACAAAGCTACAAGCAAATCTCTCCACGAATGCTCTTCCCAAAACTTTTTCAAAGTACTCATTGAAACCCCTTTTTGGTTTATTATCTCAAATTACACCATAACTGAGAAGTATAGCACAATTTTAATAACCCGTCAATACCCAATAGCTAATTTTACACAAAAAATGAGCAAAATTGCTCATTTTTGACTTATGCGGTCCTGTTAAATGGGGTTTACCAAATGATGGGACAGAGTCCCTACTTCACGGGGCCGTCCTTTATTTTCCCTTTATCATCATAAATCAATTTAGTTGTAATTGTGCCCAAAGACTTTACAATCGTTTGGCCGGTAACATTATCAGTTCCAGTTATTTTCAGATCTGTTAATAATGGCGGATATGTTCCGATTTGGCCGGCAGTTGGAATTATGCCCACCTCGAATGCAAACCCGATGTTAGCCGGATCAACTGGGACTTTGGAAATCTGCCAAGTTAAAGTTTTTGTTCCTGCATCATATTTAATCGGATCGCCGACCGGCACGTTGCTCTTATCATTCCACGAGACGTTGAACGGAAGTTTACCAGAGACCGTTACATTTTCTACATCATTGATGTCGTTAATCATTTTCGCAAATATCCAATACTTATTTTCTTTGGCAACGCGCGGTGGCAATGGTCCACGCCCGAGCTGATCACCAGTCTTTGCATAATACATTGAATAAGCCTGAACTGACAGATTGCTATTCAATTTTAGAAACTGATCATGCCCCACTACCTGAACTTTCTGCTCGTCCAGCTTGTAAGAGTAATTCAATTGAGTACCAAGCCCGAGCGCGTTAGAGCCAGGAACATATTCTCTGGTTTTGACTTTGAATTTAATTTCTCCAGACTCGCCCGGTTGCAATAATGCCAGACGTGCAATTTCCTTGAAATCCCAAATCAACTTCTGGTTTTCCAGTCGGCCATTTTCCTTTTCAATAACCCCAGTATTCCAATAATCTGAGCTAAGATCCAACTCCATTTGAATATTTTCAATTGTATACTTGCCCTTGTTTTGATAACTAAGAGTCATTGGCACATAGTCGCCAGGAGTAACCGCTTCACCATCTATTTCAAGATCATAGTCAACGATAAATTTTGACTCAACGATCTGACCCTTTTTTAGCCAATGAGTTTGAGTTAGCTGCTCCCCGTCTCTGGTCCAAAAAACATCAAAGCTAAAATCTTGATTGCCCTCTCCGGCATCAATTCGAAGCGGGATTACAAAGTCGGCACTATCGCCCGGCCCGAAATTAAACGACTCCAAGCCATCGTGCATACCGTGATAAACTTTGCTGAGCAGTGGCTCGACAGATATTTGTTCATAAGTAATATCGTCACTTGTGTTTATAATTTTTATCGGCCAGTCGTAAACTTGCCCCTGCACAAAACGTTTTGGCAGGTCGGCCGTTACCTCTAAATAACTACCGCCAATTTCATATTCTAATTTCTCGCTTTCCCGAAATTGGCCCCAGAGCCGCTCCCCCTTTTTATCAGTTTTGTAATAATTCAAATTCACTACTAAATATTGCTGTTGCTCAGACGCTCCGATCACTCGACCTTCCACATGAATCTCACCATTGGCGCCAGGCTCCAGATCACCTATTGTCAAAACATTGTGTTCATAATCATAGCTATCTCGCGAAACATTTTTCAGTTCAAAATACTCAGGAAAGCTCAGACCCAAAACAACCTCTTCCAACTCATACTTGTTGTTATTGGAATAATTGATATCAAAGACAACATTTTGTCCGCTCTTGAATTCCTTCGTATTCGCAACAACTTTAACGTTAAAATCATTTGAAAAATAATGAAACCCGCCGTAAAACCAAAACACATTTAATCCGATCAAAACCAAAACCCCGGCCGCGATTATCAAATCCATCACCAGATGTTTTTTATTGAATTTGTACCGCACGTGCCAGCGTCGCTTTAACTTTTTGTGCGGGTACGTAAAAATATTAACAATCACGTTCTTTTTGCCTGCTTTGTTTGCCGCCTTGATAATATCCTCTTCGATTTTTTCTAGATCGTCATCAGATTCAATTTTAAATGATTGTGGTTTTTTCATATAGTATACGGATTACGGATTGGTACGGATGTACGGATTCACGTAATCCAGTTTATTAGCTCCTTAATTTTTTGTTTTCTTGATTTATTGATTTTTTGACTTGTTGATAATAATTATACCCGCGATATAAACGAAAATTGGTTTTACAAATAAAATCCACAGACCGGTTCCGGAGTTACCAAGTTTGATAAGGCTGAATCGATCAAGTTTAAAACTTGGGTTGTTTATAATCCCAGAAATAATCAGCCAAAACCAAACAAAAACAATTGCCGAGAGCCAAACTGTATAAAACAAATTTGATTTACCTCGCAAATAAGTTCGAACCTTGCCAAAATAGTACTTCACGATTGTACTAATGTATAACTTGTATTTTTGTAATTGTGTCATATTTTTTCTGTAGCCATTATTTTATATTTTCAATTTTAATTGTGGTTTTACATTTTGCATTTTACATTTTAAAACCCCGCCAAAGTAAATACGTCGCTTGTCGTGGCAATAATTTCCGCTGTGCCGTCACTGTCAATATCTGATACTACGACTTTCACACCGTTGCGCAATTTTTCATCAAAGGCAAAAAAGTCCGGCCCGTCTGGATTCCCATTTTTATCAAAAGATTTGACGTGCGGTCCGCCACCCTTTCCTGGCCCGGTGATAATTTCATCAATTCCATCACCGTCAATATCTCCGGCCGCCACATTTACGCCACCGCGAAAGTCGGGATCATAGGCAAAAAATCCAGGGTTGATCAATCTCCCATCACTGGCAAAAACTCGGACGTGCGGTCCCCCGCCAAATCCAGCGCCAGCAATTATTTCATACCAGCCGTCACCTTCCAGATCAGCAATGGTAACATTTACACCACCACGAAATTCTGGGCCGTAGGCAAAAAAGCCCGGATTGATTAACTTTCCATTACTATTAAAAATCCGAACGTGCGGACCGCCACCTTTTTCCGTTCCGGTGACAATCTCCAGCGTGCCGTTATTATCAAGATCTCCAACGGTTATATTTATACCTTTATCATAATTTTCTGTATATGGAAAAAAACTTGTTATCATACTTCCTTTTGAATCGTAAATTTTAACTTGGTTCACATCTGCGACCAACAATTCCTTTTCGCCATCCGCGTCCAAGTCCTGTTCGATCACCTGACTGCTTCCCTTTACATTTGATTTGTAGGCAAAAAAACCGGTTCGAGCCACATGACCAAAATGATTAAATACACGCGCAAACGATCCATTTACATAAGTTGAATTGTAAATATCCTCAATTGGTCGTAGTAAAACCAAACCATCCTTGGCCGGAACATCCACGTAATCTGTAAATGATCCGTCATTTGTCCACGAATCCTGAGTACCATGAATTTTTTCATATTCACCGCCGAGATCAACACTTTGTTCTTCGTTTGTTGAATTAACCAAGACCAAACCATTTTTGAAGTCCCGACGCCAAAAACCTTCTATGAAATTTTTTGAATTGTTGGCAATATTAAAGGCATCGTTTGCCGGTGCGCCCAAAGATGCTTCATACTCATCATACCACCAAACTTCATTGTGCGATTGATCGCCATTGTCAAAACTGTAATATCCGTCATCGAGAAGTGCGCTGGCCAGGCCGTAACGCATCTTTTTGTAATCTTTGTTATTTCCATTATTTTGAACATTTGTATTCAGAATACTGAGCGAAGGCTGAACTCCACCGCTATTTACAAAAGAATATTTTTTCATGGTTTCTGCCCAACCCTTTTCAGGGAAATGTTCGTACAAAACTCCATTTAAATTTTTGTAATAATAATCACCGCCATTTCCCATAATTAACGCGTCTTCTCCAAGAACATTGCGTGTGTTCACAAGCAAATCGGTCATCCCCTCGCGCCACTGGTCATTTATTTCAATCATTGATTCGGTTTGTCCATCTTGATTCAAGTCAATGTTAAATGACTGCATGAAGGAAATATTATCCCAGACATTGTCATAAAAAACTCCATCCCAATAACCTGTATCTATCAAATCATTTTTAACAAAAAGAGGTAAAACATCTGACCAACGTTTTCCGTTTATAGTGGGAGCCGCTTTTGTTAAGTTCACCATTGGATTTGGTTCCCACCAGGCAACACTTTTCCCTTGATTATCCTTTAGCCACCAGCTCGGATCAATTTGGTTGTATAATTTTTGACGCAAGGTTCCGTTCAACGTTCCAGAGTCGCCACGAATTTCTTCAGCTGCAATGTATGCCAGTAATTTTATTTTTGGATTTAATTTTTTTAATAATGCCAAACTCTGGGGAGAATAGGTCTGAACGTCCATATCAATAATTAAAACATCCCACCTTGCCAACTGTTTCGCCTCATCAGTCGTAATATCCCAGCGAAAAAATAAATTCGCCAGTTTGGGATATTTATTATGTTCTAAATCAGCGCCTTTAATTATAAATAAAGGCGTTGCAATCGTTAGAATAAATATGATTGTATAGAGAAGTTTTTTGCGCATTAACACGTTTGTTAAACTCAAAGCACAGAATCCAAAACCCAAAGGAAATTTAAAGCCCGAAATATAAAATATAAAGCGACACCTTGGAATTTTTTATTTTAAATTTCGAATTTCCTTTGTGCTTTGTTCTTTGGAATTTGGACTTATCAGCCCAATTCCGCCCCACTATCATCTTTTACCACCGACCGATAACAACGCATCAGTTTCTCATAATGTTCCTTTGAACAATTATTTTGTTCAACTGTAGCGCGGGCGTTTTTGCCCATCTTTTCAATATTTTCTATTTCACTATAATGTTGCTTAATTTTTTCTCTTAAATCCTTGATTTTGCCAGGTTGAAAAAACCAGCCGTTATGATTTTCAGTTATCATTTCCGTGAGACCACCAAGCTTGGCAGCCAAAACGGGTTTACCAAGCGCCATTGCTTCAAGAACAAGCAACGGATAATTTTCGTGCCATTCAGAAGGCATTATAAAGAATCTTGAATTTTTTATTATTTCAAAATGTTCAGGATCATACTTTGCACCCAAATATTCAACATTTTTAATTTGTTTCTTTTTAATGTAATCCTCAACCTTTTCTTTTTGCGGCCCGGTACCGATCAGCTTCAGTTTAATTTCCGGAAGCTTGCGAATCGCTTTTAGCAAAGTAAAAATCCCCTTTTCTCGACTCAATCGACTAACGCAAACCACATAGTCGCCCAATTCATAATTTGGTTTAAACTTATCAACGTCGATAAAATTATTAACAACTTTGATTTGTTTTTTTATTCCCCAGTCTTGAACTCTTTCTTTCAAAAACTCACTTGGTGAAATAAACAGATCAACTTTCTGCTTGTAAAATCGAAACAGCCACTGAAATTTTAATTCCAAGGCAGACAACAAGCTGGCGGCAAAGGAATTTTGCACGCACTTATTAAATACGCAGTTATAATACTTGTGTTTTCGACATCGCTCGCAAACTTTTCCTTTTGTGAACAATCGATAGTTGGGACAAATCAGCTGATAATCGTGAAGAGTTTGCACCACTGGGACCTTATGCTCTTTTAACGGTTTTAAAATTGCTGGAGTTAACTGATGAGAAATATTATGCAAATGAGCAACGTCCGGCTTTTCCTGCACAATCAGCTTTTCAAGATTCTCGGCAGCTTTAGAAAAATAAATAAAGCGCATTGCTTTTAAAAACCAGTTTTTGCGTGATTGGAAATCAACATTGGGCACAAAAAAATAATCCTGCGCGCAAGCACGATTTCGCTCATCTTTCATGGAAAAACAAATCACTTCGTGACCATTTTTCTCCAAAATTTCTTTTGTATCAAAATAGACCCGTTCACTTCCCCCTTTTTGATAATGAAATTTATTTACCAGTAGTATCTTCATAAAAAATAATATTATATTACTTTTACCTTCCCGCCGCTTGCGGGATAAATTTACATTTTAACTTTTAACTAGCTTTTCATACTCCTTCTCATATTCCTCCACCAGTTGATTAACATTAAACTTTTCCACGACTTCTCCCTGTAATTTTTTCGCCATCTTAGATGCTTGCTCCCGATGAACATTGACCCAGTTTAAATCGTAAACAAGTTGTTCAATGTTTTTTGGTTTAAATAGTAAACCGTTTTCTTTATTTTTAATAATTTCCGGCACACCACCGACGTTTGTGGCTATTACAAATCTACCTGCGAGGGCAGCTTCTAATATTGCCAGGCTGAGCCCCTCACTTATTGATGGCAGTACAAAAACATCCATTTGTTCCAGATATGGTCGTACATCATCTACAGTCCCGACAAAATTTACCTTATCTTCAACACCAAGATGTTTCACTAAATTTTTGTATTCTTTATTCAAAACTCCATCTCCAACCAAAATCAATTTCCAATCTTTATTTTTCAAAAATCGGCAAGCGCGAATTAAATGCTTGTGCCCTTTTTCTTTTGATAATCTTCCGATTGAGCCAATTGTAATATTTTCTTTGAATAATATTTTTGAATTTTGAACTAAAAACTTATTCACATCAACGCCATTATAAATTACTTTAATCTTGAGAACTTCAATCTTTTCATGTTTGATTAAATGCTCTCTGGTTGCATTGGAAATTGCAATTATTTTTTTAAATTTCCTTCTTGCTCTAATGCCGAGCTGGTCACGCCAAAATCCTTCACTTAGAATATCATGCTTAGTTGAAATAATATTTTTTATCCCAGCAAAAGCTGCCGCTTTACCACCGTAAAAATCTGCGGCAAATAAATGAGTATGGACAATATCCGGTTTATTTGTTTTTAAATATTGTGTCAGTCGCTTGATTAAATCCAAATCGAATTTCCCTTTTTTGTGAAAAAAGGTTACTTTGATCCCGGCCTGTTCAAAATCAACTGCGAGCGGATTGTCTTCCTGCAAAACCAAAACTTCCACTTTGAACTTATCCTTGTCAATTTTTCGACAAAGATCAAAGAGTAATTTTTCAGCGCCACCATGAGTAAGGCGGCCAATGATGTGACAAATCTTAATCATACATTTTATTTACGCCCAACTGCAACAATCAACTCGTCTACAATTCGCGGCACACCGGTAAATTCAAAAAAGTAAATCGCTTTCCAAATCCCATGAAAAACCTTCTGAATTAGCCATCTAATGATACGTGTTGGCCTATTTTTAGGGAAATTAAATGGATATATCATTATATCTCTAAACTTAGATATTTTCAAGACCTGTGTCAAGGAGTAGTCTGTGAACCCACTTTCATGCGTAAAGTCATTGTATCTGATTTTCAGACCCGCCATTGAAGCCATATTACCGGTTTTGATAATTACCTTGCCACCCGCGTTTAACTTTTCGTGTACTTTTTGCAAAATTTCAATTATTTCGCTCTTTGGAAAATGCTCAATCACATCATTCAAAACAATCAAATCAAACATCGGGCAACTGCTTAAAAATTCCTGCAAGTCATTGATTAACCTTACCTTCTTGATCCCCTTTTCCTGACAAAACTCAATCGCCTCCTCTGAAACATCCACGCCCAAGATTTGCTCATATCCCCTTTGACCAAGAAATTCCAAAAACTGGCCCATCCCACAACCAATATCCAAAATTCCGGCCTGCTTTTTTTTCGGTAGAAACCCGGAATAATTGTGCGCGTATAAATCAACCATATGCTTATATGCTCGAATATTTAGATCCTTGAAGCCCGCGCTAAGAAAATTTTTATACATTTGATTTGCCATATAATTTTACTCCGGCCAGTCCAATTCCAATTGGTAGCCACATTGTTGCTAAATAATATGAAGTTGAAAATAGTTCAAAAATAACAATTCCGGAAAGCATCATTATCAAACATAAAATTATCAATTGAAAATGTTCTGACGCAGCATTCTTGTAGGCGCCAATATATTTATAAAAAATGTAACCAAGCAACATTAAAAAAGTAATTAATCCCAATAGTCCAGACTCTGTGAGCAATTTTTGCACAAAACCATGCGACTCCAGCGGATCCCCAAATTCGACTGAATAAACAAAAGTCCCACCAACCAAAAGTTGAAATGAATTAAGTCCGTTGCCGATAATTGGATGCTCGGAAAAATTATACAAAGCAATCTTGGTCATCAAAACTCGATTAGCATCTGAAGTCTTGACCCAATCAATCTGATGACCAGAAGTAAAGTAAAACAAGGTCGGTGCTAATATTAAAATTAAAATTATGGCTACAATTGCATATTTATCAACCTTGTGACGGTACTTGACGAAAAACAAAATCAAAAGTTGAACCAAGAGCGCCAGCCAACCGGATCGAGAAAAAGTTAATAATAAAATAATAGTCATAAAAAAAGCAGCCAGAATAAACCAGCCCTTTTTTTTAATTTTCTTTGCTTGCAAAAACAAGACAAATGCAATTGGAATGCAAACCACCATAACCTCGGCAATCGCATTATGATTTCCGCCAAGTGGATTGAAATCACCAAAAGCAAACGGTACTGCACGGTACGCCATCCAGGATGGGCCTTGCTTTACAACGACTGATAAAAACCCCAGAGTACCGACTATAATTCCAACTAACAGTAAAACTTGCAGTGCTTTTTTGAATATCCTCTTGTTAATAATAATGTAATGAGGCAAGACAATAAACATCAGATAGAAAAACACAATCGGCCGAAATAAGTATTTCAAACCTGCGCCGAAATATTGACTATTAAATAATGAAAGCGCGCTGGCCAAAATAAACAATCCGGCAAACATTAAACCTGGAAATATTTTCTTGAGCGTTAGTTTCTGAACCTTTTTATTTTCGGCCAGATCAAATAACAATCGAATGATAACTGCCAGAAAAAGTAGGATAGCAACAAGATCAACGTAAGGCAAATTAAAGTCTCCCCAAATGAACTGCCAATTTACATATGGATAGATAAAGATCATTAAATACAGTCCAAACACTGGGA
The DNA here is from genome assembly GCA_013202715.1 of Candidatus Kuenenbacteria bacterium. Lineage (GTDB taxonomy): Bacteria > Patescibacteriota > Patescibacteriia > UBA11705 > JABHMO01 > JABMRF01. The sequence goes on from JABMRF010000040.1 coordinate 76,075, forward strand.
ATTTGAACAACAACAAAATTATTAAAACCAACAAGTCCACCGCAACAACATAAACAGGATTAATAAAATTAACCGCAATTAAACTAAATACGGATACCACAATTACAGCTATAATAAATATTTTAAATGCGTGCTCAATTTCTTTTGAAGTAAAAAATTGTTTAATGCTTTTTCTCATTGTTATTTAGCAAGTTAGATAGATAAGCTAATTTTTCTGTAAGGGTTCAAGATTTTGAACCCTTACAGAAAAACTCGTTAACGGCCGAACTTACTTTGGAATATCCAGGCCGCAACTTTTAATGGATTGCGTTTGATAGCAGTTCGCGCTGTACAAACCATCCAGTAATCACTTTCAAAACCTTGAGCCTCTTCTCTTCCTTTTTTAGCCAGCTTTGAATGCCACAAATCACTAAAATATTTATGGTCATTAATATTTCCCATTATAATACTATCAATAACAGAAGGATAAACATCCCCTTTTGGATCCAGATAGAAAAAATCTTCCCCAGCAAAAGAATGCAATGGTCGCTTCTTTCCGCGAACAATTCGATGCAGACCATTTACAAAATAGGCGCGTACCCAGTCCTTTGGTTTCATTGATTTTAGTAATTTCTTTATTACCTGTCTAAATTCATTACCCAGGAGATCCTTGTCAACGGCAATGGTATTGTCTTTACCAAAATAAAGTTCAGATGAATGAGCGACGGCCATTGTAAACTGAACGCCAAGACGCTTGCTCCAATCATACGCTTTATTTAAGTGTCGGAAATTTTCTGAGTTCAATGTAAAAGCCAACTTAACATTTTTTATTTTTAATTCTGTGCGACAAAATCGGACAGTTTCCAAAACTTTCGGCCAGGCATTTGGAACACGGCGTACTTTTTCGTGCATTTGACCGATACCGTCAATAGAAACTGAAATTGATATCTTTGGATCTATTTTTTTGATCTCGGGTAAAACCTTTTTGATAGTATCAACCAAAAAACCATTGGTCGATATATTTATCTTAGCTTTGGGACATGCTTTTTTTATATTTTTAATTATTTCAGGCAAATCTTTTCGTAAAAACGGCTCTCCGCCACTGACATTTATGTCTTTTAAACTTTTTGGTAAATGTAAATACACCTCCGGTGCCATCTCCGGAAAGTCCTTGATCTGCCAAATATTGCACATGATGCACCGTGAATTACAACGGTAAGTTACCGCCACAACTGCATCAACCGGCATTTTGATTTTTCTTTTTTTTGTCATACGAAAAAATCGGCTTATTGTTTAAACCACCTTAATAATATCATAAATTCGCAAAAATAAAAAGGCGAAAATCAACAATGTGATTCTCGCCCTTGGTTTTACAAACTAGTTAGCTACAGACACGAGGTGTCCATAACGATTTCCGCTTCTCCATCTGCATCCACCGTTCCGGTGATGACCGAGAACACAACAGGTGCCCCATTCTGGTCATGACAGCTGAGTACGTCCGCAGCTGTCCAGCCGGTCCAGGCATTGCCATCATGGCAGTTGTAGTCAGCGTAGCCATTGCCAGTCCCGACATAGTCCGGATGCTCGCCACGCAGGCAAATCTGGTCGATGCTCATGGTCACCGTTCCGCAGAGTTCGTTGTCCGAAGTCCACATGAACGGCGGATCATTGCCCCACCAGACCACTGCCTGACCGGTTCCGAACGGACAGCAGATATTGCACTGCACAACACTGAGTGGACATCCTTCGTCCAGCTCATTGTCGCAGTCGTTATCCACACCGTCACAGATCTCTTCACCGCCATTGGACGGTGAACAGGCATATTCGCAACCATTGTCCGGATCAGCGTCAATGTCGTAATAGCCTGCCAGACAAGCATCGAGCTGGCAAACCCCGGCAACACAGCTAACTTCAGAAGTTGCTGAAAGCGTCGAACAGTTTGTCCCGCAGGAGCCACAGTTGCTGGCATCCGTCAGGAGGTCAAAACCCTCATCCACTTCGCCATTACAGTCATTGTCGATTTCATCACAGACTTCATTTCCGTTCACGGTCACCACGCACTGGTATTCACAGCCATCCGCATATTCCCCGTTCAGGTCATGATAGGATGTCGTGCAAGATGCCAACTCGCAACTTCCGTCAACGCAATTCACATTGGCGTTATCAACTGCGCAGCTGGTTCCGCAAGAACCGCAATTGGTAACATCAGTTACCAGATTGAAATCCTCGTCAGCTTCGCCATCACAGTCATTGTCCAGTGTATCACAGAGATCAGGCTGAGGCCCGACGTTATCCGAGCAATCACTCCAGGCTCCGTTGACGCACTCGCGCCAGCCCGAAGAACACTCGCCCACATCAGATCCACAGGTTTCCTGATTTCCTTCCGGACACACGGAATCTTCATCGACCTCGCCATCACAATCGTTGTCCAGATTGTCGCCAAGGTCCTGATTGCTGGTAATCTCGCAGTCGTACTCGCAACCGTCACCCGAATTCACATTCAGATCATAGTAGCCAGCATCGCAGTCACCCATTGCACAAACACCAGCAACACAGCTGGCTGCCGCATGAGCGAAACTGCAGACTATACCGCAAGCACCGCAATTGGCAAGTTCACTCTGAAGGTCGAAACCTTCATCGATATCACCATTGCAGTCATTGTCGATCGTATCGCAAGCTTCCTGACCGTTCAATGTCGGGAAACAGCTGTATTCACAGCCGTCCGCCAGATCATCGTTCAGGTCGTTGAACCCGGGAAGGCATTCAACCAGCTCACAACTTCCGACGACGCAACTTGCCGTTGCATTCACAACTGAGCAAACACTGCCACAAGCACCGCAATTGACCAGGTCTGAATTCAGATCAAAGTCCTCGTCAACCGCGCCGTCACAGTCGTTGTCTGCGCCGTCGCAAATATCTTCGGCCGGAGCAACGCCACCCTGGCAATCGCCCCACGCGCCGTCTGCGCAAGTTTCCAGACCCCAGTGACAAACACCAGCATTGGTGCCGCACACATCGGTGTCTTCGTTTACACAACCGCAGCCGTCATCAACCACGCCGTTGCAGTCATTGTCAATCTCGTCGCAATCTTCAACCCCGTCCATCGTGACCACGCAAGCGTACTCACAACCGGGCATCTGATCGCTGAGATCGTAATTGTTCTCATCACAGTCTCCCATCACACATTCGCTATCCATGCAGGATGCTCCAGCATGCGGAAATGAGCAAACCACGCCGCAAGCGCCGCAATTTGCATCATCACTGGTGAGATCAAAACCCTCGTCCACTTCGCCATCGCAGTTGTTGTCAAGACCATCACAGGCCTCAACACCGCCGTTCGAAGCGAAACAGGGATACTCACAACCGTTGGTCGGATCAGCGTCAAGGTCATGATGACCGGCATGACAGGAATCAACCTGACAACTGCCGTTCACACACGAGCTGACCGCATTCGCCGGCTGGCAAACATTGCCGCAAACGCCACAGTTCACCAGATCAACGGCCAGATTGAAGTCTTCATCAACGCCGTTGTCGCAATCGTTGTCTGCGCCATCGCAAACTTCAGGAGCGGGACCCACGTCACTGCACGCACTCCAGAGAGTATCTTCGCAAGTCTGCAGGCCGAGCTGGCATGAACCAACATCTGAACCGCACTGCGCAAGATTGCCTTCCGGGCAAGCCGTGCCTTCGTCAACGTCGCCGTTGCAGTCGTTGTCAAGATTGTCACCAACCTCGACACCACCGTTTGTTTCGACGCAATGATATTCACAGCCATCGGCCGGATTGTCATTGACGTCGAAATATTCATTCGAACAATCGCCCATTACGCATACACCCAGTTCACAACTGGCTTCCGCGTGAGCGAAACTGCAAACCACACCACATACGCCACAATTGCCGAGTTCACTCTGAAGATCGAAACCTTCATCAATCTCGCCATTGCAGTCATTGTCGATGTCGTCACAGGCTTCCTGACCGTTCAAGGTCGGGAAACAACTGTACTCACAGCCGTCCACATACTCAACGTTCATGTCGTAAAAGCCCGGATTGCAACTGAGCAATTCACAGACTCCCTCAACGCACTGCCCGACCCCACCGGCAACCGTGCAGGCATTGTCGCATTCACCGCAGTGCAGGGCGTCGGTAGCCAGATCGAAATCTTCGTCCGCCGCGCCATCGCAATCATTGTCCAAGCCGTCACATTCCTCAGGCTGAGGAATAACTTCGACAAGGCAATCGCCCCAAGCTCCATCATTTCCACAGAGCTGGAAGCCGATATTGCACTCGCCTTCGTTGGTACCACAAGGCTGAAGCGCCATGGCCAGACAGTTGCAGTCTTCTGCTCCTTCGTCGACATCACCATCACAGTCGTTGTCGAATCCGTCGCAGATTTCTTCACCGGAAACGGTGCAAGAGTACTCGCAACCGTCAGCAGGAAGTTCATTGAGATCGTACGAATTTTCATCGCACTGAATGACAGTGCATTGACCGGCAACGCAATCAGCAGTTGCCTGGTAAAGAACACAGTCGTTGTTGCATGAACCGCAGTGGAGCAGGTCGGTCAGAAGATCGAAATCTTCGTCAACCGCGCCATCGCAGTCATTGTCCAGAGTATCACACTGCTCAACCCCGCCGTTTGTGTCCCAGCAGGCGTATTCACAGCCATTGTCATACTCTTCGTCAAGGTCAAACCAACCATTGCCACAAAGGGCAACTTCGCACACGCTATCAGCGCACGCACCGAAACCATTTGAGACTGTGCAGGTCAGACCGCAGAATCCGCAATTGAACGCATTCGAGCCAAGGTCGTAACCTTCGTCGACTTCGCCGTCACAATCATTGTCGTGATTGTCGCAAGTTTCTGCCATCGGCATCACTGCATCACACGCGCCCCAGGTCCCATTGTCGCAAACCTGCTGGCCGTCTTTGCAGTCACCAACGTCAAATCCGCACGACATGGTGTCATTGTGAACACAACCGCAATTGACAAACTCGTCGACCGAGCCGTCGCAGTCATTGTCCAGTCCATCGCAGCTTTCCAGACCGCTGGAAGTACACATGTACTCACAGCCGTCAGCCGCCTGACCATTCATGTCAATGTAACCTTCGTCACAGTCATGAAGCATGCAGTTCCCTGCGATACAGATAGTGGTCGCATTGTCATACGCACAGGCCAGGTCGCAACCACCGCAATGAGCCAGACTGCCTTCCAGGTCAAAGTCTTCGTCGACGTTGCCGTCGCAGTCATTGTCGATGTTGTCACACGCTTCCACCCCATCGAGGGTGGGAACGCAAAGATATTCACAGCCACTGTCTTCGTGGGCGTCAACATCCAGGTAGTACGGCAGGCATTCGTACAGACAAATACCAGCCACGCAATTCGTGGTTGCATTGGTAAAAACGCACTGGCTGCCACATGCACCGCAATTGGCAAGGTCGACACTCAGATCAAAGTCTTCGTCGATCATGCCGTCGCAGTCATCGTCAGCGCCATTGCACTTCTCATCAACAGGCTCCACATCACCGGCACAATCTCCCCACTTGAAGTTCCCCTGACAGGCGCGCTTTCCGAGCTCGCAGGTACCGATATCGGTTCCACAACTCTCCAGCGTTCCCACAGGATAACATTCGCAAGTTTCGTCGATTTCGCCGTTGCAGTTGTTGTCCGTGCCATCACAAACTTCCAGAGGCACGTCACCGCACACTCCGCAGGGATTCAAAACCCCTTCGTCAATGTAGCCATTGCAATCATTGTCCTTGCCGTCACAAACTTCTTCTGTGGCAAGACAAGTCGTGCCGTCGCCGGGAGTTCCACTTGCCGGCGGACCGACAGTGCCGGAACAATAACCGTCCGGAACACATACCCAGCCGCCACCATGGGCAGCCACGCATTCTTCGGTGTTCAGACATGTCTCGCGACATTCGTCATTCACACACATTTCATCAGTCGTGCAACTTCCGTTGCAAGACTCCGCATCCTCACCGCACGCAGCGCTGAGTACCGCAACAAACAGCAGAACAGTCAACCAACTGAGCTTCTTCATTCCAACACCTCCTTGTGTCATTCGATTGTAAGTCAAAGCTCGGATTCCACACTTTCTCGTTCTCATTTTTCTCCTCCATATTTTGGTTAAAACTAAAAACCAGATTGTAACGAACTGAGTCAAATTAAAGACTCTCACCATTCAACAAATTTTATGCTAATTTATTGAAAATCAAAGCCTTTAAATCCTTGCTTTTTAACTCTATATCTTAGCAAATTTATAAACCTTTGTCAAGGGGTAAAATAAGGAAAATATTACATGTAACCAATTATATACGAAGACACTCTTTAATCCCTGTTATTTTGACTAATTTTACAAAAAAAAGAGCCGTATACCACTTGGGGTACACGGCTCATATCGCTAAAGCCTAGTTTCCGCAGTTGAGGTCTGCGAATGATACAACCTGTACTCCCTGCCAGGCCAGGTCAGGGTCAGGTGTCATGTTCACACTGGGGTTATTGCAATTTAGAACTGCCTGGTCCCCTTGCGACCACGAGAATGCGCCATCCCAGAGGTTCATCTTGAACGTGGGGTTGGACGATCCCCAAAGGCAAAGTTCAGTCTTTGAGACTGACCAGACCGAGTCAGGGTTGTTGCAGGTCATCATGGCTTCCTGCCCACTTCCATACCAGACCACTGCATAGGTCTTGGTATTCGGACATTCCACCGTGCACTGCAGATTCCCGCTATACGCACACATCAGTGTACTCGGGTTGCAGTACTGACCAACGTTGGTCAAGCAATCAGCGCTACTCAGGCACTCCGGATAGTCTCCGCCGAAGTAGTAACAGTTGTTAAAAACACACTGACCACTCCCCGGACATTCACCCTGAATGTCGCACTCGATCGGCATGTAACAACCGTTCTCCAGCACTGCGCTCTCCACAACCGAGTACTGCGTCTGGCACACGCCAGCTTCGCACTGACCAAGGTTGAGAAAAACTCCTCCGCCGACCATGTCACAAACTGCTTCAGTAGAGCAGTCGCTATGGCCGACACAGTTGCTGCAGTACTCGATCTCGTAGTTCGAGCACTGATTGTTGTTATTGCACTGGTCGTCAGTGCAGTTATCGCCGTCAAAACAATCCGCATCCGAGACGCATTCGACTTCGTCGCACACGCCACCATTGCAGTCCGCCGGACAGCTGGTAATTTCATAAGGGCAAGTATTGCCCACGCACTCACCGGAAAACGCAACCGCGTTTCCATTGTCAGCACAGTGGTCAATCTCCTCGCACTCAGCGTCGACTTCGCAGTAGACACAGAGCGAGGTTCCCTCGTAATTCACACAAGAACCCTCCTCACAGGTGTCCTCGGTGCAGGGATTGCCATCGTCACACTCTTCGGAGTCTTCACACTCCGGCAGACATCCGTACTGGTCGCACCCGAATTCACAGTCGAGATTTGCAGCCGCACACATGCCGTTGCTGACGCAATTGTTGACGAGGAAATACCAATCGCCACCAATGCAACCAACTGCTGCCCCACCGCACTCATTGTCCTGCGTACAGGTGATGCAATTTTCCAAAGCGGTATACTGACAGGAACCCTGTACGCACAAGTTTGTGGTACAAGCGTTGCTGTCGTCGCACTGTGAACTCTGTGTGCATTCCGACTGAACCACACACACCCCAGCAGAACAAACCTTGTTGTCTCCGCAGGGGTAATCGTCCGCCATGACTTCCTCATTGCAAACGAAGTTTTCACAGTACACCATGAAACAGGGGTTTTCGGATGGTGCGCATTCATAGACGCACTCCACCATCTCACATTCCCCTGACACACAGATCCCCCCATTTCCACAAGCCGGTCCGGTCTGCGCAGCATGAGTGCACTCACCATAGACGCAATTGTCCATGGTACAGGAGTTACCATCGTCGCATTCTCCATTTAAAGAACACTCCGACGGTTCAGGCAGACATGCTCCAGCTTCACAGCCAAAGTTGCAGCCGACATAGACAAGCTCACACTTGCCAACATCAGTCAGACAGTTGCCGGTGAAGTTGAACACATTGCCCAGAACACAATACGCTTCTGGGGTGCAGTCAACGTCGCTTTCGCAAACCTGACAGTAAGGGAGCTGATCGAAATGACATTCGCCGTTCATACAGTCGTTGAACGTACAAGCATCATCATCGTCACATTGCTCATCAGAAGTGCAGCCCGTTTCTCCGCAATTCGGAATCGCCTCATTCAAGCAACTGTTGCTCGAACAGAGATCCGCAGTGCAGTCATTGCCGTCGTCGCACTCATCGTTTGACGAACAACAATTCTGAATCG
>JABMRF010000008.1 GCA_013202715.1 Candidatus Kuenenbacteria bacterium
AACTTCCGTCGACTGTATTTGGTACAATTCGATCATGGCCTTTATGTTTTTTTCAGTTCATTTTTATTTAACCCGCTTCTACTCAAAAAGAAGTCGAATACAACCCACAAGAGGATAAAGTGCCAGCCAAGAAAAACATGCAACTAAGGAGACTGTCCAAAGAAAAGGCTGGTAAAAGGGCAAGGAAACAACATAAAACAAATTTCAAGAATCTTAGTCTCTACTAAGGTTCTTTTTTGTTAATTTATTGACTAATTTTAGGCCAGCTATTGACAATATACTGAGGGCATGCTATAATTACAAGTATTGATAGTTTTGTTTTTTGACATAAACCAAAGCATTTAGAGGAGACAACATGAATGAGTATGATCCCTATCCGAAGTTCAGTGAAAAGAACAAAGCATGGTTCATGAGCCTTATTGAAGGAATGGTCAAGTATCCGAAAACGGCAAACTATGCAAGAATCAAGTCCGGAAACGACCTTGAAATCGCAATCCTTGTAGCACCAGAAGATGCAGATGTTTTCACACCCGAAGTGTGCAATGCACTGAAGGTACTGCTGGCAAAAGTGACAGGGGTACTCTCACCGGTCGTCTATCTTTTCGGCGCCCCACACGCCGTGGCTGAAGAGGCGATTCGTCCATTCGTGTAATTTCAGGGAGGCCCGCTATGAAGATCGATTCAAAGTCAGGGCTTTCTTCGGAAGCCCCGAGTAACTTCTTGCCACACACCTTTGTTTTCGATGGTGTGGAATGCGCGTCGATGGAAGGACTGTTGCAATCATTCAAATTCGACAATGAACAAGTCCAAATCGAAGTTTGCAAACTTGTCGACACGGCCGCAAAATTTCGCGGAAAAAAGCGAAACAAGGCCTGGAAGCGGGAGCAGACTCTGTGGTGGAAGGGCGTTGCGTACGAGAGAAAAAGCAAGGAATACCAGGAACTTCTGGATAGAGCGTTCGATGCCCTCGCTACCAATGCGGGATTTCGAAAGGCACTGATTGCTACTCAAAGCGCTACTCTCACCCACTCGATAGGTTGCGCACAAATGAGCAACACCGTCCTCACCGAAGCCGAGTTTTGCTCGCGACTGACCAAGATTCGAACCCGACTTCAAGCCGAACTGAAATAAGGAGGCATAATGAGTGATAAGCTTATGGACCAAGGACTGAAAACCCTTGCCGCTATGGATGATGAGAGGATGGAGGACTGCATTCATTGTGGTGACAACTGGTATGTCATTCACCACATAGATGGCGTTTGTCACAAATGCCAAGACAAAGGGTTGCCGGGACGGTGGGAAATTCGCAAAGCACAAATCATAAAAAGGGCCCTCTTGAACACGGTCCTGATCCTCGCAGGCACAAGCGCGATCATTTATGCGCTGTTCATGTTTTTCGAGTAAACAAAAAGCTCCGCCGTGACGAAGCTTTGCCCCCCGTACGCGGGGGGCTCTTTTTTTTTACTTAATTTTCATTCTCACAAACAGCCGGCACTTTTCGTCCCTCAGCTGGCAATTTTCAAAGTTGTCAGCCTGCATCTTTTCAGCAGAGCAAACGCAAGTTGCCCGGTGAATTTCAAGCGCCAAATCCTGGAAACTTTGTTCCGAAATTCGAAGTGCCTGATTCATCTTCACAGCAATGCTGTTTGTGGTTGTGGAAAGAACATTTACATGTGGGCTCATGTTTATCAATTCATTCTTGAGTTGAGTAGCCAACCCGCGATTTCGCGAATCAGGATGAATCCACATAGAGCCGGACTCATACCAGTCATCATGCAGATGCCACAGCGTCAAATGGCCGATAATCTGCCAACCGCCAAAAGCGACAACTGACAAACCATTGAGAAACTGCTTCATTAATTCTTCAGGCTTGGCATTCAAGAGATGCTCCTCGTGCTTGAACCTTTCTGATAATTCCACAAAAGCATCGGCCAAATGTACTAATCGAAATTCTTGTGTGGCATGAATCGTTTGGATCGTCGTTTCCATCTTTTTCTCCTTGTTAAGGGTTACTCCTTCATTGTTTTCTCCACGAAGGTCGAAATGACAATGGAAAATTACTAATTTCATTTTCAAAACAAAAGAGCCGAGCGTACAGCCCGGCTCTTTCCATCAAAAAGCAGACTGCGCATCACCAGCTCTTTTTGTTTTTCTTAATTGTGATTAAATATTGATGCATAGAACTCACTTCCCCGCCTGGCCGTAAAACGACCAGGCTAGTTTTTCACAAACCCCCGTGAACGGGGCTGTTTCAATTATTTAATTCGACCAACTTTGAGTAACACTCTGTCATTTTCTCAAGATCCTCCACTGGACAAAATTCGTCCGCTTGGTGACACATTTCTAATTTGCCTGGGCCCCAGATGAGAGCGTCTCCCCATTTATTGAACAATCCAGCTTGAGTCCAGCCAGAGGTTACAGAGGTTATAGCTTCGCCAAAGACCTCTTCACAAATAAACTTTGACTGTTGAAATAGCTCTGACTCTTCATCAAGTTTATTTGGTGCGCCCGAGAAAAATACTTCCACTTTTACCTCTGGGTCAACTTTCTTGAGGATACTTGTTGTTTCTTCAATAACAGTTTCTAACATTTCACTTGGAATCAATCTTCTATTGATCGTAAAACTACACTCATCCGGAATTACATTGGCGGCCGTTCCACCCTCAATCATACAAATCGCCTGCGTTGGAGATTTAAACAGTTTGTCTTTTTTTAATTCAAGCTTTTTCTCATATTCCTCCAAGGCCTTGAGCCCCTGCAAAGTTTTGTGGATCGCATTGAACTGCAGGTTTTTGTCAAAACTTGTTATACTTGAATGCAAAGCTTTGCCAAAAAATGTAACCTTGAATTCCAGCGCACCCTTTTGTCCGATCTGAAGAATGCCACTGCTCGGCTCGCAAATTATAACTTTTGCAGAGCCAGGATCAATCATGACGTTTTCAATAAAATTCTTTCCGCCCGTACCGGCGCCCTCCTCGTCAGCGTCAAACAAGAAAACCACATCTTGTTTTTGTTTATTCCCAACAAGTGACAAGGCAAGTTTGATCATACATGCGACACCGGCCTTCATGTCGCTGGTTCCAAGACCAAAGACGTTTCCGTCAACAACTTCAGGGTCAAAAGGGTTTCGAGTCCACTTGCTTGAAGTCGGTACCGTATCGGTATGTCCGCTGAAAACTATCGGTTTGGTACTTTTTTCTCCTTTGAATTTAATTTCCAAATTGAATAAATCCAAATCACCTTTTTTCAAAGGTGTAACTTTGCAGATCTCTCTTGGGAATAGAGATACGATAAAATCCACAATTTCCTTATTGGATTTTGTGACTTGAGAATCGATTGAAATTAATTTTTGTAGAATTTGTAATTCTGTCATACATTTTTTAGTTTATAATGAATAAATTTGCGGGGGAACAGAATTGAGCTGTCCCCCGCGATGCTACTGTTTTGATAACGTCTTTTTCCAGTACTTCCTGCCCGGATCATTTGGATGCGAAACTTCCATTTGATAAAAACCTGCCGTTTGCAAAATGCGTTCCATCCCAGGTGCCTTTGTCCGCCCAAGAATGGTCGACACACCCTCGGCACTCATGTCTGCAATTGAAGCGGTAAACAACGCCGTGCCTAGGCCACGCAAGCGTTTGACCTGCATTATCCCCAATTCAGCTGAGTAAGCAACTTGTCCATTGCCAAATTCCGAGGAGAGAAAATCATGACCGGCAATCTTCTTCATCAGTTCTTCATTTACAAAAGAATATGCCATAAAGCCGACAATTTGACCATTGAACTTGGCAATTAGCCAGACTCCATTTTCCCTAGCTCGATAGGCAAGGATGTCCTGTTTGACTGATTCGATCTCCCAAAAATATTCATTCCAAGGAGATTCCTTCCATATCTCGCAGTAAAATTTCGCCAAGCTATCAATGTCTTCTAAATTTTCATAATCAAGACATTGAATATAGACTTGGTTCTCACTAGGGAATACCAAAGCCTGACAGTGACAGTTCGGAAAATCATTTTCTTCCAGACAATTTTCACACGACTCACGCAGCTCCAGAGGCAGAGCAAGCTTGAATAGATCCACAAAGCCACTTTTCCTGACAATGTTGATCGAATTTTTGTTTGGGAGAGAGAGAAACATCTTTTCCGGAAAACGCTTCAATGCTTTTTCCAAAACAAATTGGCGCAATTGAAACCCAAGACCTTGATTACGAAATTCTTTTTTCACAATCAGACTCATCATCTCAATGCAAGACTGCCAAATCTTGAACGAACTGTAACCACAAAGTTTTCCGTCAATAAATAAGAGTCCCGCCTGCGCATTTCCAAATTCTGTCTTCAATTCAGCTTTGGATTTGTAAGCAACGAGACTGTTCCTATTTTCTTTGAAGATCATGTCAAATACTTTGTCCAAGTGAATTAAATCTTGCGCATCCGTCATTTTCATTGTAATGTTCATCTTTTCCTCCAGCGTTAAAAAACAGTTTTCGCAATCTTGATAGACTGCTCTGTATATTCAACGCCAGGGAATTAACAACACAAAGCAAACTACCAAATCTTGGTTTGCTCTGCGAT
>JABMRF010000041.1 GCA_013202715.1 Candidatus Kuenenbacteria bacterium
TCTATAAGTAAAATATTATTATGAACATTTTAGTTGTTGGCTCCGGCTATGTTGGTCTAGTAAGTGGAACTTGTTTTGCTGAGCTGGGACACAAAGTTTTTTGTATTGATATTGATGAGAAGAAAATTAATTCTCTGCAATCTGGAAAAATTCCATTTTACGAGCCGGAACTTGCCGATTTAGTAATCAAGAACATTCAGTCTCAGTCTATAACTTTCACAACAAAATTAGCAGAGAGCCTTAATCAGGCAGACTTAGTCTTGATCTGTGTTGGAACTCCGCCAAAACAAACCGGACAAGCTGATTTAAAATATATATTTCAGGCAGTAGAAGAAATTGGCAAAAATCTCACCAAATACACAGTTATAGTAACGAAAAGTACCGTTCCTGTTGGAACTGCGCAAAAGATTAAAAAAATAATCAGCAAGAACTACAATGGAGAATTTGATGTAGCATCTTGTCCTGAATTCCTAAGAGAAGGCTCTGCAGTTAAAGACTTTATGAATCCAGACCGAATTGTGATTGGAACTGAAAATCAAAGAGCTTCTGATTTATCGAATGAATTACACGAAAAACTTGATTGCCCTAAGCTTGAAACCAATTTGGAAACCGCTGAAATGATAAAGTATGCGTCAAATGCATTTCTAGCCACGAAAATTTCTTTTATAAACGAGATTGCTAATGTTTGTGAAAATGTAGGAGCTGACGTTGAACAAGTTGCTGAAGGAATGGGATTGGATACGCGAATTGGTAAAGCCTTTCTTCGCGCGGGAATTGGTTACGGCGGAAGTTGTTTTCCAAAAGATGTTCGAGCCTTGCATCACGTTGCAGGACAAACCGGTTATCCGTTTCAACTACTCAAAGCGGTGGTTGAAGTCAACAATCAACAGCGCTGGTTATTTTACAAAAAGATAAAAGACGAATTAAAATGTTTGGAAAATAAGACAATCGCAGTTTGGGGGTTGTCATTCAAGCCTGATACTGATGATGTGCGCGAGTCCATTGCCATAGATATTATTGAAAAACTTGTTGAAGATGGAGCAAATGTGAAAGCGTATGATCCGGAGGCTATGAAAAACACACAAGAAATTCTTGGCGATAAAATTCAATACTGTTTTACAGCTGATTTTGCTCTAGAAAACGCGGATTGTCTCGTGATAATTACTGATTGGGATGAATTTAAGCTGGTAAAGTTTGAAAATATAAAAAGTAAAATGAAGACGCCCTTGATCATTGACGGCAGAAACATGTTTGACGGCGAAAAACTTAGTAGTCAGGGAATTAAATATATTTCAGTTGGAAGGTAAAGAAACCATCAAGTGGAGAAGGGTGCAGGAGGGAGTGGGAGCGTAACTCAGAGGAGATAAAAATGTAATATGAATACAGTTTTAATTACAGGATCCGCCGGATTTATCGGCTTTCATCTCGCAAAAAAGTTGCTTGAAAATGGCGACCAAATTATTGGGCTGGATAATTTTAATGATTACTATGATTCAGAGATAAAAGAAGATCGGAACAAACAGCTTGAAAAGTTTGAAAACTATAAATTGTATAGAGGCGATTTGACAGATCTTGATTTGATAAAAAAAGTGTTTGCCGAAAATCGGATTGAAAAAGTCTGCAATTTGGCAGCGCAGGCCGGTGTTCGTTACAGTCTGACTCATCCGCATAAATATATTCAGGCTAATATTGTTGGCTTTACAAATTTGATCGAGGAAACAAAAAATGCCGGCGTGAAAACTTTTGTTTACGCCTCAAGTTCATCAGTTTACGGTGAGAACAAAAAGGTTCCTTTTTCAGTTGAAGACAACGTTGATCATCCGATCTCACTTTACGCAGCCACAAAGAAAGCAAATGAGCTGATTGCTCACAGTTATCATCATTTATTTGGCTTGAAATGTACCGGTCTTCGCTTTTTTACAGTTTACGGTCCATGGGGACGGCCGGATATGGCTTATTTCCTCTTTACAAAAGCAATTTTGAATAATGAACCAGTTAAAGTTTTTAATCATGGCAAAATGAAACGTGATTTCACATATATTGACGATATAGTTAGCGGGATTGAATGCAGTTTGGAAAAATCATACGACTATGAAGTTTTTAACCTTGGAAATAATAACACTGTGGAACTGGAATATTTTATTGAATGCATTGAAAATGAATTGGGTCGCAAAGCTGATAAAATTTATTTACCAATGCAAGAAGGCGATGTACCGGCAACATTTGCAGATATTGAAAAGTCAAAGCAACTGTTAAATTTTGAACCGAAAACAAATATTGAAATTGGAATACATAATTTTATAAATTGGTATCGAGAATATTACGAGATCAAATAGTTTTTAAAAAAGGAAATTAAATATATATATAGGATTTGCCTGTCAGGTGCCCAAAACACTTAAGAGCCTGACAGGCAGGTGCGCTATTGATTGAAATGAATATAGAAAATAAAAAAATTGTAATTGTTGGCTTAGGATATGTGGGGCTTCCTTTGGCAATTGAATTTGGTAAGCAAATGCCAATAGTGGGTTTTGATATTAATGAACAACGAGTCAATGAATTAATAAATAATCATGATTGTACAGGGGAACACAGTAAAGAAGAGTTAGAAAATGCGCAAATTGAATATTCAACTGACCCGACAGTTTTAAAAAATTGTAATTTTATAATTGTCGCAGTGCCGACACCAATCGATCAATTTAAAAAACCGGACTTATCAGCTTTAGTTAGCGCCAGTGAAATGATTGGCGAAAATCTATCAGCAGGATCAATTATTGTTTTCGAATCTACAGTTTATCCAGGTGTTACCGAAGATGTCTGCGCGCCAATTATAGAAAAAAGTTCAGGTTTAAAATGGAAAGAAGAATTTAAACTTGGTTATTCTCCAGAAAGAACTGTACCGGGCGACGCAGAACATACAATTGATAAGGTTGTTAAAATTGTTTCTGGTGAGGATGAGGAAACACTGGATAAAGTTTCAGAAGTGTATTCAATGGTTTGTAAGGGTGGAATATACAAAGCTCCTGATATTAAAACAGCTGAGGCCGCAAAAGTAATTGAAAATGTACAAAGAGATTTGAATATTGCCATAGTAAATGAGTTATCAATGATATTCAATAAATTAGATATAAAAACACGAGAAGTTTTAAAAGCCGCAGGAACAAAATGGAATTTTCACGGTTATGAACCTGGGTTAGTTGGTGGACACTGTATTGGAGTTGACCCATTTTATTTAACAAATTTAGCTGAAAGTATTGGATATACACCACAAGTTATTTTAGCGGGGCGAAGAATAAACGATTCCATGTCTGCCTTTGTAGCAGAGTTAACCATCAAAGGCTTAATTGAGGCTGGAAAACCAATTTTAGGCGCTAAAGCCTTGATTCTCGGCTTAACTTTCAAGGAAGATGTAAGTGACACACGAAACTCAAAAGTAAAAGATGTAATTGATGTGTTGAAACAGTACGGATTAGAACTATATGCCCACGATCCAAATTTAAATCAAGAAGACTTTAATGCTTTTGGAGTTAATAGGGTTGGTGATTTAAATCAGCAAAATGAATATGACTGTGTTCTGGTATGTGTACCACATAAAGAATATAAGCTGTTATCGCTTCAAGAAATTACAAATTTAATAAAAAGCAAACCAGTTGTTATCGATATAAAAAGTTTATATGCAGAAGCGGCAAAAAATATAGATGATTTGATTTACAAAGCCTTATAATTTATGAATGTATTAGTGACTTTACATCCATTTGGTGAATATAATAATGCTCGTGAATTACTTGAGCCATTTTCAGTTAATTATAATGAAAAAGGAAAAAAATACAATCGTGAAGAGCAAATTGCGCAATTAAAAAAACATAGACCAGAAATAATAATTGCTGGAACGGAAAAATATGATAAGGAAGCACTTGACCTTTGTCCAGATTTAAAAATGATAGCCAGAGCTGGCGTTGGAGTTGATGAGGTAGACCTTCAGGAGTGTCTTGATCGGAAGATCGTTTTAGCTTACACCCCAGATTCTGCAGTAAACGCAGTTTCAGAATTAGTTATCGGTCAAATTCTCAATGCGCTTCGTAACGTGCAAAATATTCACAATAAGTGGGAACGTTATATTGGCAGAGAGTTGTCAGATTGCACAGTCGGAGTGATTGGCTGTGGCAGAATTGGTTCAGGCGTTATTGGCAAATTAATTGGACTCGGAGTAAAAAAAGTACTTGTTTCGGATATTGATCCGGGTAAAGTAAGTCAGATGAGTAATGTAATTTCAGCTTCAAAGGAAGAAATTTTAACGAATTGTGATGTTATCACACTGCATATCCCACTCAAAGAGCCAAGCTTGAATTCAACATATTGTAATAAAAATTTTATTGTTGGTAGTGATTTTACTAAACTGAAATCTGATGCAATATTAATTAACACTTCAAGAGGTGGAATTGTAAATGAAGATGATTTATTGCAATGGCTAAAATTCAATCCAGAGGCAAAGGCTATCATTGATACTTTTTCTGAAGAACCTTACGGTGGCGAGTTTCATGATTTGCCAAATGCATTTACTACACCGCATCTTGGCAGTTGCACAATTAAATGCCGAAAATCTATGGAAGTTGGTGCAGTTGAAGAAGTTCTTAGTTTTATTCAAGGAAAAGATTTAAAAAACAGGCTAATCTAAATTCATGTTAGAAAATAGTTCAAATTATATATTCTTGTCTCATCCAATTGAGAACACTACGCCACTATATGCTGGTGAAAAGAATATTAGTTTAAAATCTGAACTTTTAATTAGTAATGGGGACAGTTGTAACAAGATGATGTGGTCTTTTTCTAATCACACTGGCACTCATGTCGATGCGCCCTTGCACTTTGTTGACAAAGGAAAATCAATTACAGATTATAATGCTGGTGAATGGCTGTTTGATAATATTTGTTTAGTTGAATTGAAAGATACATCGCACGGACATATAATTTCGATTAATGATTTAAGTAATGTTGTCAGGGATTGCGAATTGCTAATTATAAAAACTGGTTTTGAAAAACACCGAAATGAGGATCTTTATTGGCAGAATTCTCCTGGTCTTAATCCTGAATTAGCTGAATACTTAAAATCAGTTTGTCCTTCAATTAGAGCCGTTGGCTTTGACTTTATCTCAGTTTCAAGTTTAAGTAATCGCAATTTAGGTCGACAGGCCCACAAACAGTTTTTAAGTAATAATATATTGTTAATTGAAGATATGAAGTTAGGTGAATTAATTTCAATTCCCCAGGAAATAATAGTTTCTCCACTAATTGTGGATCAGGCAGACGCAGCGCCATGTACGATTTTTGCAAAAATATGTTAAATAAATATAAATTTTATTTTTTTGATTTTGATGGAGTGATCGTTGATACCATCAGTATCAAGGGTAATGCTTTTGCTGAATTATACAAAGATTATGGCGATGATGTTTGCCAAAAAGTAATTACACACCATAAAGCTTTTGGTGGTGTTAATCGTTACAAAAAGATAAAACATTATCATAATGAATTTTTGAATCAGGATATTAGTGAAGAGCAAGTCAATGATTTGGCTGAAAAATTTTCAAATATAGTGATTGAAAAAGTAATTAAGGCGAACAGTATTGATGGTGCTTTGGAGTTTCTAAATATTCTTAAACAGCAGAATAAAAAAGTGTTCATAGTTTCAAACGTTCCAGAAAAAGAGCTTTTGGAAATAATTCAAAGACGAAATCTGCTGGACTATTTTGCAGATATTAAGGGATCACCAGAGAGCAAAATTCAAAACATGACCAGTTTAATAAAACAGTTTGAAGTTGATACAAGTAAGTGCGTATATTTTGGTGATGCTGAAGCTGATTTGGATGCTGCTAACAATTGCAAAGTTGAATTCATACCAATTAATTACTACAAGCCAATTGAGAAGGGCTATATCAACTTTGAAAAATTAATCAATGATTGGAATATAAATTATGTTTAACCACAAAGTAATTTTAGTAACTGGGGGGACAGGTTCGTTTGGAAAAAAGTTTATTGAGTACGTTGTTAGTAACTATAATCCCAAAAAGATTATTGTATTTAGTCGTGATGAGATGAAGCAGTTTGAAATGGCTAAAACGCATAATGGCCCTAACATTCGTTATTTTATAGGTGATGTGCGTGATCCGCAACGTTTACATCGAGCACTTAACAATGTAGATATAGTTGTTCATGCTGCTGCCCTGAAGATTGTTCCAACTGCTGAATACAATCCATTTGAGGCGGTTCGCACAAATGTAATTGGCGCGGAAAATATTATTAATGCCGCCATTGATAATGATGTTGAGAAAGTGCTTGCTTTAAGTACAGATAAAGCGGCTAATCCAGTTAATCTTTATGGTGCAACCAAGTTATGTGCAGAAAAAATGTTTGTAGCCGCCAATCAGTACAGTCCCGAAGGAACACAATTTTCAGTTGTTAGATATGGCAATGTGATTGGCTCACGTGGTAGTGTTGTTCCATTTTTCCAAGAGCAAAGCAAGGAAGGCTCCATTCCAATTACAGATGTTAGGATGACTCGCTTTTGGTTACGTTTGCTTGATGGAGTAAAGTTTGTAATTAGCAGTTTAGAACAAATGGAAGGTGCTGAGGTCTTTATTCCAAAAATCCCAAGCATGAAAGTTGTTGATTTAGCTACCGCTATTGCGCCAAACTGTGAACAAAAAATTGTAGGTATTAGGCCCGGAGAAAAATTGCATGAAACACTTTTATCAAAAGATGATTTAATGTTTTCTGTAGAAAAATCAGATCGTTATATCATTCGCCCAAGTAAGAATCCAAGATCAATTATAAAAATTGGCGAGACTCATTTGCCTGATAATTTTCCAGGTTATCATAGTGATAATAATGAAGACTGGTTAACGGTTGAGGATTTGAGAAGGTTAATTGAGGATATCTAATATGAAAAGGTTTTCGTATGGTAAACAATTTATAGATCAGGAAGATATTGATACGGTCTTAGAATCTCTTAAATCTGATTGGCTAACTCAAGGACCAAAAGTAAAGGAGTTTGAACAATCTTTGGCTGACTATTGTGGTGCTAGATTTGCAGTAGCTGTGAATTCTGGAACTTCGGCTTTGCATATTGCATATCAGGCGATTGATTTAGGAAAAGATGATGAGTTAATAACAACACCGATAACATTTTTAGCAACCGCTAATGCAGCAGTTTACTGTGGAGCTAAACCAGTTTTAGCTGATATTGATTACAACTCAGTGAATATTGATCCAGAAAAAGTCTGGCAAAAGATAAGTTCCAAAACCAAGGCCGTTGTACCTGTACATTTTGCAGGTCTGCCCTGCGATATGCAAAAGATTTCTGATTTGGCTCAAAAAAACAACTTGATTGTAATTGAGGATGCCTGTCACGCTCTTGGTTCAAGTTATAAGGTTGAGAATGAATGGATTAAAGTTGGCAGTTGTAAGCATTCCAAGATGGCAGTATTCAGTTTTCATCCAGTTAAAAATATTACCACAGGTGAAGGTGGTGCGATTACTACAAATGATGAGAGTTTATATAAAAATTTATGCGCCTTGAGAAGTCATGGCATGTACAAAGACGAAGCAACTGCAAAAAAAGGTAAATGGTACTATGAAATGCGTGATTTAGGATATAATTATCGAATTACCGATTTGCAATGCGCTTTAGGGTTAAGTCAGTTAAAAAAGTTAGATGAATTTATAAATAAACGTAGAGAAATAGCAAGTTGGTACGATGAACTGTTTGTAGAATTAGGCGACTTAGTTAAATTACCAATAACAACAACTGAACGATTTCAAAGTGCTTGTCATTTGTATGTTTTACGATTAAATACTGACAAACTCATCTCCAATCGAAAAGAAATTTTTAACGAACTGCATGAAAGAGGTATTGGTGTACAAATTCATTACATCCCAATAAATCATCAGCCTTTTTACAAAAAGTTTCATTACGAACCAAATATGTTTGAAAACGCTGAAAAATATTATTCACAATGTTTGAGTTTGCCAATTTATTATAAATTAGAAAAAGCAGATATAGAATACATATTTAATCAGATTAAAGAAGTTATTAATAATTATAAATAAATGACAAAATTCATTGCTGAAGTTTCCAGTAATCACAATAAAGATATTCAACGTTGTTTTGATTTTATTAAATCCGTAAAAGATGTTGGTTGCGGGGCAATAAAGTTTCAGTTATTTAAAATTGACCAACTGTTTGCTCCCGAAATATTAGAAAACAGCCAGGAACATGCACAAAGAAGAAAATGGGAGCTTCCAGAAGAATTTATTCCTGAGCTTGCTAAAAAATGTAAAGAGTTAGAACTAGAATTTGGCTGTACTCCATTTTATCTGGATGCAGTTGATATACTGGAGCCATATGTTGATTTTCTGAAAATTGCATCTTATGAATTGCTTTGGGACGATTTATTAGTTAAATGCGCACAAACCCAAAAACCAATTCAGTTATCAACAGGAATGGCAAATATGGGTGAGGTCAATCATGCAGTTGATGTTTTAAAATCAAATGGAGCCACAGATATCGTTTTATTTCAATGCGTTTCCAGTTACCCAGCTCCTGTTGAACAATGTAACTTGTCCGTTATGCAAAAGTTCAAAGACAAATATAGTTGCAGTGTCGGTTGGTCAGATCATAGTGTTCAAGAAAAAGTAATATATCGCGCAGTTAATAAATGGCAGGCCGATGTTGTAGAATTTCATTTTGATCTTGAAGGCGGAGGCATTGAGTTTGATCGAGGCTTTAGTTGGCTGCCGGATAGAATTAACAAGGTTATTGAAAATGTGAGTCAAAATATGTTTCCTGATTCTGATTGTATTGAAGCTGATGGCGATGGAATTAAGGAACCGGTTGAAAGCGAACTCGCTGATCGCGCATGGCGAGCTGATCCCAGTGATGGATTAAGACCATTATTAAAAACAAGAAAACAATGGATAAAAAACCTAAAACAGTAGCAATTATAAAGGCTAGAATGTCATCATCCAGACTGCCAGGCAAGTCAATGATTGATATTGCTGGAAAACCTATGATTCAGCATGTGATTGAAAGATTGAAAAAAGCCAAGTCAATTGATCAAATTATTTTAGCTACTTCCAATCAATCAAGTGATGAACCTTTGGCAGACTTCGTAAGAAGTTTGGGTTACCAAGTTTATCAACACACTGGAGATATTAATGATGTCGTAGGTAGAGTCTTGGCGGCAGCTAAAATGGTAAATGCA
>JABMRF010000042.1 GCA_013202715.1 Candidatus Kuenenbacteria bacterium
CACAAATATCGCTGGATCCTTCTTTTGATATCCAGCTATTACTTTTACATGTGTTGGAAACCGGAATATGTAATTTTGATTGTAATCTCAACTCTGATTGATTATATGGCTGGGCAACAGATTTACAAAGCGGTTTCAAAGTCAAAGAAGAAACTGTTTTTGTGCTTGAGTTTGTTTACCAATCTTGGCCTTTTGGCAGCGTTTAAATATTTTAATTTCTTTAGTGATTCAGTTCGCATGGTCCTGGAACATTATTCCGTAGATTTTTCAGCGCCAATGCTAAGTGTTCTTTTGCCGGTAGGAATTTCCTTCTACACTTTTCAAACTTTGAGCTATACTATTGATATTTACCGCGGAGAAATAAAACCACAGAAACATCTGGGAATTTTCGCTGTTTACGTTTCCTTTTTCCCGCAATTAGTTGCCGGACCGATCGAGCGGGCAAAAAATCTCTTGCCGCAGTTTTTTGAGAAACATAACTTTGATTATAAGCGGGTTACGGACGGATTGAAATTAATGCTCTGGGGTTTTTTCAAAAAAGTGGTTATCGCGGATGGCGTGGCGATGGCCGTCAATAAGGCCTTTGCTAATCCGGATGAGCAGACCGGTGCCACTTTGCTGATCGCCACGTTTTTGTTTGCTTTCCAAATCTATTGTGATTTCTCAGGTTATTCTGATATTGCGATAGGTGGAGCTCAGGTCATGGGTTTCCGGTTGATGACAAATTTCCGGCGACCGTATCACGCCAATTCTATTTCAGATTTTTGGAAGCGTTGGCATATTTCACTTTCGACCTGGTTTCGCGACTATCTGTATATCCCGCTTGGCGGAAATCGGGTCACAATCCCTCGCTGGTATCTGAATCTATTTATTGTTTTCCTGGTCAGCGGACTTTGGCATGGCGCCAGCTGGACTTTTGTGATTTGGGGTGGACTGCATGGTCTCTATCTCATAATTTCGATAATTACAAAAAAATGGCGAGCCAAACTTGTTTCGTTTTCCAAATTAAATAGACTACCTAGGCTACATTACGCCTTGCAAACCGTTTTTGTTTTTGCTTTGGTGAATATCGGCTGGGTATTTTTTCGCGCCAACAGTTTTTCTGACGCAATTTTGATTCTCAAAAAAATATATCAGTTTGCCAGGTTTATTCCGGGAATCGTATTGCAAAAAGTTGCTTTGAAGACCGTTGTCAGCTTTACTATTTTGCAGGAAAAGCTGGGCTTGAACAAAGTTGACCTAGCCATTGTGTTTGGCGCAATTATTTTCATGGAGATTGTTCACTTGCTACAAAGTCAAAAGCGAGTACGCCAGTTTATGTCTGAGAAACCAAGAGTGATTCGCTGGTCAGTTTATTTGATTTTGATCTGGTCTATTTTATTATTTGGTGTTTTTGCCAATCGAGAATTTATTTATTTCCAGTTTTAAATATGAGAGAGCATAAGAAAAAATTTATCAAAAATAGTGTTGGTTTGTTAATTGCTTTTCTAATTACCTTTGCTTTTTATTTTATAATTTGCAGTCAGTACGGACAAATTCCACTAAAGTTTGGAATTCAGTGGCTAAAACCTTTTTTTGACGCCAAGATTGAAATTGCCAATAACCAAACTTCACCTAAATTAATTTTATTGGGCGGATCAAGTGTAGATTTCAGTATTTCAGCTGAGCAAATTGAAAAAGAACTGGCCATTCCGACCGTGAACTTTGGTTCGACCGCTGAATTAGCAGAATATATTTTTCACGTTGTAAAAAAAGCGGCCAAAAGTGGCGATACAATTCTTATGCCATTGGAATATCACTACTATTATTGTAAACGGAAAAATCCCTTTCAGCCGGTAATGGTCAGAGATCGATACCTTTTGTATTATGATCAGGAATATTATCAATCACTTCCGCTTTACGATCGAGTGGCCACAAAAGTTTCCGGCTTCCGAGATTTAATCCGCATGATGGACGAGGACAATTGGGATTATGAAAAATATAAAAAGATCGATGAAGCCTTGAACCAAAACGGCGATGAAAATAAAACTGAACCTGAACATAAACCACCGAAACTGAAAGAGGTTGATTGGCCAATTGAGTTCTATAGCTCATTTGAAAGCAATTTTGAAAATGAATATTGTGCCAAGAAGTTAACTGCCTTTATTGATTGGGCGAAGGAAAACGATATTCAAGTTGTTGCCACATATCCAACTTTGTATGATTTTGACGGCGCGTATTACAAAGGCAGATATCCTGAAATATTCCGGTTAATTGAAAAATTTTACCAAGACCGAGACGTTCCGGTGCTCGGAAATCCGTATGATGCTATGTATCCGTATGAAGATTTTTTTAATACCGGCTATCATCTTCATTCAGTCGCTAGGGTTGAGCATACGGAAAAGGTGATTGAGTTGTTGAAGGAATACTTGAAGAAAAGGGGATTTGAACTTTAATTGTTAATTTTTAAGAATAAGAATAAAGCGCTGACTAAATTTAGTTGGCGTTTTTTTATTAACGCGGATAC
>JABMRF010000043.1 GCA_013202715.1 Candidatus Kuenenbacteria bacterium
CAAGTGATGAACCTTTGGCAGACTTCGTAAGAAGTTTGGGTTACCAAGTTTATCAACACACTGGAGATATTAATGATGTCGTAGGTAGAGTCTTGGCGGCAGCTAAAATGGTAAATGCAGATATTGTTGCTGGAATATGTGGTGATTGTCCTTTTACAGATCCTAAATTTGTTGACTATGTTATAAATGGCATGATTCAAAACAAGGCTGATTGTCATAGATTAAGACCGGAAGTGGAATGCATGCATGAAGGATTAGATGCGTGTTCAATTTCTGCCTTAGAAAAACAATATAACAATGGAACTGAGCCACATTATAGAGAGCATTTAAATAGTTACCTCAAAGAAAACCAAGAAAAATATAGCTGGTTTGATATTGAGCCTGAACCGCCATTTAACAAAAAACATTTTCGTATTTCAGTAGACACCCCAAGTGATTTGAAATTTGTAAGAAAGATTCATGAATATTTTGCTGGACAGAACGAGGTGATAGATTTGGAAAGTATTATTCAACTTTATTATGACAATGAGTCTCTCCGTCAAATTAATAATAATGTAACCCAAAAATCATTAACAGATACCAGTCTGAAATTGGTGATAAGAACAGAAGCAAGTGAAGAAATTGGTTTAGGGCATTTAAAAAGAATGATTTCACTTGCAAAAGTGTTGCAAAATGAGTTTTTTTGCGGTTTAACTTTTGTTATTAATGAAAACAACTTTTCTCAGCAAATTTTGCAAGAAAACAGTTTAAATTTTATAACTGTCCAGTCCGAGAAGCAGTTTCATGCTTGGTTACAAGAAAATAAAAACGATGCAGTGATTGTTGACACTAGGAGTAATCCTGAAATTGATAACTTAAAGAGTTGTACTGTAAAAGTTATTGTTATTGATCGGATTGATGATGAAGTTCAAAATGCAGATCTATATATTATTCCTAGTGGGCATAGTGATGTGCCGAAAAAAGATAACATTATTTCTGGAGCTGAATACGCAATTATTCGGGATGAAATTTTGAAACAAAAACCTACTGAATCAGAACGAAAGCACATTTTACTGTTTGGCGGAGCTGGAGATCATAATCAAATTACTGAAAATGTAATTAAAATTTTGGCAAACTGTGTTTTAAAAGAAAAGGTTGGTGTTTTTGTAGGATCAATTAATTCAAGAAGAAAAGATATTATTGAATTAATTGAGCGTTATAATGACAAGTTTTTCGTTTTTGATCCTGAAGTAGACTTTGCTGAAGCTCTAGCACAAAGCAAACTGGGAATCCTCGGATTTGGTCAGACGGTTTATGAAGCTTTATATTTGAATGTACCAGTAATTGCCATTGCTCAGCAAAAGGAGAAGTTTAATCAAGATTTTCTTGATTCCGGGTTGGTAAAAGTGTTTGATCCAGTCGAAAGCCTTGATAAAGAAGATTTTCTAAGTCATTTCAGGGAATTAAGCTTAACTCTTTTCGAAAAACAAGAATCATCAAAACAAAAAAATTATATTGATGGCAAAGGTGCTAAAAAAATAGCAGAACAAATAATAAACCAAATAAAATATGATATTAATAATTGAAAACTAGTATGTTAATCAGCACTCCTCCTAGGAGTTTATTCAATCTAACCAATCGTGAGATCAGCCCTGACAATACAGTCAAATTGCTTTATTCACCCAAAGCAACGAATGTCAACGGTTTAGAATCTGCACATGGACAAAGAACAATTGATGATTTTATTCTAATCGCTTTAACTAAAATGATAAAACCAAAGAATTTTTTTGAATTTGGAACAGATTATGGAGTAAATTTATTAAATCTAGCAATGAATTTTCCTGAACTTGAATTTCATAGTATTGATATAGAAAAATTCAAACAAGTTTATTCAAATACAAATTACGAATCACGCATCCATAATTACATTGCTAATTCAGTAAATTTTGATTACTCTATGTTTTATGAAAAAATGGATATGATTTTCGTTGATGGAGGTCGCGATGACAAGACAATAAAATCAGACACAGAAAACGCTTTTAAGATGCTTTCAAATAATTTTTCGTGTATAGTTTACCATGATTATCCATCTATCCCCAAAGTAAAAGAATTCATTGACGAAATTTCTATGCAACATACAATTTATCATATAAAAGATAGTTTGATTTGCTTCTATCTAAATAATGCGCCTCAAAATATCTTGAAATGTCTTAACGATTAAATTTTTATTATACAAGCCTAGGGCAGCAACTTAGCCATCTATTTATGAATACGCATAATAAAAAACCTTTAGTAAGTTTATTTCTTGTTACTTATAATCGCAAAGATGTAGTTTTGGAAACGATTAGTAAACTGTATGAACAAAGTTATAGACCAATCGAAATAATTGTAACTGACAATAATTCAATCGATAATACAGCAGAAGCAATTGAATCGCAATTTCCTGAAGTAAAATTAATTCGTTCAGACAAGAACCTTGGTGCTGTGGTTGGCAGAAATACCGCTTGCAAAATGGCTAAAGGTAAATATGTAGTTTCCTTTGATGATGACTCGTTTCCTGGTACACATTGTATTAGCCGCATGGTAGACAGATTCGAATCAAACCAAGAATTGGGTTTAATCTGTTTTAATGTTTATAACTATAATTCATTTATCAAAAATTATTACGATGAAGCACACTTACCATCTCAAAAAACTCGCGATGAATGCTATTTTTGGTCTGGATGTGGTGGCGGGTATCGACACAGTGTAGTTAAAGAGCTTGGACTCTGGGAGGAATGGGGGAATACTCCACCTTTTGAGCTCGCCATTTCCGCTAAAGTGGTCTCATTGGGAATGAAAGGTATTAACTTCAGCGATATATACGTATTTCATGTATTTTCATCAATATCATCAAAACACAAAAAAGAAGAGAATTACAACAAGTGGAGTTATCCGGTTGAAAAACCAAGCTCCGGTCACAGAATTTGTCAGAATGTATACTACTCAATGGCCAGAAACACGCTTTTGTACACAATTAAGTTTTATCCAATAAATTTTCAAACATTAATTTGGGTAATAAAGTATACTTGGGCCATCTCAAACGGAACAATCCAAAGCAAACGAATGTCTTTAATTAAAGCTATGCTAGTTGGTTGGTCCAAAATATTTCACATACGACATGAAAGAATTCCATTAACCCAGGAACAGCTCGACCGAGTTGGTAAAATTGGTTTTAATTTTAGAGGTAAATAATATGAATATATTAATCATAAGAACAATTCAAAGTGATTTACTTGGCGCCCTAATAAATAGTCTAAAGGATAGTTATCCAAATTCAACTATTTACTTGCACGCCAATCAAAAGCAAAAATCATTTACAAAGGCGCAAAAGAATATTAATGAAAAAATATTTTGGACCAGAAAAAGAGGTGACTATGGAATAAGTAATATTTCATGGAAAACTATAATCGAAATCAGAAAGGTTAAATTTGACAAAGTGGTTGTTCCACATAAGCAATATTACATCACAGGTTTTGATAATGTGACATTACTACTATATTTTTTGAGAATAAAAAGCTGGTATCATTGTAGTGTTGATTGGCGATTGAAAAAAATTGAGCGTTTATACTTAGTGAAAATATTTTTAAACAAAATTTTTACTATACCGATTTTTCTGATTTTATTTCCAATTAGCTTGCTCTCATTTTTGTATTTATTTGTAACTGAGAGAATACTATCACTCAAGCGAAAAAATATTGAAAATTGGAAATGTGACGAGTAGACTCTTTAAAAGACAATATTTATATGAGTATTGCAAAAGAAGTAAAATTCAAAATGTACACAAGGAACTGTCCAGTTTGTGAAAGCAACAAGTCTGAAGTTTTATTTTCCAACCCCGATTATAGATACATCGATGCCTGGGGAATAAATTACAAAGCACCATTACGCTATTTGATTTGTGAAAATTGCACTCATATTTACAAAAATCCAAACATTGACCCACTGCAGATGCGCAACATGTATTCCAGACTTATTATTGAACCTATCAATGATAAAGAAAACGAAAGTCAACGACTAAAAATGCATTATGAATCTTTCGTGGAATTGACCGAGGATTTTTTTCGTGAGTTAAAAACTCCAATATCCATGATTGAAATTGGCTGTGGAAATGCTGAATTACTTAATAAAATCTATAATAAATTCTCTACTAAAATATCATCTATAAAAGGTATTGAACCATCATTGGAACTAGGAAGACAACTCAAGGAGCGCGTTAATTTTGAATTTGAAAACATTTTTTTTGATCAATTAGACTTATCGAAAAAGTATGACTTTATTATCTTAGATAACGTATTTGAACACTTTGACTTTCCTCACGATGAACTTTCCAGACTAAGAAAACTGGTAAGTGATACAGGTTATCTTTATATTTCAATTCCGGACATATCTTTTGCAATTAGAGGATTTGTCGATATGTTTGCAGGTCATCCAAGTAATTATGTAATTGAGAATTTTAAATTGCTTATGGATAAGGCCGGATTTTATGTTGAAAAATATGATTACAAATATAAATGGCTAAATTGTTTGATTCGTCTCAAAAAAGCAAGTGATAAAACTGAGGAGTTTAATTTCCATAAAATCAAGGGGGATTTGGTTCGTGAAATGCAGTCAAAATTAAAAAGCAACAATGAACTTTTATTTAAACTCAAAAATATAATTAAACGAGAAGTAGAACTCCTAAAATCCACAAACGGGAAAATGCTGATCTTTGGAGCTGGGGACCACACTCAGGAATTAATGACCCATATTGACTTTAAAAATACGGTAATTGGACTAATTGATAATAATGCTTTTTATCATGGAAAAACAAGACTAAATTTAAAAGTGTATTCACTTAGTCAATTAAAGGAATTACATTTTGATAAAATTTTAATATCATCACAATCATTTCACCAAGACATAAAAGCAAATATTCTAACCTTGGAATTTTAAACGACAAAATAATTTCCTTATATGAAAATTGATGCTCTAATTTGCCTAGGCGCAAATGACAATCAACTGCCTTTAATCAAAGCCGCAAAGGCAAAAGGTTATCAAGTGGTTGGCATTGATCGAAACCCAATGGCAGTAGGTTTTGGTTTTGTTGATGAAAAAATTATCGAAAGCACATATGAGTCAGATAAAGTTATTGACCATTTACTAAAACTGGAAACCAAATATGATTTCAAAGGATTATTGGCACGTTGTTCTGGGCCAGCTCTGAACACAGCTGCTGCAATAGTTGAAAAATTCAATTTACCAGGTCCGACAAAGGAACTTATTCCCTTGGCAACCGAAAAGGCTACTTTACGAAAATTTTGTGAACTACATCAATTGCCTATGCCCAAAGGCCAAAAAATAAAAAAAGTTGAGGAATTTGAATATAGCTTAGACTTCCCACTAATTATCAAGCCAGATTTACCAATTGTTGGAAAAAAAAATATCAAGGTTATTGAAAACAGAACTAATTTTGAAGCTGCAATCATTGCTGCAAAGCAAGCTTCTGGAAATGATTTTGTTGAGGTGGAAGAATACATTGAAGGATTTGATGTTGCATATTTATTTCAAATCAAAAATGGCCAAGCAAAAATTGTAGCTTATTGGGATGAATTGGTTGGAATTGCAAGCAAAGGTTCAATCCAAGGCTTGGGAGTGAGCATACCATCAATAATCAAAGAAACCGAGTCTGATAGCGAAGTACAAATAATCATTGACAAATTAGCAACATATTTTTCACAGACTAATGCACTATTAGTACTTTCACTCAGAATTAGTCAGGAAGGTAAGCCATATATAATTGAATTACATGCTGACTTGGGGGGGGACCTGATTGGAGATATTTTATTACCGCAGTCAAATAAAAGTTTTAACTATTTTGACATGGTTATTGACTTTGCGCTTGATAGAGATATGGCAACTCATCAATCAGATTTTGGGCCTACGACCTTAATTTATAATTCAGGAGAAAACAAGGTTATCCAGGAAAAAACCTTATTGGAAAATCTAAAAATTGCGGATTCAATATTAGCGGTTAGCAAAATACCTTTACCCATAAAATATTTAAAACAAAAAATGAATTCAACAAAATCAATCTTATTTCTTGGCGGTGGTGAACTTGCTTTACCCATGCTTCAATGGGCAAAGGATATTGGCTTCCATGTTATTGTTAATGATAAAAATTCTACTGCTCCAGGAATAAAAATCGCTGATCTTGTTATTAATTTTGACTCAACTGACATCCGTGGTTTGACCACATGGGTTTGTAAAAACAAGAACTTGAACATTAAATATTGTTATTGTGGTAGCGATTTTGGTTTACTGACAGCAACTTTAATTCACCAAGTATTAGGTTTAACACACTCTCCTCTTGAATCTATACTAAACAGTTTAGATAAATCCCTGATGAAACAATGTTGGGAGAATACAGGAATTAATTATCCCAAATCGTTGACTGTTGACTCTGTGGAAAAAGCAATAAGTGCTGGCGATGAACTTGGTTGGCCAATAGTAATTAAGCCAAGTTCAGCCTCAGGAAGTCAAGGGGTGAAATATGCAGCTAATTCAGAAGAAGCGAAACTTGCCGTTCTTGAGGCTTTGATATATTGCAACTCAATATTGGTAGAAAAATTTATTCAAGGTTCACATCATGACATAAACGGTTTATTTTGGAATGGACAGTTTTATCCATGCGGTATCGCTGATCGATTTTTCACACCACCACCATATTTTGTAGCCCACCATGGCTATTTCCCCTCCGTTTTAACAAAAGACATATATAATGAGCTTTATGATTTAGTTGAAAAAGGTGCTAGATCTTTGGGTATTAGCCATGGACCAATCAAAGGTGATTGCGTGATTAAAAATGGACAAGCATATGTTTATGAAATTTCACCTCGTTTTCATGGAGATATTTTATCCACCAGAAGTATGGGTTTTCTGAAAGAAAAAAATCCTGTTTATCAATTGCTACAAAAAATATATAACGAGGATAATTATCAATTCTTGCCCGTTGAATCTACAAACCAAGTTGGTGCTTGGCGAGTAGGTCTAGATAACTTAGATTGTATTGATAAAACAATGATACAAGGAATCTTTTACAAAAACCTAAATCAACAAAAGCCAGAAACTGTAAAAAATAACGATCAAATAGCTGGACTAGCCTGGGTTTGGACCAAAAATCATCTTGAGGCTAAAAATTATTTAAATCTAGAAGAATATAATAATAAAGAAAAAGTGACCCAAACTATTCAAACAGACATTATAAATAAAGAAAACTTAAACTCTATGGCGCAAAAAGAATTTAACATTGGTGAATACTTGAAAGAAAACAAGGATTATCCACGAACAATATATGTGGAAGTTACCCCGCATTGTAACTTGAGATGCTCAATTTGTCCATGCTTTTTTCCAGGAAATGAAGTTTATAATTACAGAAAAAATATGTTTATGAGCTTTTTGGACTTCAAAAGCATAATTGACAAGATAAAGGGCAAATTCAACTTTCAGATTTGCTTTACTTATTCAGGTGAACCCTTGTTGAATGAGAACATTTACAAAATAATTGAATATTTAACAGAAAACAATATCCCTTCAAGTCTATATACAAATGCAATGTTAATGGATGAAGAATCTAGTAAAAAATTAATTGCCGCCGGTGTTGATAGAATAACTGTTTCTTTTGACGGCGCCACCAAAGAAACGTATGAGACAATTAGAGTCAACGCTAAATTTGATCAAGTAGTAGAAAATATAAAATTTTTAGTGAATCACAGAAATAGTCTTAAGCTTAAATCGCCACAAGTACGTTTACAAATGATCATTACCAAAAAGAATGCTCACGAGAAAGATCTTTTCCGACAATTAACTAAAGATCTGCAGGTGGATGATGCATATTTTAAAACTTTGGCTTTGAATTTTGTAGAAATGGACAAGAATGGAGAAAAAGGTCAACAAATTAAAGAAGAATATTTTCAGGAGGGTGAATTAGCCAGGTATGAACAAGACGCAAATGGCAAATTGTCGTTAAAAGATAAAGAAGGTTGTCCTGAAATTCAAAACACGGTTATTACTTCTGATGGTGACGTTGTTTCTTGTTGCTTTGATCTTTTTGGTAAGTACAATTTTGGAAATGCTAAAAATGAAAGTTTAGCTACAATTTGGGATAGCCAGAAATTCAAGGATTTTCGAGAAAA
This sequence comes from Candidatus Kuenenbacteria bacterium, assembly GCA_013202715.1. Lineage (GTDB taxonomy): Bacteria > Patescibacteriota > Patescibacteriia > UBA11705 > JABHMO01 > JABMRF01. Next base: position 8,193 of record JABMRF010000043.1, read on the forward strand.
TATTATGAATAAAAGAGGTGTTCCAATCTGTGAACTTTGTAACTCCTCAAAACAAATTTCAGATAAAGTTTAATTTTAAATATATTTAATTAAAAAGAAAGGAAATGTAATATGGAAATTTTTCTTGACACTGCGAATCTGGAGGAAATTCGCAAATATGCCAAAATTGGTATAATTGATGGTGTAACTACCAACCCAGCCTTGATTGCCAAGGAAGAGGGTAAAGATTTCAAAGAGCTAATCAAAGAAATCTGCGAAATTGTAGATGGTCCAATCAGCGCTGAGGTTATTAGTATGGATGCTGATGGCATGATTAGAGAAGCTCGAGAATTGGCTCAAATGCATAGAAACATCATCGTTAAGATCCCAGCTATTCCAGCAGGATTTGAGGCAACTAAAGCATTAAGCAAGGAAGGAATCAAAACAAATGTAACAATCTTGTATACAACTAATCAAGCCTTGTTGGCAGCTAAAGCTGGTGCAACTTATGTCAGCCCCTTTATTGGTAGACTGGACGCAACTTCAACTAGTGGCTCAGACCTAATTCGGGAAATTGTAACGGTATTCAAAAACTACAATTTCTCAACAAAAGTTTTAGCAGCCAGCATGAGAAATGAAATCTATGTTAAGGATGCTGCATTAGCTGGTGCACATGTTGCCACTATTCCGCCGGATGTTTTGGAACAAATGATGAAAAGCGAATTAACAGATTTAGGCTTGAAGGATTTTCTAAGTCAATGGGAGGAATCACAAAATAAACTTAATAATCAACCAAACTATGGAGATCAATCATAATATTAACTACAGTCAATTGGAGGAGATGGCCAAAAAATTACGAGATAATGTAATTGAGATGTTGTATCATGCCGGTTCAGGACATCCAGGTGGAGCCTTGTCGTCAGCTGATATTATTACAAGCCTTTATTTTGGTGAAGTCCTAAAACATTTTCCGCAAGAACCATATTCGTTAGATCGTGATGTGTTTATTTTATCAGCTGGCCATTATTGTCCTGTACTATATGCAGCTTTGGCTCATTCTGGTTATTTTCCGGTGCCGGAATTGAAAACTTTAAGGAAATTTGGTTCTAGACTTTTAGGTCATCCACTTTACAAAACATTACCGGGAATTGAAAACTCTGGTGGATCTTTGGGGCAAGGAATTTCAATTGCTTTGGGTGTAGCAAAGGCATTTACAATCGACAACAAAAGCAATAGAGTTTATTGCCTAATGGGTGATGGTGAACAAGAGGAGGGCCAAGTGTGGGAAGCTGCCTTGTTTGCTGCCCATCATAAACTTGATAACTTATGCGCTATTATTGATGTTAATAAAATTCAAATTGATGGTTACACCAAGGATGTTTGTAACACAGAGCCATTGGTCGCTAAATATGAAGCATTTAATTGGCATGTAATTAGAATTGATGGCCATGACTTCAATCAAATTATTAGTGCTTTTAACGAAGCAAGCAACACCAAAGGAAAACCAACCGTAATAATTGCTGACACAATCAGTGGTAAGGGACTCCCTCACTTGGAAGGTACTGTTGAGATACATGGGAAAGGTATTACCACTAGGGAATATGATTTAACCAGAAAGGAACTAATATAAATATGGATAATAATCAAACTAGTAATGAAGTAAAGGAGGAGTTAATTTATGACCCGTCTGATGAACTACTTTCTCAACGAGATGCTTATGCCGACAAATTAGCAGAGATGGGAGAAAAATTTCCAAGTATGGTTGTACTTGATGCTGATTTGTGTACGGTCGGAAAAACTTTTGTTTTTAGGGACAAATATCCGGGTAGACACATTCAAGTTGGAATTGCTGAACAAAACATGATGGGAATTGCCGCTGGTTTAGCTCAATTGGGGAAAATTCCAATTGCTCACTCGCTAGCAGTGTTTGCAGCCGGTCGACCTTTTGATCAAATACGTGAATCAATTTGTTATTCAAAATTAAATGTCAAAATTGTTGGATTGCATGCTGGTGTAACTCTTGCACCAGATGGTGCCACTCATCAAACCATGGAAGATATTGCCTTGATGTGCAGTTTGCCAAACATGTGCGTTATTTCACCTGCAGATGCACAGCAAACTAGAGATTTACTACCTCAGTTGATAGAACTGGACTCATCAGTCTATTTCAGATTGGTTTTTCCCAAAATTCCTAAAACAATTGCTCCAGGAACAACTAAACTTGGAAAAATACAAGTTTTAAGATCTGGAACTGACATTACTCTGGTTAGTACAGGTCAAATGGTTTATAAAACATTGCAAGCCGCAGAAATTTTGCAAAACAAGGGGATATCAGCAGAAGTTCTAAATGTTCATACAATTAAGCCAATTGACAAACAAGCACTTGTTCAGTCCTTTAGTAAAACAAAAAAAGGTGTTGTTATTGAGGAGCATAACATCTATGGCGGATTGGGCAGTATTGTAGCCACAGTTTTGGCAGAGCAGTGCCCTTCACAATTAGAGTTTATCAATACTAATGATCAATTTGGCACTACAGGACAACCAGAAGAATTATTAACCAAGTTTGGTTTACAACCAGAGCCAATTGCAGATAAAGTTATTAATTTTTGTAATCAAATAACTCCAAATACAAATCATATGAACAATCAAAATGAACAAAAAGTTGCCTTTATTACCGGGGCAAGTCGCGGGATTGGATTTGAAACTGCTAAACAGTTTCTGAAAGATGGCTACACAGTTGTTGGTGGCTATTTGCAAAATAGAGAATTGATAGAGAACCTTAAGGAATTCGGCAATATTATTCCTTTGCAATTTGATCAAGAAAATGAAGATTCAATCAAAAATGCAGTTAGCCAGCTCAGAACACAATTTTCTCACATACATGTATTGGTTAATAATGCGGGAATTAATATACCCAATGATTTCAACAAAATTACTTTACAGGATTGGGACAAGATTTTCAATGTAAATCTACGTGGAGTTTTTCTATTGTCAAAGGAATTAGAAAATGTAATTACTGACGCTGGATCAATTATCAACATTGCCTCATTCAGTGGACAGGTTGGCGGACCTAGAACAACTCACTATGCAGCATCAAAGGCCGGTGTTATTTCATTGACCCAAAATATGGCCAGATTCTTTGCTTCTCGAAAAATTAGAGTCAACTGTGTTTCACCAGGTATTGTTGAGTCTGAAATGGCCAAAGCAGCAGGCCGATTGCCAATTTTGGATGATATTTTGTTGGATCGACTTGGTAAACCTGAAGAGGTTGCCAACGTTGTATCATTCCTTGCATCAGATAAGGCATCATATATTACTGGGCAGACTCTTAATGTTAATGGAGGATTGTACTTTTAAGTTAAAGTAAATTCGCTTATGTTAGAACCAAATTTAAATCCAAAAAAGTGCATACTTTTGCTTGGTGCAAGCACTGATCAATTATTCATTATCAAAACAGCCCATGAAATGGGTTTGGAAACTGCAGTTATTGATGGTAATCCTAATGCACCCGGTTTAGAAATTGCAAATTATTCAGCTCCGATTGATTTTAGCAATATTCCGGCTGTAATTGCTTTTGTTAATGATTTGAAAAATAAGGGAGTAAACATGTCTGGTGTTACAACTATGGGTTCAGACGTTCCGCATTTTGTTTCTAAAATAGCCAATCAATATGGTTGGTCTGGTCCATCTGAAGAAACTGGTCGATTGGCAACCAATAAATATGAAATGAAATGCCGTTTCAAGGATTGTGATATTCCTGTTCCAAATTTTTGTCTAGTTAATTCAGCTGAAAAAATATTAGAACTGTGGCAAAAATGGAATTGCTTGAAAATAATTGTTAAACCAACTGATAGAGCTGGGGCTCGTGGTGTTAGAGTTGTTTTTAATAAGTCTGAAATTAATGATGCGTTCGATCATGCAAAAGCTAATTCTAGAAATGGCCAGGTATTAATTGAGGAATATATTGAAGGTCCACAATTTAGTACGGAAACAATTATTTCTGCAGATCAAGCTAAAACCCCTGGCTTTGTTGACCGTGTTTATGAAAACATGGAAGGCTTTTTACCAAATATAATTGAAAATGGTGGACGCTTTCCATCAAACTATCCTGATAAAATTAGTGAATTAAAAAATTTAGCAGAAAAAGCAGCTCGCGCTATTGGAATCAACAATGGGGTTGGCAAAGGTGATCTTGTTTATTGTCCAAAAAGGGGACCATTAGTCATAGAAGTGGCTGCCAGGCTAGGTGGGGGTGATTTTTGTGAAAGTCTGGTGCCGTTAGGTACTGGGGTGAATTATGTTAAACAAGTCATTAACATTGCAATTGGTGAAAAAGTAAATTTTGACGAACTTGAACCAATCATAAATATGCATGTGGCCAACCGTAATTTTTTTCCACCACCTGGGAAATTAACGGGTATTAAGGGGATTGATGAAGTGGACAAATTAAATGAGGTGAAAAAATTTCAAATTTCTTACAAACATGGAGATGAAATTCCTTTAATACAAAATCATGCACAAAAAGCGGGTGTCTTTGTAGTAGTCAGCAATACAGCTGAAGAAATCAAAAAGTTAGTTGAGTATATTTATCATGTTGTGCAATTTGAAATAAATGGAAAGTATTATTCTGGGAATCCAATCTATTACAATCAATATAAGAATTTATGAGTAAAAGCTTGAAGCTATATTCAATTTTTCATCCCAATCTAATGTATTCCTCGATTGCAGAGGAGCAAAGGTTAGAAGTAATAAACAAATGCTACTGGCCACTTTTAAATTTAGCAGAAAAGTATAATTTTTTTCCAGGGATTGAACTGACGGGCAATACTTTAGAATTAATTCAAAACCTAGATCCAAATTGGGTTGTCAAATTGAAAGAATTAATTCAAAAACAAAAAGTCGAGCTAATCGGAAGTGGTTATGCTCAAATAATTGGTCCATTGATTCCAGCAGAAGTAAATTCGTGGAACCTAAAGATTGGAAACGAAATTTATAGCGAAAAACTGGGAATTCAGCCGCAAATTGTTTTAATTAATGAGCAAGCTTATACGTCTGGATTAATTGAACATTACAAAAATGCCGATTACAAAGCAATTATAATGGAATGGAACAATCCATATACTGCACACCCAAACTGGAAAAAGGAATGGCGCTATTTTCCTCAAGTTGCAATAGATAACAACAATTTGGAGATTTCGGTAATTTGGAACAATTCAGTTGCTTTTCAAAAATTCCAAAGATATGCTCACAAAGAAATAGAAATAAATGAATATTTAGAGTATCTTGAACTACAAATTGGCACAAACGAACGTTGCTTTTCTTTGTATGGTAACGATATTGAAATATTTGATTTTAGACCCGGCAGATTTGAAACTGAAGCTACATTAACAAATGAAAGTGAATGGAAGCGAATAGAAAACTTGATTCAAAATTTGCTTAACAATCCACAATTCAAATTTATTAGTCCTGAAAAACTTTTGACCTGTGAAAATAACGATTCTACCTGGAACAAATTACAACTAGAATCAACTACTCAACCAACCCCAGTTAAAAAACAAGAAAAATATAATTTAACTCGCTGGGCAGTTACAGGCAGAGCAGATGCTGACATTAATGGACAATGTTATGCGCTTTGTAATTATTATATTGCTCAGAAAAACACAAATAGAGTTGACTGGAAAGAGTTATGTTGGCTTTGGAGTAGTGATTTCAGAACACACGTTGAAGAAAAAAGGTGGCAAAAGTACTTGAAACGTCTAAACGTTCAAACAGAGCGAATTACTAAAACTGAATCTATTAACCTGCAATTTAATTCCGAAGACAGCTTAAGAAATATTACCAAGCAACCTAAAATAAATCTTAAAACAGAAGAAATGAAAATAGAATTAAACGCCAAAAAAGGTTTGGCAATAAAAAAATTAGCTTTTAAAAAATTTGGGGATTTACCTTTAATAGGAACCTTGAAGCATGGTTATTTTGATAATATCACTTATGCTGCTGACTTTTTTTCTGGTGGCATGATTGTTGAGTCTCCAGGTCAGCAGAAGATTGCAGACCTAGAACCAATTGAACCAAAAATTTACGAAAATCAGGATCAAATTTTAATAGAGGCCGTCATTCCGACAAAAATTGGTAAAGTAAAAAAACAAATCATTATTTACAAGAACAAATCAAAAGTTGACTTGCTATATAATTTTGATTTCAAAACCGACCTTCCTATTTCAATCAGAGCAGGGATAATAACATTAATGCCACAAGCTTTTGATCGTAATTCACTTTATTACAAAACTGTAAACGGTGGGAATTCATTTGAAAAGTTTAATATCACCAAAGATGTTATTTCTCACAATCAGCCAATTACAAAATTAGTTACAGCAAAGACTTCGTTAGGAGCAACTCAAGGCTGGATTGAAATGGGTGATAAAGATAAGTTTGTAAGGCTAACTACAGACAAGTCTTTGTGTTATAATGTACCTATGATTGAATTTAATGACATCGACAACACCTATTTTTTTCGGCTGTATCACTCTTTGCAAGAGATTGATGAAACTTACAGAAATAGATATGGATATAACGGTAAATTTAAAGTTTCAATTGAAACTGGAATCAATTAGTATGAATATTATATTTTTACAAAACAAAGCTCAGGTTTTGGAGGTAAAACAGAATTCGGAATTACATTCTTTTGAAAATATTCCTCTGACTGCTGAGGCTTTTTACTGGCTAGACAGGCTGGAGATGAAGTATGATTTATTGGAAAATTACGTCAAGGAAATTTTACCCGAAGATATAAAAATCAGTTATTACGAATCCACTAAAAATGTTTTAAGTTATCTTGACGAGCAATTTTTATTGCAAACAAAAAATGGTTTAAAACCATTTTCAAGTGATTTTATAAATTTTTATACCAGTTTTACGTGCGCAAAACGAATAATTCGGTTGCTAGATGAGTATTTAAAAGTAAAAGCTACGTCACTGGACTCTATTTACAATTTTGAGAATAAAGAATCATTGATTGCTCAAATAATTCCCTTGCTTGCAAAGAAATATAATATAGTTACAAATCAATTGCCAGGATTGATTAACCCCAAAATCAGGCTTAATTTAAGACAATATATAACGAAAAAAGCTAAAGGCTCAGCTGTAATACAAAAATTATATATTTCAAGATTTTTTTTTAAGTTCACAAAAAACAAAGGACACAAGGCGCAAGAAATTATTTTGGCATTGAATTATACTTATGATGTTAAAAAAGTTTTACAAGAATTATTAAAGCAAAATCATAAAATATATTTTTGGGATCCTCTAAGGATTAAAAATCCTTTTAAACTAAATAATGTTTTAGCAATAATTAAAGTTAGGCAGAAAAGTGCAACTTCTAATGCATATTACAATTTTTTAGAAAACATCATCAAAGATGAAACTTTAATAAAGTCATTTGAATATTTAGGTGTTAATTATTTTGCTTGCATAAAGAAAGATCTGAAAAAATTCATTTTAACAACAATACCTCAGGCTGAGGATGTATACAATCAAACAATAAGTTTGTTGGAAGATGCGCCGATAAAAATGCTTTTGTGTAGCGGAGTTTATAACCCCATTAACAAATCAATAGTTAAGGCTTTTAAAAATAAAAATTTACCCGTAATCGTCTACCAACATGGACCAATGTAAAACACAAAAATATGTTATGTGGCAATATACAGATCAGCCGGATGCGGACATTTATTTTGCATATAATAAGAAAATGGTGCAGGAAATCAACCAATTTAGTGCCTTACAAGGACGCTCCGGCTGCGCGGTTGCAGTTGGCAGTGCTAGAATTGAGGAAATCAAGAATAGCACAAATGCCACATTCTTCAATAAAGGAAACAAGGTTATTACTTACGCATTAGGATTAATGTACGGCGAGGTGAATCGTAGCAATTGGACTGATATTCAAACATTTAAAACACAATCACAAATTGTAGAAAGTTTTGCCGAATTTCCGGAAAAACAATTTGTGATTAAAGGTTTACCAGCATCTGATGGATCTTATAATCCTTTACCGGATTATTTAACTGATTTGAATCTGACTAATTGTGAATACAAAACAGATCGCTTTCCCAATTATTTAGAGGAAAGTAATTTATTTATATTTGAAATGACTTCAACTGCAATGTTTGAAGCCATGGTTACCGAGATTCCGATAATTTACTACCATTCTAATGGCAGACCCTTACCACCACATTTTGAATTGCTAAAACAGCGAATTACAATTGTAGAAAACCCCATTGAATTAAAAGAGGCGATTATTAATAGTCCGGTAAAAAGAGCTATAAGTAATGAATTTCTGAATAAATATATGTTGGCTGAAAAAAGCAATTGCACCTTAAATGCAGTTAATCTCATTAAATCAAAAATAAATGCGAGATGATTCAATAAAAAAAAGATATTTTTACAAGCTGGTTGTTAGAATCATTGGTTTGGTTTTTTATTTAGCGAGAGTAACTATTGTCCCTCGCGCACTTGGACCGGCTGATTTTGGGAGTTTTACATTTCTTGAACGATTTTTTTCCAGTATCATAAATTTCTTTGATTTCGGCTCATCAAGCGCATTTTTCAATTACAATTCCAAAAATAAAAGTTCCGGGCCAATTATATTATTTTACTCAATTTTTTCTTTTTGCCTTCCCCTGGTATTATCATTATTTATTTTAATTGTTTGGCTACTAGGTTTTTCTGAACTTTTTTGGCCAGAACAACAAGCCGTGTATATTTATGCAGGGGCCGGATTTGCCTGGTTGCTTTGGCTATCCAATCTTATTTATGGTTTTTCCGATTCAAAAGGAATGACTGTGGTGTCTGAAATTGTTAGGCTAAAAGTTCGTTTTATCACAATTTTTTTATTAGTTGGCTTATTTACCTTTAAGTTCTTAAATTTAGCTACATTTTATGTCTATAGTTATATTGAATTAATTGGCTTAATTGGTTTTGTTGCATATTTCCTCTGGAAAAACAAGCTATTCAAAGAATATAATCTTAAAAATCTAAAACAAGAATTCAGAAAACTCTGGACATATTTCCGTAAATTCTGCTCGCCAATGGTTGCTTATTCTATTGTTGTTTTAGTAGCAGGATTATTTGGCGCCTGGTTTCTCCAAAAAATATATGGTTCGGTTGAATATGGTTATTTTGGGTTATCCGTCAAAATTGGTTCCTTCTGCATGATTTTTACTGGCTCAATGATCCCGATTTTTATGAAGGAATTTTCTCAAGCTCACGGAGTTGGCGATTACGGCAAAATGAAAAAACTATTTTATGAAAATTCTCGTTTGCTTTATTTTTTAGCCGTGCTATTATCTGTCTATTTTGCCTTTTTTGCAAAAGAAATATCTTCTGTTCTAGCTGGAAAAGAGTTTGTTTTTGCTACAATTCCGGTTGCAATTATGTCTTTTTATCCGGCATATCAAACATACGCACAAATCAACAGTACTGCGTTCTATTCCACGGAAAGAACTAAAATATATCGTAATATCGGTATTTCCATTATCGGATTGGGATTAATAATGCAATATATTTTTATCGCACCGAGGCATTTTATCATACCAGGATTGGAACTTGGCGCAATAGGTGCGGCTATTGCAACTCTTACAACATTAATAATTTGTACTCATATTCAACTGTATTTTAATTGTAAATATTTAAAATTAAAATTCCTAAATTTTTTAAAGCATCAGATTAGCGTTTTGATTTTATTATCAGTACTAATGGTTACAATTAAATATTTAACCAGTCAATCCTTTGCTTACTTAAACATTCAAATCAGTATTTATTCCACTTTAACAACCATGGCGCTAGCCGGAGTATTATACCTGGCCATAGCAATTGTCATAATTTATATAATACCAAATTCAATGATTGGTCTAAGTAAAGAAAAAATAAATTCTTATAAAGAAATCATTTTATCCAAAATGAAAAATAAATTATTTTCTAAATAAAAAGAACTTATGAGCAAAATAAACGTTAATTCAAACTTCCATACACTTGGAGGAAAAAGTATTTTAGACAAAGATGATGAAAAATTCAGGGAATATAGACGCAAATGGAAAGAGTGTCCGGAAAATTTTCAAGTGCCAGAGTTTCCTTTATTCATTGACATTGAATCAACCAGTGTTTGCAATTTAAAGTGTGTATTTTGCTATAACCGTGAAAGGATTGGTGGTGGTTTTATTGATGAAAAGATCGTTCATAAAATCATTGATGAAGGCTCCAAAAATGGCCTGTGTGGCGTTAAATTCAACTTTAGAGGTGAACCATTGTTACACCCCCAAATTCATGAATTTGTTAAATATGCTAAAGATAAAGGCTTGATTGATGTATATTTCAACTCTCATGGTTTATTATTAAACGAAGACATGGCAAGAAAATTAATCGAAGCAGGTTTGGACAGAATTTCAATCTCTTTTGAAGGACACAACAAGGAAGTTTACGAAGCTAATCGAGTTGGTTCTAATTTTGAAACTGTAGTTAGTAATGTGAAAAACTTAATTAGATTACGCAAAGAATTGGGAGTGGAGCATCCAAAAGTTAGAGTTCAAACTGTTTTAATTCCTTCAGTTGTTGGTCATGAACAAGAGTACAAAGATTTCTGGTTAGATATCGGAGTAGACGAAGTTGCGTATCTTGATTTCAAGGACATGAAAGATCATCATTTAGGTTTAGAGCATGATTGGGCCTGCCCTCAGCTGTGGCAACGAATGGCCGTACTTTGGGATGGAACTTTAATTCCATGCAACCATGATGATGAAAATGAGATTAAAATTGGCAACGTTAAAGATGTTTCAATCAAAAAGCAATGGAACTCTGAAAAATTAAATAAAATCAGAGAACTACACAAGCAAGGTCAGTCTCATCGAGTTCCTGGTTGTAATGGCTGTTATTTGAGAGATAGTGAAATAAATAAACTAAAATAAAAGAATGTCAGATTTTTCATTAAATAAAATACTTTCTTACTCCAAGCTTCTGAGACAAAAACCTCTTGTTGCGAAAAGGATAATAGGTGGAGTAGTAAGAAGTAAGATCCTCAAACAAAAACCTCTGCGAAATATCGAAATTCAGATTACGCCAGACTGCAATTCTAAATGTGTGATGTGTTTTTCAAGTAGACTCAAATGTACAGACAAGCCAATGATATCTCCGGCTGAAATAAAAACGTTTTGGAATGATTGTTTAGAGATGGGAGCACTTTGCGCTGTTATCACAGGTGGAGAACCATTTATGCGACCTGATCTGTTTGAAATTATTGCAGCTCTGCAACCGAAAAAAACCTTGATTGGTTTTTTGACCAACTGTTTAACCGTTACAGAAGAAAATATTCGTCAACTAAAAGAGTCAATGGTTGATTACCTTCAAGTTAGCCTTGATGGACTATCAGCTGAAGAAAATGACAAAATCCGTGGCATTGACGGTCATTTTGATAAAGTGATGAAGGTCATTGAGTACGCAAAAAAGTATAAAATCATGACTTCTGTTTCTTTTACAATTACTCATCAAAATATCCATCGTCTAGACGATATTTGCAAATTTGCCAAGGAAAATGATCTATTTTTAAATCCTACGCCGGCCGTTCCAGTAGGTAATTGGAAAGACAGTGAAAGCGTGATGTTGCATGACGAAGACTGGAAACATTTAGATAAATTAATAAAAAAATATCCACAAATGAGATTGTGTTTTTCTCTCAATTACGAAGGCAAATCACAGTACCCAGCTGGAAGAGAAAAATTTTGTCTATCTCCGTATGGAGATGTTATGGGTTGCTCTCTCAATCATGTGAGTTTTGGTAATTTAAGAAACGAAAATCTAAAGTCCATTTGGAACAAAATGACATCTTTTTCACATTTTCAAACTGACTATAAATATTGCCGTCCAGCTGGCGAAAAAAAATATATTGACCGTGTAACCAGAAAAATAAACCAATCAGACAAGTCACCAATTTATTACAAGGATCTTTAAGGTTTATTTTTACTTATTATGAATAACCAATGTTCAATTTGCAGTTCAGATCAAATTTGCGCTGAGAGCACATGTCAGGATTATGAATATGATTATCCAGGAAACTTTAAATTTTACAAATGTTCAAAGTGTGGTTTATTTGAACTACAACCTCAACTTTCGACCGAACAGCTGTTAAAAGCGTATCCAGATGAATATCATGGTTATAATTATGAAGGAGTTGAATCAAAAATTTTTAATTTTTTACAAAACTTGAGACTAAAAAAACGGATTAAATTTTATAAAACATTAATAGGCAAGGAAGCAAAAATTTTAGATATTGGTTGCGGTGATGGTCATTACATGGACCATTTGAAGCAAAAAACCGGCTGGCAAATTACTGGCATTGAATTCAAAAAAGAGATTGCTGCTATCGGTCAAGAAAAAGGTAGGGAAATTCTCACTGGAACCTTTGAAAACCTGGATTTTCCTGACACTCACTTTGATTTAATTATCATGAATCATTTAATTGAGCATGTACCTGATCCAGTTGCGTTATTAGCAAAAGCCAGACGTAAACTAAAGCCTGGTGGATATATTATCGGAGAATTGCCAAACGTTGATTCTTGGGACTATTATTGTTTTGGAAAACATTGGGGTGGTTTGCATGTTCCTAGGCATTTGTTCAACTTCACTCCCATAGCTTTGCGCAAAACCACAATCAAAGCAGGCTTTGATAATTGTAAAGTTTCTCATGATTTAAACACCTCTCACTGGGCATTATCATTACAAAACTTATTACAATCAACAAAAACATTCAAAACAAAGTTACGCTTTGGTCGAACAAAATATTACAACTTGCTCTTGATTGCCTTTATTCCAATAAATATTTTAGCAAAAGTATTCAAGAAATCTGGTATTATTAATTTCATAATAAAAAAATAAAATGTTGCAAAAAAACGAGTCACAAAACCCAGTACTTTCTGTTGTTATGCCTTGCCTAAACGAAGAGGAAACAATAGGTGAGTGTATAAGAAAAATAAAACTTTCTTTTTCTGAATCTAATATTGATGGAGAGATTTTGGTTTGTGACAATGGTTCCACCGATCGCTCAGTGACTATTGCAACAGAGATGGGTGCGCGAGTGGTACATGAACCAAAACGAGGTTATGGTAACGCTTATCAAACTGCTTTTAAAAATGCCAGAGGGAAATATTTTATAATGGCTGATGCTGATAATACTTACGACCTCTCACAAATTCACCAATTTCTCAGTAAGCTAAATGATGGTTATGAATTTGTAACCGGAAGTCGCTATTTATCACCTGAAGGAAAGAAAAACATCGCTCGGTCTCATAGAATTATTGGCAATCCTATGATCACCGCACTACTAAACTATTTTTTTGGTGTAAAGTACTCAGATGTTTACTGTGGTTACCGTGCTTTTACCAGAGAAGCTTACGAAAAAATAGCGCCAGTTAGTCCAGGTATGGAATTCAATCTTGAATTGGCAGTTAATGCCTGGAAATCCGGTCTCAAAATAACTGAAATCCCAATTGTACTTGGTCCTCGAAAAGGCGTAGCTAAACTCCGAACAATGCGTGATGGTTGGCGCAGTCTCCGGATGATGCTTCTTTATTCTCCAAATAAAGTATTTTTGTGGCCAGGACTGTTTCTATTATTAACTGGTATTATAGCTCACCTTGTTTTGCTGATAGTCCCATTTTTTTACGATGGGCGATTTCCAGGAAACGTAACTGCGATTTTTGCCACCATTTTTAGTGTTGTTGGATTTCAAATTTTGGCTCTTGGTCTGTATGCAAAAAGTTATTCTTGGAGTCGTCGTTTTGAAAAAGACAACAAAGCATTGGATAAATTTTACAAATTTTTCAAACTGGAAACCGGGATTATACTTGGCGTAAGTATGCTACTTGCTGGACTTATAATAATTGGCTGGACAATTGTTCAATGGATCAACCTCGATTACTACCCAATACCTCATCCAGAATGGGTCTCATTTGCAGGTACACTTATTATTCTCGGGACAAATGTGTTATTTTCATCTTTATTTATATCTGCCATGTCAATGAAAAAAAGTTAATTCTATGGACTCAAAAATAACTAAACTTAGCCTAAAGATTCACGAAGGATTTATATATAATTATCGCGCTAAATCCCTAACAAAATACGTGAACCAACTACTGCCTAAAAATCAATCGTTGTTAGGACTTGATGTTGGTTGTGGCAATGGTGAAATCAGCCACAATTTAACAATTCTAAAACCAGAAATTAAAATACAAGGTGCGGAAATAAATATATCGGAAAACAATTTTATTAAAGTTACAAAATTTGATGGAAAAAAATTACCTTTTGCGGATAATGAATTTGATTTTATTCTATTAGTTGATGTCCTACATCATATAAATGACTTTAATGAGTTGTTAAATGAATGTACGCGAGTTGCTAGTAATTTCATTTTGATAAAAGATCATATAGCTGAAACAAGGTGGGATCTGTTTCGTCTTCGAGTAATGGATTGGATTGGTAACTATTTTCAAAACGTACCTTTACCATACAATTATTTATCAAATAGTGAATGGGAACAATTATTTAAAAATAAAAATCTAAACAAACAGCAAATGATCAAACAGTTAAAAATTTATCCAAGGATATGTGATTTCCTGTTTAATAAAAATATTCATTTTGTTGCAAGGTTAAAATTAGATAACAACTAATATGCAAAACACAAAAAAATGGTTTGAAAAAATTAAGTCAATAAACAATCTCTGGCTATTGGTTTTAGTCATTTTAATTGTTATGGCCTATGTGCCTGTGCTTTTTAGCACGCCACACCCATTTTATGACAGCTATGTACCTCCTGAAAACAATTGGTTTGACGTAATACTTAGAAGCTCATATTTACGTTTAAATGATTTACCTGGATTGGCCGAGCCACTGTCTTCCGGGCCAGTAGGTGGCCATGATTATGTTTATACTTCTTTGAACATTTTCTCACAGTTGGTATATATTGTTCCGCTAGCATTAGTTGATATATTTGCAGATTTTTCCAACGAATACGTCTTTTTAATAGCCACTAGAATTTTAATGTTTTTGGTAAATGTACTTGCAATATATTCTTTGTATCGCTTACTTTTGCTGGTTTTTAGAAAAAGTAAATCCAATTTACGAATACTGTCATTATTGCTATTTGCCTCTTGGCCAATTTTAACTTTTCTTGATTCACCAAGATGGTTTCCTTTGATATTGTTGCTGACATCATTAGCAACTTATTGTTCAATAAAACTGATTGAACAATTTAATAAAAAATATTTTATTTGGAATTTAGTGCTATTATTTTCCTTAGCTTGCATTCATTATTATGGAATGGTTTTCGCAATCGCACTTAGTTTGTATCTCTTAATAGTAACTCAAAAAAAATTAAGGAAAAAAATTGCTCTTTTACTTTTGGTAGCAATACTTGGTGCCATTATTCACACAGCTCCTGTTTATTATTATACCCATAAATATGATCGAGTTGATGATACGGGAACTGGTTCTTCTGCAATTACTTACTATATAAAAAAATTGCCAGCCATATGGAAAACAGTAACCCTTGCCACTTTAGGAAAAAAGGAATTTCATGTAAACTTGCATGGAACAATTCCAAACATGCTGAGCGATGTTACAACTACTCTTTTGCCAACTCCACCTCAAAAATTTACAAAAACTAGAGAAGTTCTTGGTTTTCGTTGGTCGCGATGGTCAAATTATATGGGAGAAGGCAACTGGTACAAATACCAGCTGGCAATTGTTGGCTTTTTTTCTCAACTTGTTTTGTTAACTTTGTTTTTCTTTATATTTTTTGGAAAGAAGTTTTTTAAAATTGTACTAAGATTAAAATTTTCACGCTTTCTCACTTTTTTACGTAATCAACAAAAAATAGATCCTGCTAAAAAAATATTGTATTTTATTGCAATCATCAACATACTACTGTACATATTTTTATTTTTTCGAATTGAACAGGAATTGCATGCTCGACACGGAATTTTATTTATTCCGTTAGCTATACTAATGGCAGAATTAATGTCCCGGATCTCAACAAACAGTTCTCTCAAGATTCGACAAATGATTTATTTAACAATTTTCATCGCAATGAGCCTGTTCTATCAAATTGACTCCAAACTTATAAAACCCCAAGCTCGACCTGATTATCAACCATACATGAATTTAGTTGAATGGAGCAGAAACAATACCAACAATAGACAAATTTACTTTGACTTTAGTGATTACTATTATTTACCAGCTCAAGTAATGATCGATGGCCCAGTTCCTATGCGAACTTACGCTTATCCAAACTTGACAAACAATTGGAGTTATGAGGAAACCTATGGTGATGAGTCAACATTAATAATTGGTATTTCAGCAGGCATGCTAGCTGATAAAGACAAGGAATTAAGTTCTAATTTTAGCGTTGGTAAAACTGTAACTTTGACTGATATACCGACAGGAACAATGGGAATTTATTATATGCCCAAAAGACCAAAAGACAGCAAAGTCAAGCTAGAATATTTTGAAAGAGTTGAAATCCCAGAAAAAAACCGTTTCATTTATTTTTACGCTGGTGAAATCTTTACAGATGTCGAATAAATTGCTAAATTATAAACACTTAAGAGTCACGTGGGGGGTTAAAACAAAATGTATTATGAAAAAAGCAATAGTTGTATTAATCAAGGGAAGAGCTGGTAGTGTTGGTTTTCCCGGAAAAAATACTTATCCAATTTTGGATCGACCATTAATGCGTTATCCAATGATGGCCGCGGAAAACTCTAAGCATGTAACCCATCTTTATTTTAGTACAGAAGCTGAGGAGTACAAACAAATTGCACGCCAACAC
Source organism: Candidatus Kuenenbacteria bacterium (assembly GCA_013202715.1). Classification (GTDB taxonomy): domain Bacteria; phylum Patescibacteriota; class Patescibacteriia; order UBA11705; family JABHMO01; genus JABMRF01. The sequence continues at coordinate 25,039 of JABMRF010000043.1, forward strand.
AATTGGAATGTAATTGACCGACCGCAAGAGCTGGCTTCCGCAACCGCTTTAAGCACAGATGTGTTTATTCATGCTTATGAATCTATTAAGGAAGATTTACAAAGGCAAGGTTATGAAATTGAATTTCTAGTTTTATTGATGTGCAATGCGCCAATGATTTTGGCACACCAAATAGATCAAGGTATTGAAATGCTGAGAAACGATCCTGAAGCGCACTCCGCTGTTACTGTTTCAAAATACAACATGTGGAGTCCTCTGCGAGCCAGAAAAGAAAATGAGCATGGATATTTAGATCCATTTGTGCCATTTGAAACCTTTGGTGATCCAAACACTATGAACTGTGATCGTGATTCCCAGGGTGATGTTTGGTTTGCTGATATGGGAGTTAGCATTGTCCGCCCACATTGCATATCAAATATGGATGAAGGTTTATTGCCCCAAAAATGGATGGGCCAAAAAATATTAGGAATTAAGCAAGAAAGAGGTTTTGATATTGACTATGAACATGATCTACCTTTGGTAGAAAATTGGTTAAAGGAAAAGGGCTTTTCTTCCGCAAGAACTCCTTATGATTTTTCTAATTTGGAACTTCCGGTCAAACCTCACCTAAAAAACTTGGTACGAACCAAAAATCCAACTGAACCAAGATTAAATTTTTTACGTTTAGATAAAAATGAAAACATAACTGGCTTGGATGAACTATTTGTAAATAAATTTAAGAACGAGATAACTGCTGAATTCATATCAGCTTATCCTGAACTTGATCCATTGTACAAAAAATTAGCAAACCATTTAAAAGTTACTAACGATAATTTGTATATCACTGCTGGATCTGACGCGGCGATCAAAGCTACTTTTGAAGTTTTTGTTCAGCCAAGAGATAAAGTTTTGATTCTGGATCCAACCTACGCCATGTTTTATGTGTACACAAACATGTTCGAGGCTGAACTTATTCGAGTAGGGTACAATCCAGATTTAACTTTATCTGTTCAGAAAATTTTAGAACAAATCACTTTGCATAAACCAAAATTGATTTGTATTGCTAATCCCAACAGTCCGACTGGAACCATTCTTAGTTTAGATGAAGTCAACGAAATTATTAAACTAGCAGCTGAGCAGGGAAGTATTGTATTATTGGATGAAGCCTATTACCCATATCACGAGAAAACAGGAATAGATCTAATTAATCATTACCCAAACTTGTTAATCACTAGAACTTTTTCTAAAGCTTTAGGTTTAGCAAGTGCCAGAATTGGTTTTGCAGTAGCACACCCAAGAATGATTGAGTGTTTACACAAAGTCAGACCGATGTATGAAACCAATGCTTTTGCAGTTCGTTTTGCAGAAATGGTATTAGATAATGAAAATTTAGTTACAGACCATTTAGTTGACCTAGAACAAGGCAAACAATATTTAATGGAAAAACTTGGAGAATTAGGTGTCAAATATCATCAAACCTATGCGAATTTTATAAATATTGATGTTGGCTCACAAGAAAAAAGTATTGCCATAGAGAAGTTTATGCATGATAATGGAATTTTGATAAAAGGTGGTTTTAGTGGTGTTTTAGAAAATTGCATCAGAATTAATTTCGGTAATGTGAATCAAATGCAACAATTTTTAGGTGTATTTCAACAAACTCTATCAAAAGAGAATAAAAAAGAGCATCCTTATGATGTCCCCGCTTTAGACAATTATTATTCACACAATCGTAATAGCTGGGACACGATGTATGAAACGGAAAGACAACTCTTTGAAAAACTAAACATAGAAAACAACGGTCAATTAGGAAAAATTCTTGACGTTGGTTGCGCGTGTGGAGGACTGGCAATGGCTTTGTCAGAAAAATTTCAAATTCAAGAGTATCTTGGAATAGACATTGGTGCTCCGATGATCGCTTTGGCACCTTCGCTTTGCGCGGGACTTCACTTTGATCATAGTTTTATATGTGACAATATTTTAGATACTTGTAATTTAACCAAGGAATCCTTTGATCTTGTTACTTCATTGAGTTGCGCTGATTGGCATACTCAGACAAAAGAAATTATTGACACTTGCTGGGGATACGTAAAACCGGGTGGTTATTTAGTAATTTCACTAAGATTGACTACCGAGCCAGGGAGTCATACTCTCGATAAAAGCTATCAGTATGTCTGGTTTGACGAAACAAAACCAATACCCAAAGATACACCGATTACGAACTATGTTGTTTTTAATGTAAAGGAGTTATTTGAACTTTTTGAAAATCATCTTCCAAATGCCAAAGAAATTCTTGATAATGGAACTTTTCATGCTCCTTCGTTTAGCAGTAGAACACCATATAATGAACTATATTTCTCTGTATTTGCAATAAGAAAGTCTCTTACTGAGAACGAAATAACAATCTATGAATCAAAAAACTGGCAAGAGGAATTTCTTAATAAACTAAAAAAATAAATTCATATGAAAGCAATAGTTTTCGGCGGTTCCGGCTTTCTCGGAAGCCATGTTGCGGACACCTTGACCAAGAGTGGTTACGATGTAACAATTTTCGATATAAATGAATCTGAACATTTGTTGGATAATCAAAAAATGATTATTAGTGATATTACAAACTTAGAGATGGTAAAGCAGGCAGTAAAAGATACTTCTGTCGTATACAATTTTGCTGGAATAGCTGATTTGGATAAAGCTTGCGAAGCACCACTTGAAACAATCAAACTCAATATTCTTGGTAATGCGCACATTCTGGAAGCCATCAAAAATGAGCAAATAAAAAGATATATTTTTGCTTCTTCTGTATATGTTTATAGTGCAACTGGTTCGTTTTACCGCTCTAGCAAACAAGCGTGCGAAGCCTATATTGATGATTATTCAAGAAAATATGATATTCCATACACAATACTCCGTTATGGCTCTTTATATGGCCCAAGGGCTGACAACAGCAATCCTATTTATCGCTTACTTAAAAAAAGTTTACAGGACCAGCGGATCTCTCACTGGGGATCCGGCGAAGAAACAAGAGAGTACATTCATGTTGAGGATGCGGCTCGATGCTCAGTAGAAATACTAAAAGATAATTTTGCTAATGAACACATAATTCTTACAGGTCACCATCCCATAAAATCGAAAGAATTAATTTACATGATTAAAGAAGTCCTTGGAAACAAATTTCCAGTGGAATTCAGAAACGAAGAATGTGGCGGTCATTATTTAATAACACCATATTCATATTCCCCAAAAATAGCCAGAAAATACATAAGTACACATTACCTTGATATGGGGCAAGGTATAATGCAATGCATTGAAAACATCCACAATGAGCTTGGACACCATGAACTTCCAAACACATCCTTATCACAAGCAAATCCTCAAAAAAATCATATTCAAAACAACAATATGACAACTTTGAATATGTAAAATCCCAAGTCTGAATGCGGACAAATTCAATTAGCAGAAAAGTTTGATGAACAGGGGAGTAGAATTTTTAATGAATATCAAGAACGATTTCGAAATGACTTTTTAAACTAGTATAAAAAAACAAATGCAAAAACTAAAACAAATTTTAAGTGAAATTATATTAAGAAAAAAGTTTTACCAAACAAATATTTTTTCTGGAACAACTTCATTTTCTGAAGTTTATATTGCGCTTAGGAACATATTTAAACGTAAACTAACTTATAGTCATTTTATTGATGAATATGAACACAAATTTGCACAAAAGCTTGGAGTTCAAAACAGTTTTTCATTTTTAACTGGCAGAATGGCCTTATACGCAATACTTGAATCGCTATACATTAAAAAGGGCGATGAAATAATACTTCCTGCATTTACCTGTGTTGTTGTTCCAAATGCAATTATCTACTTGGGGGCTATTCCAGTTTACTGTGATATTGAGACTGAACGATTTGGTCCAGATCCGAAAAGCATTGAACAAAAAATTAGTCCAAAGACAAAAGCAATTCTTGCTCAACATACCTTTGGCATTCCGTGTTTAATTCAAGAAATTAACGAACTTGGAAAAAAATATGATATACCTGTTATTGAAGATTGTGCGCATTCACTAGGCGCTAAAGTTGATGGCAAAATACTAGGAACACTTGGCACTGCATCATTTTTCTCTACTGATCATACAAAGGTTATATCGACAGGTGTTGGAGGAGTAGCATTAGGATTGGAACCAAAATGCGATAAAAACATAAAATCAATCCAGGAAAAAGCAAGCTATTTGACAAAAAAACAAATTCGTCACCAACTCATTACTTTTGTTGTTTTTCACATACTAACTCATCCACGAATTTATTGGCTAAGTAAATATTTTTTAGCTGGTTTAATAAAAACTAAGCTTGCTTTCTTTATTACAGACTATTTATCACTTACCAAACCATCTGCGTATCCTTTTCCTGCGCGTCTGGATAGTACCCATTCACAGATTGGTATTTCCCAACTAGAAAAGCTAGAAAGCAATTTGAAACAACGAAATTCAATTGCTAAAAAGTTTGAGGATATCACAAAGGCCAATGCCAGCATATTTGCTAATGAAAAACTTGAGAATGTTTGGCTTCGTTATCCAATCTTAGTTGAAAATCGTGATGAGTTTCTAAAAGATACTTTTAAAAATTATGATTGCGGGATTTGGTTTACAACGGTTACAGAATGTCGCAAATCAAATTTTCATGAAGTGAACTACCAAAAAGGTTCATGCCCAATTGCGGAAAAAGTCACAAACCAAATTGTCAGTCTACCTACACATTTTCGTATGAAACCCTTGGAACCATTATTAACCATGTTGGCAAAACTAAAGAAAAATAATAATAACACCTTTACATATGTCAGAAATAAATAAAATTCGACTGTCAAAATCCGTAGTAGGAAAGGATGAGGCAGATGCTGTAAGTAAAATCATTATTGAAAATGGTTACCTTGGGATGGGAGCTCCTGTGCAAGAATTTGAAAACAAAATACAAGCATATCTAAAGACTGACAACAAAGTGATTTGTGTAAATTCAGGTACAGCAGCCCTACATTTAGCCTTAATGAGCTTAAATTTAGATCCAGGAGATGAAGTTCTTGTTCAATCTCTAACCTTTGCTGCTTGCTTTCAAGCAATTTCAGCTGCGGGTTTGAAACCTATTCCTTGTGAGATTTATCCTGAAACATGCACAATAGATTTGCAAGATGCAGAAAAAAGAATAACGAAAAAAACAAAAGCAATCATGCCAATACATTATGCGAGTAGAACTGGTGACCTTGATAAAATTTATGAATTTGCAAAAAAACACAATCTGAGGGTTATAGAAGATGCAGCTCATGCTTTCGGCACGATTTGCAAGGAGAAAAAGGTTGGCTCACTTGGAGACATAACTTGCTTTAGCTTTGACGGAATAAAAAACATCACTTCTGGAGAAGGTGGTGCAATCGTTACAAAAGATCCAGCAGTTATACAGTATTGCCAAGATGCTCGTTTGTTAGGTATTCAAAAGGATACAGAAAAAAGAGTTACTGGAAATAGAAGTTGGGAGTTTGATATCAAGCATCAGGGATACCGTTTTCACATGAGTAACATTTTTGCTGCCATTGGTTTAGTTCAATTAAGCAGATTGGATAATGAATTTAAACCAAAAAGACAACAGTTGGCAACGCAATATTATTCAGAATTACAAAACATTACAAAAATACAACTGTTTGAAAATGATTTTGACAGAATATTACCGCACATTTTTCCAATTAGAATTTTAAATAGTAAAAGGGATGCTTTGCGTCAACATCTACTTGAAAATAATATAGAGTGCGGTATTCATTATTACCCAAATCATTTATTAAGTTACTTTAAAGTTAACAATGAAAGGTTGTCTATAACCGAAGAGGTTTATTCTCAGTTATTAAGTCTACCTCTTCATCCAGAAATAACTAATAATCAACAGGAATTCATAATTAATAAAATTAAACAATTTTTTATATAAATCCTATGCAAGTTGTAATTCTATGTGGGGGGAAAGGGACACGAATTCGTGAAGAAACTGAACACAAGCCAAAACCAATGATAAAGATAGGTGGCAAGCCAATTCTGTGGCATATAATGAAACAATATTCTCATTATGGTTTTAATGATTTTATTCTTTGTCTTGGTTATAAACAACACGTTATCAAGGAATACTTTCTTGAATACGCACACATGAATAGCAATTTCACAGTTAATTTAAGCCAAAGGGAAGTAATGACTCATGATAGCCATCCTGAAAATTGGAAAGTTACCCTTGTGGATACCGGTGAAAACACCAAAAAAGGAAAGCGTTTAACAATGATTGAACCTTATCTTGTCGGTGAAAAGTTTATGTTGACTTATGGTGATGGAGTTTCAAATGTAAACATCAATGATTTAATTAACTTTCATGATTCACAGAAAAAAAAGGTCACCTTTACTGGAGTTCACCCAATTTCCAGATTTGGTACTGTTGACTGTGATGAACATGGCAATATTCGCAGTTGGAGTGAAAAAAAACAACTTGAGGCATATGTAAATGGTGGATTCTTTGTTATCAATCGCGATGCGCTTGACTGCATTGATGGAGATTGCGAATGGGAAGAAGAGCCACTACAAAAAATAGCTAACGAAGGTAATTTAGCAATGTATAAACATAATGGATTTTGGCATTGTATGGACACATTTCGTGATTATAAAATTTTGAATAAGCTTTGGGATGACAACCAAGCTCAATGGAAAATATGGTAAATATATTCAACAATATATATCAAAACAAGAAAGTTTTAATTACAGGTCATACAGGATTCAAAGGATCGTGGCTCAGTTTCTGGCTCAAAATGCTTGGTGCTGAAGTTGCCGGCTATTCACTATATTTACCTTCGCAGCCAAATAATTTCGAAGTCCTTAATTTGCAAAAAAACTTAAATCATAATATTGCTGATACTCGAAACCTGGAATCAATGAAACAAGTTTTTCAAAGTTTTCAACCAGAAATAGTTTTTCATCTAGCCTCACAACCAATTGTTAAAAAATCTTTTAAAGAACCGCGTTTAACATTTGAATCAAATATAATGGGTGCAATTAATGTTATGGAATGCGCAAAAAGTTTTGATTGTGTGAAAGCTGTCGTTGTAATTACCAGTGATAAAGCTTATCGAAATGTTGAATGGAAATGGGGATACCGAGAAAATGATGAATTAGGCGGACACGATCCATACAGTGCATCAAAGGGTTGTGTGGAAATTGCCTGTCGTTCATATCATCAATCATTTTTTGCTGATAAAGATTACCCAAGAATTGCTACGACCAGAGCTGGCAATGTTATAGGTGGTGGAGATTGGGCAGAAAACAGAATTGTGCCAGATTGTATTCGCGCATTGAATACTGGCCAGGGAATTGAAATAAGAAATCCCCATGCCACCAGACCATGGCAACATGTACTCGAACCATTAAGTGGCTATTTATTATTAGGTGCAAAACTAATGACTGACAAGTCAGAAGCTGGTGAAGCGTATAATTTTGGTCCAAGTGCGGATGTCACTGAAAGCGTTGGCGTTTTGGCAAATGAATTAACCAAACACTGGGGAACAGGTAATTGGAATCACATTCCAGATCAAGACAATCAAAAAGAATCAACTCTACTTAAACTGTGTTGTGACAAAGCTCTTCACAATTTGAATTGGAAACCAATTCTGACCTTTGGAGAAACTATAAAATTTACAGCTGATTGGTACAAAAAATACTACCAACATCCGGATAACATTCACGAAACTACTAAACTCCAAATCGAAGAATATATTGACAAAGCGAAAGAGAAAAAATTAACTTGGGCAAAATAATATGATTAACGGAATTAAAATCCAACCACTGAAAATTTTCAAAGATGAAAGAGGTGCTGTTTTGAAAATGATTGACAAGAACAATCCTGAATTCAAGGAATTCGGTGAAATGTATTTTTCTCAAATTAATCCCGGTGTTATTAAAGGCTGGAAAAAACATTTGCGCATCAATCAGCTTTTTGCCGTTCCTGTGGGAAATATGAAACTAGTTTTGTATGATGATCGAGAAGATTCATCAACAAAAGGAGAAATTCAGGAAATTGAATTTGGCATAGACAATTATGTTTTTATATCTTTGCCTCCTCAAGTTTGGTATTCGTGGAAAGCACTTGGAAAAAGCCCAGCGATCATTGCCAACTTGATTAATGAAGTCCATGATCCAGAAGAGTCCAAAACAGCTGACCTTAATGATGCTCAATTTCCTTACAAATGGAATACCTCTGAGACAAACGAGCCAACTGTAAGTATAATTGTAAACTGTTACAATTCTGACGAATATTTAAAAGAAACGATTGATAGCATATACGCACAAACGTTTTCTGACTGGGAAATAATTTTTTGGGACAATGGTTCTACAGATCAGAGCGCAAATATTGCCAAAAACTATAATGAACGCGTTAAATATTTTTTTAATCCAAAAACTATTCCTTTGGGAGATGCTAGAAACAAAGCAATTGAATTGGCTCATGGTAAATATGTTTCCTTTATTGACTGTGACGATATTTGGCTACCAACAAAGCTAGAAAAACAAGTGCAGCTTCTTGATTCTCACGATAAATATGGAATGGTTTACACAAACACAACAAAATTTGATGGTAACTATGAAGTAACTGATTTTACTGATAAATATTTACCACCATCTGGAATGATTTTTAAAGATTTGCTAAAAAGAAATTTCATCACTTTATCCTCAGTTATGTGTCGAAATTCAATACTAAAGTCAATTGATCCTGTATTTGACGCTAAGTTTCATTTAAGTGAAGACTGGGATGCTTGGCTAAAGATTTGTTACAAATCAGAAGCTGGTTATATTCATGAAGCATTAACAAAATGGCGCATAAATCAAAACAGTGGAACACATAAAAAATTTATTATTTTTGGTGATGAAACTCGTATTTTGATAGAAAGCCTAAAAAACATGAATCCTGAAATCGCCAACAAATACAAATCAGAACTTACAAATCTTGAAATTAATGCGAAATACAGTATTGGACTTGGTCTTTGGTTTGAAGATAAGTGCAAAGAAAGCAGAAAAATACTGCGTCCTCACATTACATGCAAATTAAAGTTCTTATTGGCATACATTGCTACATTTATGCCGCAAAGCTTTATAATTCCCCTAGAAAAACTGTATTTCAAATTACGATTTAGTAAATTCTTGTAAAATATCTAAATGAACTGCTTAATAATTTTTGACACAACAATCAATTTTTCGAAATTTACAAAAACACTTAGCAATCATCAGCAAGATGATATATATTTGTTTTCACTAACTCTTAATCCTAAAATTATAAGTAAAGTAACTTCCTGTCTAACAGAATCGGACATAAAGAACTTTCATATTATTGAATCATCAAAATTAATTGACAGCTCAGTGGATACATTACGAAAAAAAATTCATAAATCAATTGCTGAAATAGGAAATACAAACATAAACAAAAAAACAGTCAAACAATGGTTTAAAATGCCCCACAATGATTGTTCTACTTGGTGGTTTTCTGAATTGTCAGAAAAAAATACTACAAAAAATCCCAGTTTTTTCAAGATGGCTCAAGTCAACACGATTTACAATCAACTTTCAAGCCATAAAATCCAAAGTTGTTTGTTTTTTTCAGATGATTCAAGCTTTTCAAAATCATTAAAGCAGCTTTGCAAAAAAAACAGTGTGTCCTTTTTTAGTAATATTACTAAAAAACGAAAAGTTTTAACAGCTCGAGACATTTTTAAGGCTTGTTTTGATTCTGATAACACAATTTTAATTTTCTTTCGAGCTTTAATATCCTTGATCAATCGAATTTTGAGAACTATACAGGCGAGAATTACTCTAGGAGCTCCAGGAAAAAAATCAAAAAATTCGAACAACGAACTTATGTTCATAAGTTACTTCCCGTGTGTTGACCCAAAAAAAATACAAAATGATGACTTACGAAATAAGTTTGCTATTAAACTGGAAGATAAAATCAAAAAAATCGGTAAAAAAATTATTTGGCTATGGCTTTTTGCTTATGTTGATGATCGCAGCTATAAAGAGAGCCTTAACTTGGCAAAACTACTAAGGCAAAAAGGTGAAACCGGCTATTTACTTGATCAATTCTTAACTATAAAATCATTATTAAAGACAATATATATTTGGTTTCATCAAATATTAATCTTTACTAGAATAAGACGGCATTTATTAAAAATTCTCGTAGAAAAATTTAGTGAAATCAATTTGAACAGCCTAAAAAGAATGTGTTCTCGTTCATTTATTGGTTGGCCTGGACTTGAAGCAATTTTACATTTTGAACTTTTCCAAAATGTAATCAAGAAATTTCCAGCAATTAGCAAATGTATATATTTATCTGAAATGCACCCTTGGGAGGTTGCATTAAATCTTAGTAAAAACATTGTTAACCCAAAATTACAAACAATTGGTTTTCAACACGCTGCAATTTCAGAGAACTACTTTTTTTATTACAGACATCCTCTTGAATTTGAATCTATTACAAATAAATATCCCGCTCCTGACATAGTCGCTTGTAATGGAGATATTCCTTTTCAAAAATTGCTAAACTCTGCATATCCAAGAGTTGAAAAGGTTGAAGCAAATCGCTATATGTATTTGAATAACTATTTTAAAAACAAATCACCAGAACAAAAAGAAAATATTGTTTTAGTGGCCACCTCAACTGACAAAAAAGAGTCTGAAGAATTGATAACTCTTGCATATTCTACATTTTCAAAACTAAAAAATTTCAAGATATGGTTCAAGGGACATCCAGATCTGCCAATTGGAAAAATACTAAAGCAAGAACAAATTCCAATTGACAACAAATTCTTTTTCCATAAAACTAACCCTATTGATACTCTTTTACCCCAAACAACAGTATTACTGGTCGGTGATTCCAGTGTAGCCATTGAAGCCTTGGCTTTTGGGTGCAAGGTAATTATTCCAGTGTCTTGTAATTGTATGTTTCTTAGCCCATTAAAAGGGTTTGAAAACCTTTATTATAAAATCTATAATACAAATGATTTAACGGATATTGCGCAATCACTCAATCAAAATGTTTCGCACTCCAACATTGAAAAAGCACACGAATTTATAAAGCAATATTGGTGTTTAGATGAAAATTTCGCGCGTTGGGAAAAGTTAATAAAATAAGTAAATTATGACATATAGACGATTTTTATTGTTTTGCATATTTGCAATTCCTTTTGTTCCTCAAGGGGTTGGTTTGTCTTTGGGTAGTAATTACCCAATTCTTGATTTGCCCAGAATATTACTTGCATGTCTGCTAATTTCTTGGTTTCTGAAAAAGGCAGTAAGCGGCGAACCACTAATAACCTTGAAATGGAACAGTGTCACAAAATTGTTTGTTTTATTAATTATAATACAATTCCTGTCAATTTTCGTTAGCCACAATTATCCTCTTTCATTTTTTATGTGGTTAGGCTATTTAATTAATTACTTTGGCATTTTCTTTATCTTGCAAGACGAAATAAAAAAACCGTCTGATTGGAAAAAAATTGTAAATATTATTGTATTACTGACTGTTTGTTTAGCAGCTATTTCTTGCCTTGAGTTTGTTTTAAACCAAGGTATATACGATAATGTACGCAATATTTGGGCAGCAGATCAAACCTCAAATTTTGAAGCAGATCGTGGGAGAATTATTGGAATGAATTCCAGCATGGGACCATTTGCCAGCACTCAGCCGTTAGGATTTTTTTACGCAGCAACCTTTTTTTTAGTACTCAATGCTTTTTTAAGCGAAAAAGTTATTCCATTGAAGCTACTTAAATTAACCGCCGTATTAATAACAATATTTGGTGTTTTTGCCACTCAAGTGCGAGGAGCCATTCTTGCTATTGCCTTTACATTTATTCTTTCTCTGATCAGAAAAAAGAGCTTTGATCACTACTTAAAGTACATATTCTTAATATCCGTAATTCTAATTGTTGCAGCATCAGTGCTATTTTATGTTGCACCACCAAGGTTTTTCCAATTTACCTTTGTTGAGAGTGTTTCCAAAACAACATCAAACGAAAGTACTTTATATAAACGAATCGATGGCCTCAGATTAACAATGCAAGACCTTACCAAAAAACCACTTCTTGGTTATGGGGTAGGTGCTGTTCCAAAACATTCATCAGGAATTTCAAATTTTTCATTAAAGTCAGATTTACCTCTACCCATTGCATTTTGGATTGAAAGTGGAATTTTGGCTTTCATGTTTTACAGTCTAATGATAATAAATATTGTACTTCTACTTTACAAACGCTACAAGAAAGAGCATGACACTCAAAAAAAAGAGCTACTATATTACCTTGCTATGTCGATTATTGCATTTTCAATTGCAACATTGAGCGCACCATCACTTGAGTCATCATTTATCTTTTTTGTTATTTTAGCAGTTGCTAATGGTTTAATTATCAACGAAAAAAACAAAAAAGTAAGCTTATTTTAAACATGTATAAATATGCTACAAAACCAAAATAAAAAAGCCTTTATAACTGGTGCCACCGGCTTTATTGGCCAGCATTTACTTAACACTTTATTAAAGCAAAACTGGAGCGTTACAATTTTAACCAGAAATGCCAAAGCTGTGCCAGAAGATTGGATTTCAAGGGTTAAGGTTGTTACTGGAGATTTAAACGATTTTGATTATGCAATATTAAATTCAGAGACAATTGTCTTTCATTTGGCTGGAGAAATAAAAGATAAGACAAAATTTCACAAAACTAATGTTCAAGGCACAAAACATCTTTTACAAGTTTGCCAAAAGGCAAACATAAAAAAATTCATTCATTTATCCAGTGTAGGAGTTATGGGCACAAATAAAAAGGGGATTGTTGATGAAAATTTGCCTTGTAAACCGAGAAATGAGTATGAAAAAAGCAAGTATCAAGCTGAACAATTGGTGGTCAATTCAGGCATTAAATACAGAGTTCTCCGACCAAGTATTGTTTACGGTTCTGGAAAAAAAGTAAATTCTGATACTTTTTTAGCTTTGATAAAATCAATCCGTTCCTGTCTATTCAGACAAATTGGTAATAAAAAAAGTTTTTACAATGTAGTTTATGTTCAAGATGTTGTCAATGCTTTAATTCACTTGGCAAAAATCGAAGCCAAGGGGACTTATATTATAAATAATCCAATTGAATGGCGGGTTTTTCAACAAAATATTCAACACTTATTAAATTTAAAATTAAAATCTCGAACGATTCCAAAACCAATTGCTTGGGTTGCCGGTTTAACTGGAGAATTATTAAATAATCTTAAAATACGATTTCCTTTTAATTTGACTCGCTACAAAACATTGACTTGTCCAACAATATATTCCGCCGAAAAAATTAAGCAAACACAATTTGACATGAGTTTTAGTGGACAAAAAGGACTTGAATGCATTATTGATTATTATAAAAAGGAAAACTTGATATAGAATTTATGAAAAAAATACTGTTTTTCGCAACTATACCTGCCAGTATCAAAGAATTTAGTCTTGACTATATGCAGTTTTTAAAATCCAAAAGTTATGAAGTCGAGGCTGCCGCTGGAGTGGCTCATCAAACTGAATATGTCCGTAGTCAAGGATTTAAGTGTTATGACTTTGAAATACCACGAGGAATTGATCCACTTGGGGACTGGAAAGCTTTTCGAGCAATTTACAAAATAATAAAACAAGGTAACTACGACGTTGTTCATACTCAGACTGCCAAAGCTGGTTTTATAGGCAGAGTTGCTGCTAAATTGAATAAAGTCCCCCTAATAATCCATACGGCTCACGCTTGGCCGTTTCATCCGTTCTTATCTAAACCCTTAAAATTTTATTACCTGTTTTTAGAAAAATTTTGCGCAAAACTTTGTGACAATATTATCGTTGACACCAAAACAGTTCGAGACTATGGTTTGCAAAACAAAGTAACAAAAACGACTAAGATAAAACAAATATACATGGGCATTGATACGGAAAAATTTCATCCACTTGAACAAACTGAAAAACAAAAACTACGTAACGATTTAAACATTTCACAAGATAAAATTGTCATTGGTTCTATTTCCAGATTGGTTGAAGATAAAGGCATTGAAATTTTGATTGCTTGTGCAGAAAAACTCAAAGACAAAGATAATGTTTTGTTTTTACATTTAGGTGAGGGACCACTGCGTAGTCAATTTAAAAAACAAATCAAAACTGCTGGCGTAGAACATATGTTCAAACTGCTTGGTTACAAAAATGATGTTTTACCTTTTTATAATATTTTTGACATTTACTGTTTACCAACAAAAAGAGAAGGCTTTGGCGTAGTTTTTGCTGAAGCTCTGGCTTGTGAAGTTCCAGTTATTGCCAGTGATATAGCGCCATTAAATAATGAAATTATTGTTAATGGAGAAACTGGATTACTTTGCAAAGAAAAAGATGTAGACCGTTTCACAGAGGCAATTTCAAAACTGTTTGATCCAAATTTACGCCAAAAACTTGGTCAAAATGGCAGAAAATATATTTATCAGAATTTTAATATCAATAAAACCAATCAGCAAACTTTAGATCATTATCGGCATCTATGGCAAACCAAATTCAAAGAGAATTTTTGAACTAGAGTTATATTAAAAAATAGTGTATAATTTTAACCAGCACAATTAGTCTTATTAGATTAAATCAATTTTATGAAGGTTTTCATCACTGGAGGGGCGGGATTTATCGGATCTCATTTATCGGATGCTTTACTTAAAAGAGGGGACCAAGTAACTGTCTTGGACAACTTATCAACCGGTTCTTATGATAATATTGCTCATTTGGAACACAATCCGAATTTTCAATTTATTGAAGATACCATTTTGAACGAGAAAATTGTTGATAAACTGGTAGAGCGAGCTGACTTAGTTTTTCATCTGGCAGCCGCCGTTGGTGTAAATTTAATTGTTGATAAACCATTGGAATCAATGATTACAAACATTCGCGGTTCTGAAATTGTGTTTAGCATGGCGCATCGTTATCGAAAAAAGATACTTATTACCTCAACTTCAGAAATTTATGGTAAGAATCCTGATCTGCCACTGAAAGAATCGAGTGATCGAGTTTTAGGACCACCGCAAAAATTACGCTGGAGTTATTCAACTGCCAAAGCGATAGATGAATCCCTGGCTCATATTTATTACAACCAATATAATATTCCAACAATTGTTGTTCGTTTATTCAACACAGTTGGTCCTCGACAAACTGGCTCTTATGGCATGGTTATTCCACGTTTCGTCAAAGCTGCCCTAAATGGTGAAGATATTACCGTTTACGGTGATGGCAAACAATCAAGATGTTTTACGCATGTTTATGACATAATTGGCGCACTTATAAAACTCAGCGATAATCAGCAGGCAATAGGAGATGTGTTCAACATTGGCAGTCAACAAGAAATATCCATGGAAGGATTAGCTCAAAAAGTAATAGAACTAACCAATAGTCGCTCCAAAATTGTTTATATTCCTTACGAAAAAGCGTATGGTGCTGGGTTTGAAGATATGCGCAAAAGAATGCCTGACATTACCAAAATACATAATCTGATTAACTATTCGCCTACTCAAAGTATTGAACAAATTATTCAGAGTGTGGCAAATTATTTACGCCAGAAATAAAATTCAAAATTTCCTATGTTAATTCATCCAGGTATTAGTTTTGGCTTTGCTCTTGTAGCTTCAGTAATACTTACACCAATCGTAAAAAAAATATCTCAGAAAACTGGTTACGTAAGCACGCCACAAAAAGATCGCTGGCACACCAAAACAACTGCCTTGCTAGGTGGAATTTCCATTTATGTCGCTTTTGTCATCAGCCTTCTTTTGTTCTCTGGATTGAACAATATTGCTTTAAACTTACTAGTGGGCGGCTCAATCATCTTTATAATCGGCTTGATTGATGATTTGAAACGAATAAAACCAAAATATAAATTGCTTGGACAAATATTAGCTGCAGTTGTTCTGATTTATCTAGGAGTTAGTGCGGGAATTTTTTCTAATCAAATATTTAATATCGCTTTTTCCTTGTTTTGGTTAGTGGCTCTAGCTAATGCCTTCAATTTATTGGATAACATGGATGGTTTAACAGCTGGGGTAGCTGCTATAAGTAGCTTTGCTCTTGGAGCCTACGCATACATGACGGCGCAACCATCACTCGGCTTGATATGTTTGCTCATGGCTGGGAGTTTACTGGGATTTTTATGTTATAATTTCAATCCAGCTAAAATCTTCATGGGCGATTCCGGAAGTTTATTTATCGGATTTATGATTGGTGCTTTATCACTACAAATCGTCTGGATGAAGCCATCAGAAAACATTCTGCTAAATTTGACGCCATTCTTGTTTGCGGCAGTCCCTTTGTTTGATACAACATTTGTTACAGTCATGCGAATCCTGCATGGTCGAAAAATTTCCCAGGGTGGAAAAGATCATACTTCACATCGACTAACTCACTATGGATTGTCTGAAAAAAGTGTAGCTTTCATTTTGTATAGTATTTCCATGATATGTTGTTTGGGTGCGTTAAGTTGGTTTTACGTTTCAACAACTTTAAGTTATTTATTTCTGGTAATAATTATCACTTTATTTGTTTTTATCACTTATTTTCTTGTAAAAATTAAAGTTTATCAAAATAAAAATTAAAATGCCCGATACCAAAAAAATAAAATCATTTCTAAAAAAAGCATGGTTACCAGCGATTTATGTAATTTTAATTTGGCTCATTATCCCGCCTCAACTTGTTTTTTATAAAAAAATATTATTTACTTCTTATTCGTTAGCAATCTACGTTATTGTATATTTTATTTTATCGAACAAAAAAAATGATCATCAAAAACTAAAATTACGGAACAACAAAATATTTATTTATATAATTCTATTTTCGGTTATTTTTTTGTTGTTGACTCGGCTGATTCCATTTTATCAATATGGCGAGGCTCCCTTGGGTTATGACACCGGCTTTTATTTGCGAAACTTTCAAGTTAGCCAAGCGCTGATGTCCGATAGTGCGTATAACCTCAACATCATGCCGTACTATTTACTGGGAATGTCTCCTCTGCTGGCAATTTCCTTTATGTACATACTATCCCAACTCCTGATTGCCGGAAGTTTGTATCTTTTATTTAGATCCATGAATATTCAGGCCAGCCTCGCCTTGGCATCTATAGCTATATTTTTATTTGTAATGTCGGTAACTCAATTTTATGCTTTTTGGTGGATGCTGGGACAACAAATGCTGGCCATGTCATTTTTGTTCTTGTCGATCGCTCTTTTATTTCGCAAGCCAAGCCTAGCGATTCTCACCGGTTGTCTTAGCATGTTATTTCATGTGCCAACATTTGCAGTATTTGCGTTATCCTTTTTTATATTTTTCATTATCCAATTGATCTTGTCAATAAAAAAAAGAGAAATGCCTGATAAAAAACTTGTTATTATCTTTCTCATGGGTGTTTGTATCATGGCGGTCGGAATACTGATGCGCTGGCAGACTTTTTTAAATTATGTTCAGGAATATCTAATTGTTCACAAGGGCCAACCGTCGACATATCCTTTGTGGGAGGTTAATAGATTAAAGGGAGCTTTCATGGAAATCGCGCGACTAAGATTGACAAATTTACTCATTTTACCTTTATCAATTTATACTTTTATTCAACCGAAAATTTGGAAAGTTATTCTTGATACAAAAAAGTCACTTTCCGGATTTATCATATTTTTGTATGTAATGTTCGTTTGCCTCTTAGCTCTTGTTGTGTTTCCGGTCATCTACCAACAAAGGTTCATGATCATCTTCGACTTTCTATTAATTATATTTGCTACACCTGTTTTTGTTTTAATTATTCAGAACTTCCTAAAAGACAAATTTGGAAAATTTTTAATGATTACTTTTGTGGTTGCTTTTTATTTTAATATTACGAACATTGCTCTGAACCAAAAACCTCTGATCGACCCAAACGAATTAACAGAAATAAAAGAATTATCTATAAAAGCAGAAGGCAATGCAACCATTATCGCAACCGATGGCTTTTATACTCCCTGGATTTATGGTTTCGGTGGCCGTAGATCGTATGGCCCAGGATGGGGTCCAGATCCATGGAATCTTGATTTATGGTTCAAATTTTGGCAAACGGGAACAGACGAAGAACGACTTAAAATGCTACTCGAAGCTCACCCGTCTAAACCATTGTATCTTTTTGTAGGAGCAAAACAAATGCAAGGTACTGCACTTCAAGAATTTATCAAAACGGATCCACATTTTTCTATAATCAGCGATCACGTCTGGAAATTTAATCAAGAACTATGATATTAAAACTATATAAATCTTATTCGCGAGAAATCATCCTGTTTTTGCTAAGCTTGGTTTGTATTATAATTTTGCTTTCTGCCTGGTATCCTGCTACAAAATCAATGTTAATTGTTTTTGGTAGTGTTTTTACTTTATTTTTGCCTGGATTTTGGCTAATTTATGTGTTTTTTCCGAAAAAAAGACCACTACAAATAAACGCCATTCTCAGTAAAAATGACTACAAAGCCCTAGATAAAATCGAAAGATTCATCCTAAGCATATTTTTGTCAATTACATTATTAACCCTAACTCTCACTGTTTTGCGCCGAATTGAAATTGAGTTATCAGCAGTAAGAGTTGCATTTATTATAATTTGTATTAATATAGTAACAGCAATACTTGCGTGGATACGATATAAAAAATAGAAACCTAACGGGAGGGCAGCTGATATGATGAATAAACTTAAGGTACTAATATTGAATCGCACTACCAGAAAAAGAACTATATTTTTTGTTCTCTCTGATATCTTACTTATCAGTTTGGCTTGTTATCTGGGTTTCCTACTTCGTTTTGATGGGCAAATTCCAGAAAGATATATACCGACAATGATCTGGTATATGATCATTACAACACCAACTCTGATAATATTATTTTATTTTGAAAAACTTTATGCAATTGCCTGGTCATTTATTAGCATCAAAGAATTAATAAAACTGACAAGGGCAATAATTATCGCATTCTTGGCAATCGGTGCCAATTTTTTTATAATGCGAAATCTTGAGCCATTTCAATCATTTCCAAGATCTGTACTTCTTATTTCCGCTTTTTCAGCATTAATATTAACAGGTGCGTTGCGATTTTCAAAAAGAATCTATCTTCATGGCTTCATGCGTTCAATACCACTCGAATCAACAAAGGTCTTAATTTTTGGTGCAGGTGAGGCCGGAGAACAGATCGTGCGCTACATAATGGGATCCGCATATGGAAACTATTCGCCAATTGGTCTAATCGACGACAATCCAATGAAACTGGGGATCAATATTCATGGCGTGAAAGTTCTTGGGACCAGCCAGGACATACCAATGCTAATCAAGAAATATGCCGCTGATGAACTAATAATTGCGATACCTTCAGCGCCCAGACATGTCATTAAAAATGCAACAATAGCTGCTAGATCCGCAGGCTTACAAAAAATCAAAATCTTGCCTACAACTAAACAATTTTTAGATGAAGAAATTACCTTAAATCACATTCGAGATATTTCAATTGAGGATTTGCTCGGGAGAGAACCGATTAAAATCAACACCGAGGCTATTAATGAATTTCTAACTAACAAAACGGTCTTAATAACCGGAGCAGCAGGCTCTATTGGCTCTCAATTATGTCGCGAAATACTAAAGTTTAATCCCAAAAAGTTAATCGCCCTTGATCAAAATGAGACTGCGCTTTTTCATCTGGAAAGAGAATTAAAAGGGAAACATTTACATTCAGAAAAAAAATTTATTCTTGCCAATATTTGCAGTAAGAACAAAATTCATAATATTTTCAACTCGAACAAACCGGAAATAGTTTTTCATGCAGCAGCCTATAAACATGTTTCAATGATGGAAAATCACCCAGATGAAGCTATCCGCAACAATGTATTTGGAACGTTAACCCTGGGTCGTGAAGCTCTGAAACAAGGTGTAAAAAAATTTATTTTAATTTCCACTGATAAAGCTATAAACCCAAACTCTGTTATGGGGGCAAGTAAGAGAGTTGGAGAAATTATTACGGTTTGGTTAAATCAACAAAATTCAACTGAGTTTTGTGCTGTCCGCTTTGGCAATGTACTAGACAGTCAAGGAAATGTTGTTGGTATATTTGAAAATCAAATAAGAAAAGGTGGTCCGGTGGAGGTCACTCATCCAGAAATGAAAAGATATTTTATGGTCACATCAGAGGCCTGCCTTTTGGTAATGCAGGCAGCAGCAATAGGTGAGGCAGGAAAGGTTTTTGTTTTGGATATGGGCGAGCCTGTGAAAATTGTTGATCTGGCCAGGGAAATGATAATTTTATCAGGACTGGAGCCTGACTCGGATATTCCAATTGTTTTTACCGGTATTCGGCACGGTGAAAAACTATTTGAACAAATACTTACTGCAGACGAAACACCGACAAAGCATGATAAAATATTTATTTCCAAACTTGAGGATGTTAATGGAGAAAAACTACAAGGCCATTTATTAGATCTTCAAAAAAGTCTGGAAAGTGACGACAAAGAAGCTTTGATTCAAACACTCAGGAAACTTGTACCAAACTTAAATAATAAATAAAAAAATAACACTGATTTTGAGGGGAATCGACCAAACTATGATGTACACACAACAAAGTCCAGATCATTCGAATTATAATCAAGATAATGCTACTAAAATTTTTCAGAAAAAAACTGAGGATGAAATAATCTTGTGGGATTACGTTAAAGTGCTGGGCAAAAGAAAATGGGTGATCATAAGTAGTGTAATAATAATCACGCTCGGGGCAGTCATTATAAACCTGTTATTGCCAAAAACTTTCGAATCATCTGCTCTGATTAACGTTGGTTCATATAAAAATGCAAAGCTAGAAAACATGCTCGATTTACAGATTGTTTTAAACACAGAAAACATGCTTGAATTATTGAGCGCTGAATTGAGCCTGCCAGACGACATCGATCCAACTTCACTGGCCAGTAAATTTGACATTGAAAAAGAAAAAAAAGATAAAGTTGATTCCGGTTTTGTTAAAGTAACCGGTCGAGGACAAACACCTGAGCAATCCGTTCAACTGGTTAAATCTGTGAATAGTTTAATAATTAAAAGACATGATCAACTTTTTAAGGAAGCAAATAAATCTTTTGAGTTGGAAATTGAAACCATCACTAGATCTCAAGAAAAAACCAAAATTGATATTACCGAAATTGAAGCCAACATTAATAGACTGAACAAAGATGCAATCTTTTATATGACAGAAATTGAAAAAAGATCTTTAGTTGACTCAGAAGGACAAGGCAGAATTGTTGAAGCTTATATAATGCTATTGGCCCAGATAAAAATGGAAATAGAAGTCAAGGAAAAACAACTAGCCGATCTGAATTTAAGGCTATTAAATTATGATGTTGATTTTCAAAAAAAGGAATTCGAAAAGAAATATGAAACAAAGCCGACATCTGTGGAGATGGCACCTGTTCTACCAAAAACAAAAATTGCGCCTAACAGAAGAAAAAATGTAATGTTATCATTCATATTCAGTCTTCTGTTTGGTATATTTCTGGCCTTTTCTTACGAATATTGTAAACAAAACATTAAAAAAAGAGCTCTAAACAAATTCAACAATAAAGCAGGTTTTTAGAAACAAACCAAACCTACTATTTTCAATCAACTAAAAAGTCTTACTTTTCAATTTTTTCAAAGGTTGCTAAAGTAAGATTTTTTTATTTTATCCACACCCAATTTTCAAAACAACAATATAATTTTATAAATATGGTATAATAAATTTGGAAAGAAATAACAAATAATAACAAGCCAGCACAATGGCAATTTTTGAGTTAATCTATCTTGGGCCCAATCTTAAGAAAATAGATTAGTTCAAATCGCCCTAGCCAGGAAAAAAGGTCGGATGGTTACGTGTGCTGGGAAATTTGAAAGGAAAAATACATGAATGATCAAATGAAAAACTTTTTCAAAGATCAAAACAAACTGAGCAAAATTCTTTTTGTTGGAATTCTCGTATTAACTGTATTTTTCATGTCCGACCTGACTGCACTTGCTACTCAGGACTCAGGATATGGATATGGTTATGATTCAACACTAACATATGGCTACGGCTATGGTTACTGGTCTGAGGTGACTCCAACTGTTGCTATTACTTACAACTCATGTTCGTCCAGTTGTACTACAACTGGTGGAAGTACTGTAAGAATAACCGCAACATTTGGTTCTGCTCCATCGGGCACACCTGACATCCAACTTGTTGAAGGAGTTACTACAACTTTGAGCTACGCTGCAATGACTGCGTCCACAGCTACAGCATTCTATTATGACTACACTTCTAGTGCAGTAACCTCGAATACAACAGGGACTGTAAGCATTAGAACACTTAGTGGAGAAGGTTCTACTCCTACACCGAGCAACAACACAGTCACTATCCAAGCAGCAAGTAGTGATGATAG
>JABMRF010000044.1 GCA_013202715.1 Candidatus Kuenenbacteria bacterium
CCATGTTCCATGCTCCATGTTCCACGCTCCATGTTCCATGCTCCATGTTCCATGCTCCATGTTTCACGCTCCATGTTTCACGCTCCATGTTCCACGCTCCATGTTCAATACGTATCGTCTTTCGCCCCGGCCGCTTCTTCCGCTTTCCCATAATGCTTTAATTCTGACGGGTCTCCAGGTAGAAGTTCAATTTCTGCGCCAGATTCCATCACGATTCCGTGGATTTTTAATTCCGGATCCAATTTTGATGAAACAGTTTTTTCTTCACCTGAATTTTGTTTGTTCTCGATCAAAACATTTGGCTCAAGTTCTGCTACAAACCGATGAAATTTTTCATTTTCCGGTTTAGCGTGAATTACTGGATTTGAAACACCGAGAACTTTGAGCGCCTCGTCAATTTTCTTCACTTCCATGAATTTATGAACTCCAGTTATGAATTCAACTTCAGCGCCATTACTGATCCATTCGGTAACCTTTTCTGCAGCACCACTAATCGGCGTAAAATCATTCAAGTTCAAGACGTTGTCTTTGAGAAAAATTAGTATTTTCATATGGTTGAATAGGGCGGAACAAGGCGAAATAAGGCCTAAATGTTTAAACCCACCCGTTTTATTTAATTTTTATAAAAAATCTTTTACCTTTTTGAATCACATCGCCTGACTTCACCTTTACATCAAAGCCCTCGACAACCTTATCATTCAGCTTAACACCTTTTTGTTCAATGTTTCGTCTGGCATCTGAATTTGAACTAACCACTTTGCTTTCAACCAAGGTTTCAATAATACTTTTACCGGCTAAGTCAAATTCTTTGATCTCATCTGGTCTTTCCTTTTTCTGAAACATTTTCAAAAAGTTTTCTCGCGCCTCAGCACCGGCTTTTTTGCCGTGATAAATTTTAACAATTGATTCAGCCAACTCTAATTTAAGATCACGCGGATTTTCGCCTTTTTTTAATCGTTTTTTATTCATCTCAATATCATCAATCGATACGTCAGTTGCCAATTCAAAGTATTCAATAATCAAATTATCCGGAACTGACATTGCCTTTCCAATCATTTCATCAGCCGAATCCATAAGCGCGATATAATTACCATAAGTTTTACTCATTTTCTTTTCACCATCAGTCCCAACCAGTAAGGGAACGGTCAAAATATCCTGTTCTGGCTGATCATATTTTCTTTGTATTTTTCTTCCCATTAACAAATTAAATTTTTGATCTACACCACCTAATTCCACATCCGCTTTTAAGGCAACAGAATCATATCCTTGCAACAAGGGATAAAAAATTTCCTGCATTTGAATATCAGAATCTTCTTTCAACCTTTTTTGAAAATCAGCTCTATCTAAAACTCTAGCTACAGTAATCTTGCTTGTCAATTCCATTATAAACTTTGTAAAATTTGGTATATCGTACCATTCACTGTTATAACGAAGTTCTGTTTTATCCATGTCTATTATCTTTGCGGCTTGTTCAATGTAGGTTTTCATATTTCTTTTAATTGCCGGTTTGTCAAGTATCGGTCTAGTTGCGTCACGTCCGGAAGGATCGCCAATCGTAGCAGTCAAATCGCCAATCAACAAAATAATTTGATGGCCCATATCTTGAAATTGTCTTAACTTACGTAAAGGAACTGCATGTCCAATGTGTAAATCTGGAGCAGTTGGATCAACCCCAAATTTAATCCGCAACTGCTTGCCTAATTCTAACTTCTTTTTTAAACTTTCTAAAACAATAACTTCATCAACTCCACGAGTTAAAAGTTCATTGATTTTCTTTGGGTCTGTGTTTATTTTCATATTTTTTATATTATTTCTTTTTCTTATTTTTTGCTCTAGCTAATTTTTGTAAATCAACAACTTTGTCAGTTTCATCAAGTATTTCTATGTCAAAAACCTCCTCAATCACGTCCTCAAGAGTAACAACCCCCTGCAAACTTCCATATTCATCTTTTACAAAAGCCATGTGAACTTTTTTCTTAATAAACTCATTTAACAAATCATCCAAGGGTTCATCTTGTGCTATCTCAATGAATTTCTGTCGATTACACACATCGCTGATTTTCGTCCCCATCTCAATGCCAATCAGATCTTTGACAAAAAGAACACCAACAGGGTTATCAATAGAGCCTTCGTAGACAGGGATTCGATTGAACCCTTTTCCCTTTATTCTATTTAATAACTTTTTGTCAAAAACCTTATCTACATCCAAAGAAAACACAACTGTTCTCGGAGTCATGATTTGCCGGGCATTTTTGTCAGAAAAAGAAAGAGCTCCTTTGATTATTCTGTTCTCATCAGCATCAATTTCACTTTCTTTGATTCCTTCATGTTCTTCCACAATTTTCATCAGCTCTTTTTTCGAATAGATTGTGGTCAACTCTTCACCCAGAGCTTTATCCAGCACCCAGGAAATAGGAAAACAGATCGGAAACAAAAAAACTATAAAAATTTTAACTAGCCAAGCCGTTTTTGCTCCGATAATCAAAGCGTAACGAGAAAACGCAGCTTGAGGAATAATTTCACCAAAAATCAGGATTAAACCGGTCGCGCTGAAACCCGCCACCACACCGCTAGTAATATTTCCTAGAAAAATCGCTAAAACCGAATTTACAGCGACATTACCTAAAAGTAAAGTGCAAAGAAGAAGGTTTCCTCTTTTTCTAACAGCGTAAACCTTTTTGGCACGCTTGTCCCCCATGGACATTTTTCTTTCCAATTCAGATCTATCCAAACTGAGAAGGCCAAGTGTCAAGCCAGAAAAAAGGGCGGATAAACCGATCAAGCAAATAACAATGAGATAACCCATATAATAATAAGGCGAAATAAGGCGAAACAAGGCTAAACAAGATCACCTAACTGCGCATTTATTTTATTTAATTTTTCTTTTCCTTCGCTTAGTTTTTTCTTTTCTACAGCAACTACCTGCTCCGGCGCATTTTTTACAAACTCCTGGTTGCCAAGTTTTTTTTCTAATCCGGAAATGTATTTTTCTAAACTTTGTTTTTCTTTTTCCAGTCTCTCTTTTTCTTTGTCAAAGTCAAGTAAATCTGCCAGTGGTAAATAAATTTCCATATTGCCAACAACGGCTCCGGCCGCTTTGTCCGGTTTTGATTTTACATAATTTATTTTTTCAATTCGAGCCAGAGCCATTACTGCTTTCTCATTATCTCCCAATGCATCACCCTTGATCGAAACGGAAATCTTCTTGCCCGGATCAACTTTGTATTCAGATCGCAGATTTCTAATTTTTGTAATAACCTCCCGAACATTTTCAAATTCTTTTTCAACCTTTTCATCAATATATTTCTTTTCCACCTTTGGCCATTCAGAAATCATAAGCCAATCATTATTTTCTTGTTTTTTTGATTTTTTGATTTCTTGATAAATGGCTTCAGTTACAAAGGGTACGTATGGATGCCATAGCTTCAATAAATCCTTCAGAATTGAATTCAAAAGCTGATCTTTGTTTCCCTCTGCCTTGGAAATTTCCAAGTACCAATCTGCGAATTCGCCCCAGGTAAACTCGCGAAGCAATTCCCCAGCTTGAGAAAAACTATATCCATCCAAAAGCCGTCCCATTTCCTGTTTCAACTTACTAAATCTAGACAATATCCATTTGTCCGCCAAAGTTGCTGTATTCGCCCTTTTTGTTTTACGCTTCTTCTCCCCCCTGCTCCCTTCTTCACTATCCCTTTTATTTTCCTCCGCACTTGTCAAAATATACCGCGAAATATTCCAAAGTTTATTAACTAAATTCCGCGCGCCCTCAACTTTTTCATCAGAGAAACGAGAATCATTTCCAGGCGAAATTCCAATCAGCAAACTCCAACGCAAAGCATCCGTACCGAACTTATCAGCGATTTCAATCGGATCAACTCCATTCCCAGCAGACTTAGAAAATTTTTGACCCTTATCATCGCGAAGCATGCCGTGAATATAGACATCTTTGAATGGAATTGTATCCAACGCATAAGTGGTCATTAAAATCATTCTCGCCATCCAAAAAAATAAAATTTCATAGCCCATCTGCATCCAATTGGTTGGATGAAATTTTTTCAAATCTTTTGTTTTCTTTGGCCAACCCAAAGTTGAAAAAGTCCAGAGGCCGGCACTAAACCAGGTATCAAGAGTGTCTTCATCCTGAATCCAACCGGAGCCTTTAACTTCTTTTTCAGAAACCTTTATTTCATCTTCTTTTAATTTGAACCAGTTATATTCAGCATTATTTGGATAACCCAAAGTAAACGTATCTTTGTTGCTCAAACCTTTGCCATAGCCTCGAGTGTAACGAAAACTTTCGCCATGAGTTACAATCAGAAGTCTTTTGTATGGATATTTTTTCTTAATCTCATCTAAAAATTCTGTAATTCGTCCGTTCACCTGTTCAAAAGATTCTACACCAAACGGATTACTTTTTTGCCATTCATTGAAATTTCCTTTTCGTAATTTGGAAAGAGAACCATCAGGTTTTCCTTCAAATTCACCCATTCCATATTCACGCAATCGATCATCTTCAAGAATTTTACTAATTTTTAATTCCTTTGATAATATATGCGCAGTTTCTTTCGTTCTGGTAAACGGTGAATGAATTATTAAATCAAATTGTTCATTTTTTAATTCAGCTGCTGCAGATTTGACCTGCTTTTTGCCTTTTTCTGTCAATCCAAATTCAGTTCTGGTAACATCAGAATTCAAAACTTTTTTTTCATTATTAACTGACTGACCATGCCTGATCATGACAACTTCAGTTCCCTTTTTGTACCAAACCGGAATCCGATGCCCCCACCAAACCTGACGAGAAATGCACCAGTCACGCAAATTATCAATCCACTGGAAATATATTTTTTCAAAGTTTTTTGGCGTAATGTTAATTTTATTCTTAGCTTTACCTTTGTGGCCTGATTTCACAGCCTGCTTCATCAATTGTTTCAAGCTAAGCTTTTTTCCTGGAATTTTTTTGTTTACATCTACAAACCATTGCGTCATTGGCACCGCTTCAACTACGTCACCAAACCGATCTGACGTTCCAACGCTTTGAGTGATATCTTCTTCTTTTATAAATAACTTTTGTTTTTTCAATTTTTCAATAACTTTTTCCCGGGCTTTTTCTACACTTAGCCCGGAAAATTCAGCTCCGGCCTCATTGGTCATTTTTCCGTCAGATCCAATCACAGCAATCAAGTTAATTGGCTGTGATGCTGCTTTTTGTTTTTGGTACATTTCGAAATCAATCGGACTGTGCGCCGGAGTAACGCCAAGAGCACCAGTACCAAACTCAGGATCCACTTCTGGATCGGAGATTATTTTCAAATTCAATTTATTACCACAAAAATCTACTTCAAATGTCTGACCAATATACTTTTTGTAACGCGCATCATCCGGATGAACGGCTACAGCGGTATCACCCAATTTTGTTTCAGGTCGAGTGGAAGCAATTGTAATTGGGAAATCAGCGGCATATTTAAAAGTATACAATCTTGCTGGCCTCTCCAAGTGAACCAATTCATCATCAGAGCAGGTTGATTGTCCTTTGACTGACCAATTAATAACTCGGTAGCCTCGATAAATCAAACCATCTTTGTACATTTTCTTAAAAATTTCATTTACAGCTGTTCCCCTTTTTTCATCAAAAGTATAAGCCAGTCTGGACCAGTCACAGCTTGTTCCCATTTTCTTAATCTGTTTGATAATGGTTGCTTTTGATTCTTCAGAATATTTTCTAATTTTTTCCAATAATTTTTCCCGACCAAACTCTTCTCTTGGATTAGCATGCCCCTTTTCAATTAAAATCTTTTCTACTTTCGCTTGAGTTGCGACTGCAGCATGATCAGTTCCGGGTAATAGCAAAACCTTTTTTCCGAGCATTCTCTGATATCGTGCCATCACATCCATTACGGAATTTTCCAAAGCATGGCCCAAATGCAAAACGCCCGTCACGTTTGGCGGCGGCATCATTATTGAGTATGGCTTTCCTTTTAATTTATCAGGGTTAAATAAACCTTTTTTGTCCCAATTTTGATAAATTTTGTCCTCGTAATCTTTTGGATTATAAGTCTTAGGAATTTCCATAAATTCCAAGTACAATTTAAGTTAATTTCTCTTCTATTCTAGCACATTTTTATACAAAAAACAACAGAATTTGACATGTTTAGCACATTATGGCTGGTTGTGCATAAAATCTCTTGACACTACTCCAAATATTAGCTAAGATACTATATTCAAGTCTAAAGTCTTGAGTCAAAAGTCTAGAGTTAATTTACACTTATGACTATTGACTTTTGACCATTGACTATAAGTATGACTCTAAATCAACATCAACAACTATACGAAACTATTCAAAAAAGTAATTATCCTTTGATCACCTTTCGAAAAGATCATAACGGAGACGCAATTGCTTCAAGTCTAGCTTTAGCTGAAATGCTCAAAAAAATCGGAAAACCAGCAGAAATTGTTTGTTCTGATTTTACATTGCCACACAGCTATAACTTCTTACCAAAAACTCAAACTATTAGTGATAATCTTGATGACCTAAAAAAAATCATTATTAGTCTAAATATTCGAGACAAAAAGCATCCTGAGCTTGACTATAAAGTTGAAAACAACAGCCTGCACATTCATGTTTCACCAAACCACAAAGAATTCACAAGAGAAGATATCAAAATTCACGACACGCAATATAAACATGATTTGATTATTGTGCTTAATACGCCGGATCTTGAATCGCTTGATCTTGTTTATCATAATAATACTGACTTTTTTTATAACGTACCGGTTATTAATATTGACCATTCAACCGAAAATGAACATTACGGGCATTTAAACTATGTTAATATTACTGCATCTTCTGTTTCAGAAATGATTTATGATTTTATTGAACATATTGACCCTAAACTACTCTGTGAAATCATCGCTACTCACCTCTTGACAGGGATGATTGAAAAAACAAAGAGTTTTAAGATTCCAACAGTTACCCCGAAAAGTTTGAACATCGCCAGTCAGTTGATGGCTGCTGGTGCTGAGCGTCAATCAATCATTGAAAATCTTTACCAAAAACAAACTGTGGGTGCGCTTCACCTGTGGGGACGAATTCTCTTGAACTTAAAAACTGATGATCTGCAAAAAATCGCTTGGGCTGAAATTCCTGAAAAGGACTTTAATGAAACCAAAGCCATGCCACAGGATCTGATCGGTGTTATTGAAGAATTAATTGTTAGTATTCCGACCGTTGAGTTGACCGTTTTATTCTATGAAAAAGACAATGAAAAATATTGTGTAATCAAATCTGAAAAAAACATTGATTTGCGTTCATATTTTGCTGACCGCATGCCGATGGGAGCAAAAAACATGATTAAATTTAAACTGGATTCAGAGCCTCAAGCCATTTTAGATAAATTGAAAGAATTAATTTAAGAGAAAATAAAATATAAAAATGTAAGGGTTCAAAATTTTGAACCCTTACATTTTTATATTTTACGTTTTGTTTATCTTAGATTGCTGCCCGTCTTTCCCTTTTAACCCCTTTTCCCCTAAAAAAGTTTCAAAAGTTTTCCAACAAAAAAGATATAAACAAGAACAAACATTAGGGCTTCGGTTCGGGTAATTTTCTTGTCAATCAAAACCAACCAGAGCAAGAAGAACGTCCCAATTAAAAACGGAATCATTATCCAATACAGCTCACTTGTAATTGTTAATGTAACAAACAGTCCGTTTACTCCATAAATCACGAAGATATCAAAAATGTTTGCTCCTAAAATATCACCAATCGCCATGTCAAAATTTCCACGCTTTGCAGCCGCTGCTACTACCACAATTTCTGGCAGAGAAGTCCCGAGCGCGACAGCGGTCGCAGCAATAATGGATGCACCAATACCAAAGATACTTGCCAATTGAAGAACTGCTTCGATTACAAAATTGGAAGAAAGAATAATGAAGCCAAGACTGACAATCAAGAAAAGAATAATTTTTGCGTTAGGACTAAAGCCCTTCAACTTGAAAGTTTGTTTTATCTTTTCATCTTTTTCCTCCGCCTCTTTCAGCCCCCCTTTGATTTCTTTATTTAATTGTCTCTTGATATCAGCTTTCGCAGTTTTTCCCTCTTCTTTTTGGATGAAATAGGCATACACAACATATGTTATATAACCGACGATAAATATTATCCCTTCGAACATGCCGAACTTTCCGTCCAATAGAGCAATTGCTATTAAAAAAATTGCACCGGCAAAAAAAGGAAGATCATTTGAAACAATATCCCAACTAAATTTTGTTTTTTTCTTTGACAATAAAACTGCAATGCCAAGTCCAAGTAAAATATTTATCACAACTGTGCCAAGAACAGTTCCACTCAAAACTTCAGTCTCTCCCCTGCTCACACCAATAACTGAAGTTACAAGCTCAGGCAAAGAAGTTCCGAGGGCAACAATAAATACGCCAACAATAAAATTTGGCAAGCGAAGAATCTTACCAAGTTTGGCTGCATAATCTGTAAAATAGTCCGCCGCTCTTACCAACATCCAGGTACTGGCAATAAATACAGCAAACCAAACCGCAATCATCATAAATGTATTAAAATTTATGGTAATATTATATCATAAACTTGTCTATACTGAAATTATTTTCTCTCGACAAACCCAAATTATTTTGATATAATTCCTTCAGTTCCAAAAAACAATTTGCTCGCATAGCTCCCGCCTACGCTAAAGCTTCGGCGGGCAGGCAGTGGTTAGAGCACCACGCTTGAAATTGCAAGTGGCGAACAAAATATAAATATAACTTTACAACTGGCGCCCATAGCTCAGGGGTTAGAGCACCACGCTTATAACGTGGATGTCGATGGTTCAATTCCATCTGGGCGCACCAGTTATATTTATTTTTTTGAGCCACGCCATAATTTTATGTAATTTAACGTGGATTTCCAGGGACGCTTAGCTCAGTTGGTTAGAGCGCATCGTTGACGTCGATGAGGTCAGTGGTTCGACTCCACTAGCGTCCACCAAAAAGACATCTGTTCTGCAGGTGTTTTTTTGTTTGCTAAAACAGAAGATTTAGCACTAATTTTAGCCAAGGTATTGACCATGTTATCCAACATGGTCAACCTGTCGAATGACGGGTTGACAGATTATTAAATATATGCTATAATGCTCAGTAAGGTAATCGAAATTTGACAATAATTTTACAAAAAAAGGGAGGCTCGAATGAGCAAGAAAACGTTTGTTGTTGGGGCAAAACCTGGGCAAAATTTGGTAATTGAAGAAGACGGCGTTCGGGTAGAGATTGTTGTCTCTGCCGAACCGACCCTTCACGAGATCACTGAAGACTTCGAACCTATCGAAGTCGAAAGTATCGAAAACGGCATCCGCTACCCGATCGTGGTGGCTGGCCAAACCGTCATGGTGGAGACACACGTCGGACCGGACAATGACGAAGTCACTGCACAGTGGCTCATTGAAAGAGAAGGCACCGCTGAATTCCTGGCCAAACATGCGCCGGACGGCGTGCTTCGGCTCGGAGTCGGTGGAGGCGACCTTGACGAACACCCGAAGGAAAGCAATGGGCACGTCAGAACAAAAGTCAATTGTACGACTACGTTGACTGCCAGAGAGCTTAGGATCGCCGTTGACTCAAAGTTGGCGCCGATTCTGACATACGCGCTGAAGCGCGACACCACGGCGACGTCAGAGCCGTTCGATTTTGCAGGAACGATCAAACTCCTGCACAAGCTCTACCCGAATGACCCGCTCAAGGTCATCGCCTGGGGCAAGCGTGGCCTCGACGCAAAGCTTGCCGAGGAAAAGCTCGCCAAGACGTTCAGCGTCCAGCACATCGGAGTCCTGATGTGCATGCAGAGCCCGGACAAACCCCAAATGGTGGCCAACTGGCTGCTCGAAGGGGCCCGTGCCAAAGCCTTGGAACAAACAACGTTCCTGGAGGCCAGGGCTGACTTCCGAAACCCGGACAAGACGACCTGCATGGACTTCGAACTGCATGAAAGGCCAAGGCCAATCAGGATTGTGACCATCAAGTCGGACAATCCGGAAATGAGCAAGTTCGCTCGATCGAAAGACGGCGGACTGTCCGATGTTGTTATCTTGAACAAGGCCTCAGGTCAAGTTCAGATTTTCACCAGCGAAAAAGCAAAGCTGGATATGGCTGAAGTGGCCAGGATTCTGGACTACGAAGAACAGAAGGCGCTGGGCATGACGCCTACGCTCATGGGCCCGGAAGGAACTGGATTGTCCAAGCGCTGGCATTTCATGCGCAATGGACAGATGATCCTCAACGGAAGCAACACGCATCCGGACGTTCCGGCAACAATGCTCTCACTCGAGCAAGTTGTCAGTCTGGTCAAGATCGGCCTGCACCCGCAGATGTTCGACGAACAAAGGGCTGAGCTCTACTGTCAGCGCGGTCGGTGTCATCCGACTTGCCCCTGGCGAGGATGGGACCTGCCACGTTGTAACAAAGTACGCAGCACACCTGCTGCATAAACAGAAACCCTCTCACGAAGAGGCAGTGACACCACTGCCTCTTTTTTTTATTTTAAAAATTAAAAAAGGAGCTTCAAGTGTAGAAGCTCCTTTGAAATCTAAGGCAAGATGTCCATGTTAAACGGCCCGTTTTTGATTCCGCCGGCCGAATAGCTATAACCGTAAAAACCGCTCATGCTGACATCATTCGCACCACTGGAAGTAAGAGCTAAGACATAGTCTTCATTCTCACAAGTCAGCATGAATTCAGTTTCCTCCAGAAGTCCTTTACAATCAGCAAATTCTGGCGGTTGCGCAATTGTGAGCGTTCCCTCGAGATAGGACACCGTCTGCGTGAGAACAAGCTCATAGGTTGTAAATTCCATTGTATCGTAGTCGATCACAACCACTTCCCATGTTCCCTCGATTCCACAGCACGGATACTTTACGCATTTTGAAAAATGCTCTTCAAGGTATTCCTCCGGTTCGCATTCAGGGGGAGGAGTATCTTCGCCCACTTCAGGCGGTAAAACAACTTCTTCAACCGTTACGATTTCTTCTGGAGGTTCATCTTCGTCTGGTAAGACCTGAACTTCGAGGTGATCCTCATCTTCAGTATCTACTTTTAGTTCACTGTCCTGCGCACACTGGTCATCGAGATCAACGGCCACGTGGTCATCAATCTCGTCAACTTTTGACTTTTCATCCAGTGGCTCAGTCGTCTCCGAGAGAGTGTCCTCTTTTGAACCGTCAGGAACGTCACCTTGGAATTCTCCCCAGTGCATGGGTTTAATGCACCCCAAGAAAGAGAACAAAAGCATAACCATCAAAATACAACTACTTCTCATGATAGCCCCCTTTATCCTCTTTTATTGTAACACTTAATACTATAATAAAAAAAACAACTTGTCAAGACCCTGAGAGAGTAGAACGATTCGAAGGGTCAATAGCTGTTTAAAAACAGGAAACAGGAAACTAGAAATTTGGGTTAAAACAAGTGTTTTTAATCGTAACTTTAACCCCAGTTTCCGATTTCCAGTTTCTGGTTTCTTTTCGTTAAATTAAGCCAAAACTGTTCATTTTATTTTCAAGGTAATAGGTAAGATACTTGTGCAGAAAGCTAAACAGCTTTTGATTATTTTGCTTAGATAATTTAATTTCCGGCTGATATTCACCATGTTGGACCTGATCAATTAGCGCCTTAATATCCGGATCCAAAGTGAATCGGTTGACATAAAATCCCTTTTGATCAAGGGTGACCTGATAGCCAAGAATCGTTAATAGTTTTATGACAAAAAGATTTATAATTAGTTTTTTTTCCTGATCACCCTCATGTTCAATTACTTTTTCAATAGCCCAATTTGCCAACTGCCAGATCCCCTCATTATAATCATCAGTTTTTAATGACTTATCTACTATTTCCAAAATACAATTATAACAGTAAAAATCAATTTCTTTTTCTATGTTGAACTTTTTGGTCAAATAGGCATGCGTAACTTTTTTGTGAACTTTTCCCTGGACAAATAAAATCTCCACCAAACCCGCAGAACAAAGATGTCCGGCCAGTCTGCTTTTAATTTTTTTTATGCCAATGGCTTGCGCTTCAATTTTACCAAAATCTTCCGTCAGAATAGAAAAAAGGAGGTCATCCTCCCGCCAGTCTCGCTTAGTTAGTACTATTCCAACGGTTTTGTTCAACTTCTCCATATAAAAACTCAAAGCCCAAAGCACAAAACCCAAAGCAAATTATAAACTCTAAATTAAAAAATCCTAAGGAGCACCTTTTAATTTTAAATTTTGCTTTTTGGTTTTCCTTTGAATTCTGGATTTTGGATTTTGGATTTATCAAAATATGATTGCAGGATCGCCGATGCTGCCAACGCATCGTCATCACCCTTTTGCCCCGATTCCCGCTGTTGTTTTTGAGCCAGTTTGGATGACAATCTTTCGTCTTCGAGTTGAACAGTTATTCCCAGCTGCTTAATTTTTTCTACAAAGTTTTCAAACTCTGCTGAAAATTGCTCGCCCCCACTCAAACTGACAGGCTTGCCGATTATAATATTTTTAATATCTTCTTCCTTTATTATCTGTTGTAACTTTTCGACTGCCTCATCTAGACTTTTGTAATGCAAAACCAAAATCGGGCTGGCGATTTTCATTTCATCGCTACCAAGGGCAACACCTATTTTTGATTTTCCCCAATCGAGGCCTAAATAGTTCATACTATTTTGTTAAAACATCACAACCACGCTTCGTAACCACAACGCTATGCTCAAAATGGGCGGTTAAGCTGCCATCAATGGTAACTGCTGTCCAGCCGTCAGGCATCGTTTTGATGCGAAAATCGCCTGAACTGACCATTGGCTCGAGGGCCAGGACCATTCCCTCCTTTAGGATCAAAGTTGCGCCAGGGATGTAATAATTAGGAATCTGTGGATCCTCATGCACCGCGTGACCCACTCCGTGACCCACTAGATCGCGGATAACAGAATAGCCATTGCTTTCAATATAGTCTTGCACTTTTTTCGAAAGCTGATATAAATCTTCTCCGGCTTTTATATTCTTCAGCCAAACATCCAATGCTTTTTTTGTTACTTTGATCAAATTTTTCGCTGACGCCGAAATACTTCCGACCGGAACTGTAACTGCCATATCTGTATACAATCCACTGTCCTTTGGATACCTCATTCCAATATCTAGGCCCAAAATGTCTCCCTCTTTTAAAATATAATCGCGTGGAACTCCGTGCACAATTTCTTCATTCAAAGAGGTGCAAAGTGTTGCCGGATAAGGATTGTTTTTGTCCCCGTAATTCTTGAAAGAGGGCTGTCCACCTTTTGTTAAAATTAAATCCTCTGCAATCTTATCCAGCTCTCTGGTTGTAATCCCTGGCTTAACATTTTTTTTCACAACCTCAAGAACTTCAGCCAATATTTTTCCGCCCTGCTTCAAAAGTTTGATTTCTTGTTCGCTCTTTAGTCTTATCATAAAAACTTTTTTGCTATTTTCTTTACCTCACTGTAAACCTGTTCGATGGTTTTCTTCCCACCGGCTTTGTACAATTTGTATTGCTTATTGTTTTTGTAAATCTTCAAAATTGGTGCTGTTTTCTTTTTGTAAATTACCATCCGCTCTTTTACAATAGCAGGACTGGCATCTGAACGTTTTTTTAGCTTCTTTTTGCAACTATCACATATTTCTTTCTGCGCTGGTGGTCTAAATTTGACATGAAAAATTTCGCCACATGAGCAAGTATATCTGCCCGAAATTCTCTCAAAAACATCCTTAGCAGACAAATCAAATTTGATAACAATAGGAAGGTACTTTCCTTCTTGCTTCTGAAAAAAAGCATCTAAACTTCTAGCTTGAGTCAAATTTCGAGGGTAGCCGTCCAAAATAACAGGTTGCCTGGCTCGGCGAATACTATTCAGCATCATTTTTGTAACAATTTCATCTGGGACCAAGTGTCCCTTGTCCATGTATTTACGAACTTGTTTTCCGAGTGTGGTCTTTCTCGCCATATGATCGCGAAAGATCGCACCACCCGACAACGCTTTTATTTTGAATTCACGTACCAAAAGCTCTGCTTGAGTTCCTTTACCAGAGCCGGGAGGACCAATAAAAATAAATACCTGTTTTCTTTTTTTCATAATTCTACAACGGTTAATTTCACAATGCCATTATACCAAAAATGCTGGACTAACTCCAGCATCCTTCATTAATCATTTTTAATTATTCATTCTTTATTCTTCATTTTTAAAAGCCCTCATAGTCTCTCATTGTCAACTGCGATTCAACCTGTTTTACAATTTCAATGGCAACACTAACTACAATCAGAATACTGGTTCCACCAATGACCATATTTTGCAGGCCAGAGACCTGTTGAAGCATTAACGGAAGAACGGCAATTAAACCAAGAAAAACAGCACCTGTCAGCGTTATACGGCTAATTGTATGCTGGAGATACTCAGCGGTGTGTTGACCAGGTCTAATGCCAGGAATAAAGCCACCATGCTTTTGTAGATTGTCCGCAATCTGATATGGATGAAAAATAACTGCTGTGTAAAAATATGTAAAACCAAATACCAGTAAGAAATATAATATTCCGTAAAACAATTGATTATTAAAAATGTCAATTATACCCTGTCCAATGTTTTTTACTATTGCTGAATTTGCGCGCAATAGGAATTGAGCCATCATTGGCGGGAACAAAACGATAGAAATAGCGAAAATGATCGGAATAACACCTGCTGTATTCACCCGAATTGGCAAATGAGTATCCATCCCACCATACATTTTCATTCCTCTAACCCGTTTTGCATAAGACACGGGAATATTGCGCTGTCCCTCTGATATAATAACAACCCCGATCACCGTAATGACCGCGATGATTGCAAATACTAATAAATTAATTAGCTGTTCCTGACTGAAATTAACAATGACTTGTTGCAGCGCAGATGGAACACGAACAATAATACCAGCAAAGATCAGTAAGGAAATACCATTACCAATTTTCTTTTCAGTAATTAATTCACCAATCCACATTAAGAAAATTGTTCCAGCTGTGATGGTGATTAACATTGTTGCTAAATTGTAAAAACTCAAATCCTCAATAATTGGCTGAGGAGATTGCTTTAGCAAAGTGATCATACCGTAAGCCTGCATAATTGCTAGAGGAATAGTTGCAATTCTGGTATACATGCTGATCTTCTGTCGGCCGGCTTCTTCTTTTTGCATTTCTTCCAGCTTTGGAATAATCATACCCAGCAATTGGAAAATAATAGAAGAAGTAATATACGGAGCAATACCCATCATCACAATGGAAAAATTCTGCATACCACCACCAGAAAATAGATTTAACAATCCCAAAATCTGATTAGAACCAAAAAATTCACGCAAATTTTCAACATTGATGCCCGGAATAGGGATATGAGCGGCAATTCGAAAAATTACCAACATGCTCAAAACAAACAATATCTTATTACGTAAATCCTTTAATCTCCAAATTTGAATTATCTTTTCCCACATAAAGTAAGAAGGGTCAAATATACCTTTTTGCCTTTATTTTTTTAACTTTTGACTTTTGACTCTTGACTTTTGACTTTTTCAATGCCGACAACTTTGCCACCAGCCTTTTCAATTATATCCTTTGCTGAGCCAGAAAGCAAACAACCAAACACTTCCAGCTTGCGTGTTAACTTATCAAACTTCTTATCTCGTAATATTTTCACAGGTAAAGTGCTTTTATCAATTAATCCTTTTTCAAGCAAATTGCCTGGTGTAACTTTCAAGTCTTCGCTATAATGCTTTTCTAAATCAGACAAATTTACAACCTGGGCATTTGGTCGGATAGATTTCGTTCCTTTCATTTTCGGAATATTCAAAAGGTTCTGTTTGAATCCTCTAAGTTTCAAACCTGATTTACCACCAGAACGAGATCGCTGTCCCTTGAGTCCACGGCAACAATAAGTACCGTGTCCTGAGGCATTGCCACGACCGACTCTTTTCCTGTTCTTTTTCTTTTTTCCAATGTTGTGTATTTGCAGTGACATATATCTATTTTATATCTTTTTTAACTTCCTTTGTTTGCGTGTCACCCTGAGCGGAGCGGAGCGGAGCCGAAGGGTCTTCTTTCTTGACTTCTTCTTTTTTAACAACATGTTTTTTCTCTGCCTGCTTTTCGGTAACCTTAAATGACTCCATTGCTTTTAATAAAGCTTTTACATTTGTAACTTTATTATTGGTTCCTAAAATTTTACAAACAATATTTGGAGTTCCAGCCAATTCAAGTACAACTCGAACAGCACCACCAGCCTTGATTCCGGTTCCTTTTGGAGCAGGCTTTAATAACAGTTTAGCTGCCTTATATTTGATTCGAAGTTCATGTGGAATTGTATCATTTATAATCGGAATTTTAACCATTTTCTTTTTTGCTCTATTAACCGCTTTTGTAACTGCAAGTGTAACATCAGCTCCTTTTGCAAGACCAATGCCAATTTTTCCTTTTCTGTCACCAATCGCAACACAGGCCCGAAAGCTCATTCGCTTACCACCGGCCATCACACGAGTAACTCTAGCCAAGTCCACAATCTTTTGATCAAATTCTCTCTCCGGTCTTGGTCCTCGTTTATTAAATTTTTTTCTATCGTTTGTCATATAATATAACTAAAATTTTAAACCAGCGTCCCTGGCGCCGTCAGCTGCAGCTTTGACACGACCGTGATATTTGTATGGACCACGATCAAAAACAACTTTTTCTATTTTATTTTCTACAGCTTTTTTGGCAATAGTCTTTCCAATCTCAGTCGCAATATCCATTGGTTTTATATCTTTCTTTCCTTTGATTTGCAAATCGTTGGCAGCGCAAATGGTTTTTCCCTTTTTATCATCAATAATCTGCATGTACAAATGCTTTGCACTTCTAAAAATAGTCAGTCGCAGCAATGTAGACTTACCAATAATTTTCCTTCTGGTTCTATTCTTTCTCAAATCGGCCTTAGCTTTTTTGGTTTTTTGAATATTTTTCATATTATATATTATATATTATGCTGCGGCTTTTGCTGCGGCTTTTCCAACTTTGCGACGGATAACTTCGTCCATGTATTTAATTCCCTTGCCTTTATACGGCTCAGGTTTTTTAACTTTTCTAATATTAGCAGCCACTTCTCCAACTTGCTGCTTACTTATTCCTGAAATAGTGACTACGTTTCCGTCTACCTGACAGGTAATCCCTTCTGGAATTTCAAATTCTACCGGATGAGAAAACCCTACATTCAAGGTTAATTTTGTTCCACTCATTGCAGCCTTGTAACCAACACCATTAATTTCCAGCTTTTTCTCAAATCCGCCAGTAACACCCAAAACCATATTATTAATCAAACTTCTAAATAAGCCCCAAAGCGCTTTTTGATTATGATCAGAGTCGTTTTTTACGGTAACAATTACTTGTTTTTCCTGTATGTCTAAATTTACATAAGGATGTATCTCTTGTGTCAATTCCCCTTTCGGGCCTTTTACCGTAACCAAAGCATTGTCCAGTTTTATCTCGACATTATCTAGAATTTCTATTGGCATTTTTCCTATTCTACTCATATTATTTCTTCAATTTAATAAACCTCGCAGATTATTTCTCCACCAATTCCCAGTTTTCGAGCTTTTTTGTTTGTCATCACACCACGAGAGGTCGTAACAACAGAAATACCGTAACCATGCAAAACACGACGCACGTCCTGTTTTCCTGCATATAATCTTCGTCCAACTTTGCTTGTTCTCTGAATACTGGTAATTGCCGGTTTTTTATTATCGTATTTTAATTTTATTTTGATATATTTAAACTTATCTTCAAACGTTTCTGTCTTTTGAATATATTTTTCCTGTTCTAAAATTTTTGTAATAGCAAACTTAATATTGGAATATGGTACCAATACCTGTTTTTTTCTTACCATTGACGCATTTCTAATGCGGGTAAGCATGTCTGCAATTGGGTCTGTCATTGACATAAAAATATACTGTTATTCTGTGTTATAATTACCAACTACTCCTGGTAACACCAGGAAGCTCGCCTTTTTCAGCCAATTCGCGAAAACAAATTCGACATAAACCAAACTTTCTCATATATCCGCGGACACGGCCACATCGCCAGCATCTTCGAACTATACGACTTGAAAACTTTGGCTTTTTCAGCGATTTTTCGTATTGTGCTTTAGTTGACATAATTTATTTATCCTTTTTTAAATGGAAAACCTAATTCACTTAATAATGTTAGACCTTGTTCTTTGTTTTCTGCTGTAGTTGAAACAGAAATTTCCAGGCCATGCAATTTGTCTACTTCATCCTGATTAATTTCAGGAAAAGCAATAAATTCTCTAAATCCGACTGAATAATTTCCAGCCCGATCAAAACCTGTTGTTTCTAAGCCACGAAAATCTCTTTCACGAGGAAATGTAATGCGGACTAATTTTTCTACGAATTCCCACATTCTTTCTCCTCTCAGTGTAACCTTTACTCCAACAATATTGCCTTCTCGAATTTTGAAATTTGAAATTGATTTTCTAGCAAGAGTTTCAACCGGTTTTTGACCGGAAATTCTGGTCAAAGTGTTTTTCACAGTTGCCAAAAAATCTTTGTCTTTCAAACCTGAACCAATCCCAACATTAATCACAACCTTTTTAATGGTTGGAGCTGCTAATTTATTTTTATAGCCAAACTTTTCCACCAATGCTGGAACTACTTCCTTTTTATATTGTGTGTATAAATCACTCATATTAATTAATCTATTGCTTCTTTGCATTTTTTGCAAATTCTGATTTTTTTTCTACCTTTAACATCAGAGTCCAATAATTTAAATTCTAGTCTAGTTG
The DNA here is from genome assembly GCA_013202715.1 of Candidatus Kuenenbacteria bacterium. Classification (GTDB taxonomy): domain Bacteria; phylum Patescibacteriota; class Patescibacteriia; order UBA11705; family JABHMO01; genus JABMRF01. Next base: position 18,824 of record JABMRF010000044.1, read on the forward strand.
CTTTATTACAACGCGGACAAACTAACATTATATTGCTGATATTAATTGATGCTGGAAATTGAATCCGTTGACCTTTTTCACCTTCCTTCTTCGGACGAATATGCTTGTATCTCAAATTTAAGCCTTCAACGACAACCCTTTTCTTTTCAGGCAAAACTTGAATCACTTTTCCTTGATTCCCTTTGGCAGATTTTTCGCCTTTTTTATTCCGTTTGACGCGGTCTTTGCCCTTGCTGATTTGTACTTTGTCTCCTTTTTTTATCTTCATATTTTTATAATACTTCTGGTGCTAAGGATACTATCTTTGAATAGCCTCTTTTTCTCAATTCTCTAGCCACAGGTCCAAAAATTCTGGTCCCTTTTGGCTCTTTTGTTGCCTTGTCAATAATAACAGCCGCATTATCATCAAATCTAATATATGATCCATCAGGTCGTCTTTTTTCTTTTCTGATTCGAACAACCACTGCGTGCAATACTTCACCCTTTTTTACCATACTATGAGGCTTTGCTTCCTTGATGGTTACGGTAACAATATCGCCAAGAGTAGCATAACGCTTCTTATAACCACCCAAAACCTTAATACACTGGATGCGTTTAGCTCCAGAATTATCTGCCGATTTTAACATTGTTAGTTGTTGAATCATATAAGTTTAAACTATTCTCCACCGCTTATCCTTGCTTAGTGGGCGACATTCTTCAAATTTTACCTTCTCACCAACTTTTACCTGATTTTTTTCATCATGTACTTTATATTTTCTACTTACTTTATACTGCTTTTTATATCTTTTATGCATTACGATTCTTTCAACCAAAACTACGGCTGTTTTATCCATTTTGGTACTGGTAACAACCCCTGTAAATCGTCTAAATATTCTTTTTATTTTCTTTTCCATATAATATTAATTCTATTTTTTTTCTATTTCTCTTTCCTTCAATATAGTCAAAATCCGCGCAATTGTTTTTACGGCATCTCGCAGTTCCCGTACATTTTTTTGCTGTCTGCTGGCAACCCTAAAATTTAATTGCTGTCTTTTTTGACAAAATTCTATATATAATTTTTCTAATTCTTCAGTTGATCTTACTTTTAATTCCTTGGTCTTCATATATTTATAATTTCTCTACAAACTTAGTTTTAACTGGCAATTTGTGCCCGGCCAATCTCATTGATTCCTGCGCCAATGCTCTATCTATTCCAGAAATTTCAAATATCACAGTTCCTGGTCGAACTACTGCGACATAATGATCAGGGGCACCTTTTCCGCTTCCCATAGTTGCCTGTGAGCCTTTTGCTGTAACCGGTTTATCAGGAAAAATTCTAATCCAAACCTTTCCTCCCCTTTTTACGTGTCTAGTAATTGCTCTTCTGGCCGCCTCAATCTGTCTGGATGTAACCCAGGCTTCAGTTATTGCTTTTAGACCAAACTGCCCAAAACAAACCTCAGTATTTCTAGAAGCTACCATGCCTTTATTTCGACCTCGCCCTTTATGCCATTTTCTGTGTTTGAATTTTTTTGGGACTAACATATCTTATTTATTACTAATATCTTCTTTAGAATCTTGACTTTTTCCCTGAATTTGGGCCACTGCTTTTTTTTCAAAAATATCACCTCGGTATATCCAAACCTTGATCCCAATCACGCCGTAAATAGTAAATGCTTCTATGAACGCATAATCTATGTCTGCACGCAAAGTGTGCAATGGTACTTTTCCGTAGATTAATTTTTCAGCTCTAGCAATTTCTGCACCATTTAACCGACCTGACAATCGAATCTTGACGCCTTTGGCACCGGCTCTTTCAACCTTGCCTAAAGCTTGTTTCATTGCCCTACGAAACGGAATTCTTTTTTCAACATCATCTTTGATAGTTTGAGCAACAACCATTGCGCTTAGATTTGGGTTACCAACTTCCTTGATATTTATATTTAATTTTACTTTTTTATTCTTGATAATTTTTCTACTGATATCTTTTTTTATTTCTTCGATACCCACTCCACTGCGACCAATAATTACACCTGGTCGAGCTGAAAAAATAACGATATTGACGTCTTTTGCTGTTCTCTCGACATTCACACGGGCAACAAAAGCATTAGCTAGTCTTTTCTTTAATTCTTCCTTTATTTCAATATCCTGTCTTAAAAACTTTTGATAATTTTTATCAGAAAACCAGCGGGAATCCCATCCCTGAGTTTTGATTCTGAAAATTTTTGGATTTATTTTTTTACCCATATTCTTAGTCTAGAGTCTAGAGTCATAAGTCTAGAGTCAATTCACAACTTTTGACTTTTGATTTTTGACTTTTGACTATTTACATGCCAGACTTTCGTCTAAACATTTTCTTAAATATCCCTTTTTCTTTTTTAACATTTTTTTCCTGTTGCTGCATATCTCGATGCCCGCCTTTTCTTTTCACATCAATCTTTTCTTCATTGTGCTCTTCTTCAAGTGCCTGACTCGATTCCTGTTTTTTTAGAGTACTGACGCTAGGATCAATCTTATCAGTTATTTTCTCTTTAACTGTTGTTGTTTCTACTTTTTGTGTTTTCTTGTCTTTCTTTTTTGTTGTTGGGATTTTTTCTTCCAAAACCAGGCTAAAAATACTGGTTCTTTTTCTAATCGGTGTTGCTCGCCCAAAGGCTCTTGGCATCCATCGGTAAGCGGTCGGTCCATCATCCACTCGAAATTCTTTGATAAATAAATTATCTTTTGTTAACTCATCATTATGTTCTGCATTTGCTAAAGCAGATTTTAATAATTTCTCAACTGGCCCTACAGCCTTTTTGTTTAATAAGGTCAATCGATTAAAAGCATCTTGCAAATCTAAACCACGAACCACGTCAACAACCAGTCTGGCTTTTCTTGGAGAAATTCGAATGTATTTTGCTTTTGCTTTTACTTGCATATTATTATAATAAATTACTTACCTTTTGCTGCGGATTTGGCCATTTTACCACCATGAGAAACAAACTTACGGGTTGGAGAAAATTCTCCCAATTTGTGACCAACCATATTTTCAACCACGCTTACCTCTATAAAATCCTTGCCATTGTGCACACCAAATACAAATCCCACCATTTCTGGCGTTACTGTAGCGCTTCTGGCCCATGTCTTGATAACGGTGCCATCGTTTGCCTTTAGATTGCTCACCTTTTTCAATAAACGGTGATCAATATAAGGTCCTTTTTTTAGACTTCTTGACATATATGTAAACGTTAGTTACTTCTTACGTTTCTTTTTTCTCTTTTGAACAATCATTCTATTTGATTCTTTTTTCTTTTTTCTGGTAGTTGCGCCCAAAGCTGGTTTACCCCAGGGAGTCTTTGGATGCTTCAATCCGATAGGACAGTTACCTTCACCACCACCATGAGGATGATCACAAGGGTTCATTGCCTTACCACGGACCGATGGTCTCCAACCCATATGTCTTTTTCGACCGGCTTTACCGATCTTGATATGCATATGTTCCGGATTGCTGATCTGCCCGATTGTGGCCATACATTCTCTTGGTACCAATCGAATTTCTGTTGACGGCAAACGCAGTTGAGCGTATTTTCCTTCAACGGCCATTAACTTACACCATGCTCCAGCACTTCGAGCAATCTCTGCTCCTCTGCCTGGAACCATTTCAATCTGACTGACCAAAGTTCCAATCGGAATATTTTCTAAAGTGGTTGAATTTCCAGGCTTTACTTCAACTTTTCCTTTTGAAGACATAACCTGATCACCAACCTTTAGCTCTGCCGGTGACACAATATATTTTTTTACTCCGTCTTCATATTGTAGCAGGGCAATTCTGGCTGAACGATTTGGATCATATTCAATTGCCGTAACTTTTGCCGGCACATCCACCTTATCTCTTTTGAAATCCACAAGCCGATAAAATCTTTTTGCTCCGCCACCTCTGTGTCGAACGGTAATTCTGCCATGAACATTTCGTCCACCAGTTCTTTTCTTTATCACAAGCAGGCTCTTCTCCGGTTTTTTCTTGGTATAATCCGAAGAGTCAATGATGCTCATTTGTCTACGAGCGTTTGTGATTGGTTTGTAAACTTTTATTGCCATATATTAAACCCCTTCGTATAGATCAATTTTATCTTCTAGTGCAAGGGTAATAATTGCTTTTTTATAATCTTTTGTTTTTCCAAAAGTTCTACCGTGTCTTACTCTTTTTCCTTTTTGTCTAATAAAATTTATTTTTACAGGTTTTACACCATAAACATTGATAATTTTTTTCGCCACTTCAGATTTATTTGTTGAAATTGGCACAACAAAACAATATTTATTAAGATCAGCCAAGTCAGTTGCTTTTTCTGTAACTAGCGGCCGAATCAAAACTTTATATGCTTGCGGATCATCTCTTTTTTCTACTTTCATTGACGGTTTCTCAGGTTTTTTTTCAACTACTGGCTTTGCGGTTGCTGGCTTTTCTTTCTTTTGCTCAGTTTTAACTTCTGCCGATTCATCTTTTGCTGGAGAAGCGGCCACTGGAGCTACTTTTGTTTTTGGATCAGGAGTTGAAGAAGCAACCTTAACCTCAGCCTTTGGTTCTTCTTTTTTTAAAGGCTTTTTATCTTCATCTTTTTTCTTGAATATTTTTCCAATAACTCCCATATTATTTTATATAAACTTCTTCAATCTTTTTCAAGGCATCCTTTGTAAACACGACATGATTACTATTAATCAAATCATAGACATTCAAACTATCTGCTGAAATCACATCAATTTTAGGAATATTCTTTATAGAACATGCGATATTTTCGTCCATTTTCTCAATTACAAATAAGACTTTCTTTTCCAGCTTTATTTTTTTTAATAGTTCAACAATTTGTTTTGTTTTAATTTCCGGTAATTCAAATTTTTCCATTACCAAAATTGCGCTATCTTTTGCTTTGTCAGACAAGACCATAAACAAAGCCTTGACTCGCATCTTTTTATTGACCTGTTTTGTAAAATTTCTTTGGTTAGTCGGTCCAAAAGTAACACCACCGCCTTTCCACAAAGGAGAACGAATTGAGCCATGTCTAGCTCGACCGGTACCTTTTTGTTTCCACGGCTTGCGACCACCACCACGAACTTCACTTTTGTCTTTTGTATGAGCAAGTATTTGGCGTCTATTAGCCAAGAGAGCAATCACAACCTGATGAACCAAATCCTGTTTCACAGCAACTTCAAAAATCTCAGGTTTTAGATTAACCTCGCCTTTGTCTTCTCCCTGCTGGTTGTATAATTTGGCCTTAATCATATTTCTTTTTGTTTATTAAAACAAAAAAGCAAAACAACAATAAAGATGATTATTCTTTTGCTTCTTTGTTCTTTGGTTCTTGGACAGGTTTCTCTTCTTTTTTAACTTCTTCTGGAACAGCTTTTACCTCTTCCGCTAAAGCCTCAGGTTTCGCCTCTTCCTTTGAATTTTCTTCTGGTGCTTTTTCTACACTTTCTACTTTATCTTCGGTTTTAACTTCTTCAACTTTTGATTCTTCCTTCTTTTCTATTGACGCAGGAGCCTTATCTTCAGTTTTTTCTTCTTTAACTTCAACTTCCTTTTTTTCAGCAATATCAAACTCTCCAAGTCCTTGGATATATAATAGTCCATTTCTTGCACCTGGAACAGCACCCTTAATTAAGAGTTCATTTTTTTCCGGAATTACTTCGATAATTTCCAAATTTGTAACGGTAATATATTTATTTCCCATTTGACCGGGCATCTTTTTACCTTTGAAAACACGATCTGGACCTGTCGCACCGATAGAGCCTGGCATACGAGATTTGTCTTTGTGACCATGACTTGCGGG
>JABMRF010000045.1 GCA_013202715.1 Candidatus Kuenenbacteria bacterium
AGAAGCAACTGAATAAATTGAACAAACTCAAAGACTCACCGCATTGCGGGGGGTCTTTTTTATTTCTGTTGACAAATACACTTGCTCCTACTATACTCTTTAATGTTGACGATGGTCGTCAACAACTGCATTGACCATGCTGCCGAAAGGTTAGCAACTGAAAAGGAGGTCTACAATGCAAGCGATTCATGGGAGTGTGTTTAAAGAGTTGTCCGTATTACCCGAAGACACTGATTTATTAACCGTGCTTAAGACAGTTGGTAACAATCTTGATTTCGAACAAGCACTGGAAGTGCTACGCATCCACCTTGAAAACTGTAGCCATGAATACTATATCCGTTTACTGGAAAACCCAGAAGCCCTTTTTCAATCCTTAACTGCTGAGTGGCCCGAAAACGAAAGGTCTCTTCTTCAATCTTTGACTGACGAAGAATACGACAGGCTCCCCCAATGGAGTTCTGAGGCAATTATCCTCAGTATTCTCGAATTTGGCATTGACCTTGATAGTAGAACTGAAGGTCTGCCTGGTTTGGCAAATGGCCTTTTCGATTTTATTTTCGGCCTCTGCACTTTTCCACAATACCCACTTCGTGCTCGTGAAAATCTTTTCAAAGGTCGCCTTTCTAGAGCCATCAAACTATTTGGTCTACAGAAAGGACGAGAGCCTGAAGTAAGAACTAAAAGAGGTAAAAAAATCCACCTTCTTTTATCTGATATCTTCCGCGATGTATTAAAAAAAGAAAGCGTTAATCAGAGGCCAGTACACATGAACGAAATGGCTGCTTTGGTTGTGATTGATCTAGGCTATGTCATAATTCAACCGATAGACTCACGTAATATGTTAAGCTTAATCATGGTCTATTTCGGTATAAAAGAACCCAAACAAAAACTTGACTAGATAATCATCAAGACTTCAGCTCCTCGCATTGCGGGGGCTTGTCCTAAACCTAAACGACAACGTCGTGAGTGGTTTAGGGCTTTTTTTTACTGTTGACAAAATACTTATCATATTATAATATATAGTGTCAGTGCGAAAGCACTGATGTAACACTGTCAAGCGAAAGCTTGGTACCTAATGCTCCCGAAAGGGAGAAAAGGATGGTTCCATGGGTTTAAGTGACAAAGCTTTAGAACAGGTTCGCAGAGTTGAAGCAAGTGGTCAATTTAAGGATGATTTCCACAAATTTTCCGACACAGTCAGCGCCATACTTGGTCCCACTCTATTTCGGGAAGTCTGGAACACTACAGATCTTTCCTTAATTCAGCTATTTAAAAACGCGGATGAGGATGACTTTAATTATGCAACAATTACTACCAGCTTCTACTTTCTTAGTGATCTCACAAAAATTGACGAGCGCCTTAGTGATCTCACCTTTAACCAACTAAAGGTCCTGGCTGGTCAAGTTCCCCCTAGAGTCTTAAACGGTATTATTGTGGGAACCATGGAAACCATGGCCAAGTATGTTCCTTTACTTAATGAGAATCACTGGCTCTTTACCAATTGGGTAGACTTCCTACTTAACCTTTGTTTTCAAAATGGAAATTTGATCACTAGCCTAACTGATCGCCGGGATAATGCTTTCCGCGACCGAGCAGGAAAAGCCCTGAAGAGTTATTACAAGAACAGTCAAGACCTGGGTAAAGTTTGGACAATAATCCATTGCATTCAAGAAGGTTACACACATCGAAAAGAAGAAAAAGCTCACAATGAAAAAGAAGCTGCTAACAGCGGAACAGAAATTGATACTTTTTCTCCTAATTGGTCACCTTTGTCAGTCTTTGGCTCTGAAATAATTCTCAAGAACCTCAGCTTCCTCTTTTTTGGGAGATTGCCAGGTGAACACTTAATGGAGCTGGTTAGTCAAGCAAAAAAACAAAAAATGTTCCTCGCTTAACAGATACAAATGCTCCCGGCAACGCGAGGGGCTTGCCCTAAACCTAAACGACAACGTTCGTGAGTGGTTTAGGGCTTTTTTATTTCTATTGACATCTCACTTCAATATTGTTAAAGTAAATTGTCAGCCTAATGTGCTGACATAATAATCTTTCCCGAGAGGGAAATAACTAAGAGAGGTGTCGGATGGACAAACGAAGCAGAGAAGAATGGCAAAGAAACGTCATGAGCAGAGTAAGCTCACAAGCAATTATAGAGGCAGTAGAACAACCGCCCACATGCGCCCAGGATTTTATTGATGACCTGCATAAGTATGACCAGTTATCAATTGAGGATGTTGCTGCCATAACAAGGCTAAAAATTTCTTTTTCAGAGAAGACTCTGGATTTATTGAAAAATCTTGTTGATAATCTTGATCAGCTCAGTAGAGGGATTCATGGCAATAGATTTACTGGCTTTATGCTTGGTTTAATTGAAGACGTCCTTTACGGTACAGTCACAATGAATCACCCTGATCTGAATGAAATCGCGAATAGTCTTCTTGAAAAAATTCTTCTTGATCATTTTGTTTCTGTTGACAGCTATCTAGACAACTCCTTTCAAAAAAGAGCCTCTGCTGCAGTTAAAGCATTCTGCAGTACTCACAGAATGTATACAAATAATCATCAGAAGCTCTATGATTTTCTTCGAGCAGTCCGCAAAAAGGGACAAGAACTGATTGATGCAGTTGCCCAAGATGATCCTCACTGTCACAGTTCTCTTGGTCCCTTTACTTTGATGGGAGAATATATTATTATCAAAAACATGAGTTTCGTACTCCTTCAGCCGAAAAAAGGTTGTGAATTGCTAGACATGGTTCTGGCCTAGAACAAAATCAAAGCTCCCCCGCAATGCGAGGGGCTTTTTTGATTGACAAAACCAATACTCCATGATAAATTAATATCTGGCGTGACAGCGCCAGTTGGTGCCTTCTTACCGGAAGGCAAAACATCAAGCCTCTAAAAGGGGGGAGCAATGCAACCAGATCGACTGAAAGAGATGTACGCTATTCAACCCAAGTTATTTGACAAAACACCAAAACACGAAGAAGCGGATATATATGGAATCTTCCATAAAATAATGACCATGTCCGACGCATATGATTTTTCTTTTGGAAATATCTGCGACTATAGAGCTTTTCCGTATAAAAAGATGCGCTTGATTATTTATCTTTATCTTCTGGCTGGTGGAAAACACCTAAAAGAACGGATCGATAGTGTGCACGATAGAATGTATCGGGTTGAACATAGTTATGCGCGCACCAGACACTTTCTTCTGGCCTCTGTGATGGCCTGCCTGGATGTGTTAAATTTCTACGCCTGTCATAAATCAACTCTAGCGAAAGTTTTCGGCGAACATGGAGTTGTTTCAGGTGGACACTTCCACTATGTAAGTTCTTTTCATCAGGCCGAAGCTGCCTTCTTTGAATTAATAAAACCTGTCATCTTTTATCAGCATGAGCTGGATATTGTTGGAGCTACCTCAAAAGAAGACCAAGAAGTTAGGAAATTCTTTGGTCACTTCAGCAATCTGTTCAATGCATATGTTGTGGCAGAGAGACCCTGGGGAAAGACTGGAAATTATCGCCTCAGACAGATTCAAAGCGTCATCAAAGCCGTCGATGAAGCAGAACATGAATTGCGACACCATAGTCAAAAAATGCTACATACTATGATTAGTATTCTTCTCCGAAAGGCTGATTTCCGGGAACTGGTAGCATTTACCTTGTCCGTTAAACTTTAAAAACAGCAAGGACCGCCCTTCTTCAAAGGTGGTCCTTTTTTATTATCTAAGTTTTTATTTTTTTCAAGCAACGGTCTCCATATCATCCCAATTGTCCCCCACCTCAGTCTCAACTTTGATCGGCACACACAGCTTGTGAATCTTTTCCATTTTCTCGTCAACGATTTTTGCAACCGTATCAACCATATCACTCGGGCATTCAATTACGACTTCATCGTGAACCTGGAGAAGAACCTTTGCCATCGGGCATTTGACCTTTAACTCGCGGTAAACCTCGATCATCGCTATTTTCATTAAATCGGCCGCAGTTCCCTGAATCGGATGATTAACGGCCATACGCTCGGCGGATGCGCGAAGTTGTTGCATGCCGGAATTGATCTCTGGAAGATATCGGCGCCGACCAAAGATCGTCTCGACGTAACCTTTTTCCGTAGCGTCTTCTTTTATCTTGTCTATATATTTTTTTACTTGCGAAAACGATTTGAAATACTTGTCTATAAAATCTTTGGCCTCATCACGCGTAATTTTCTTGCGAGCCGCGAGGCCCCAAGCGCCCATTCCATAAAGAACGCCAAAATTTACTTCCTTGGCGGAGTAGCGCATCTCTTTTGTAACGGCATCCAACTCAACTCCGTAAATTTTCGCCGCAGTAACTGAATGAATATCCTCACCGCGCTCAAAAACTTTGATCATCTCTTTGTCTTTGGAAAGGCAGGCGATGACACGAAGCTCAACTTGTGAATAATCCGCCGCAATCAGTTTATTTCCCTTTTCTGCAATAAATGCTTTGCGCATTTCTCGGCCCAACTCGGTTCTGATTGGAATATTTTGTAAATTTGGAGTTGAAGAAGATAATCTGCCGGTTGCGGTAATTGTTTGATTGAAATCAGTATGAATTCGGCCAGTGGAAGGTTCAATCAGTTTTGGCAGAGCTTCAATATAGGTTGATTGCAGTTTTGTTAATTCACGATACTCCTGAATTGATTCAATGATCGGGTGACGGTCAACCATTTTATCAAGTTCAGCTGCCGCAGTGGAAATTCCGGTCTTTGTTTTGCTAAGTCCCTCTGTGCTTATCTTTAATTTTTCAAACAAAACCTCTTTCATCTGTTTTGGTGAGGCTATATTAAAGTCACTGTCGGCCAACTTATGAATTTTCTTTTCTAAAATGCTGATCCGACTACCAACCTTCTTCTGAATCTTTTTCAAATGCTCAGTGTCGATTTTGATACCGTTCATTTCCATTTCGATCAGAACTTCTACCAGTGGCATTTCTATTTCAGTAAATAATTTCCAAAGTTTATTTTCATTTAACTGTTTTTCCAGTCGATCAACCAGGCGATAGGTAAAATCAGCGTCCTCGCAAGAATAATCCGCGACCTTGGCTGGATCGACAAACTCGAGTGTTGTTTGCCCCTTGCCCTTCTTGCCAATCAGATCGGTGATGGCGGTCATCTGATAGCCAAGCTCACGAAAAACCAAATCGTCCAATTTGTGCGCACGAGAACCTGGATTCAAAAGATAAGACGCAATCATGGTATCGAAATAATGATTTGAGACTTCAATACCCTGCATTTTCAAAACCTTAACATCAAACTTCATGTTATGCGCGATCTTTTTTATTTTTACATCTTCAAAAATTGGTTTTAGTTCTTTTAAATAATCATCTTTGACCGAAATGTAATACGCTTCGCCCTCTTTCCAGCAAAAACTTACGCCCAGCAATTTACATTTAAAAATATTCAGCCCATCAGTCTCCGTGTCGAAGACAAACTG